>DAINBQ010000167.1:0-7072 GCA_036732825.1 Burkholderiaceae bacterium | reverse complement strand
GAGAAGCTGAACGGCTTGCGCATCGTCTCGAGCAGGCGCTGCGCGACGCCTTCGATCAGGCTCGGCTCCGACATGTCCGTCAGCAGGATCGTGAACTCGTCGCCGCCGAGGCGCGCGACGCTGTTCGTGCTGATCGGCGCCGGCGCGTTCTGCGAACCGGCGGCCAGGCTGCGCGTTGCCGAACCGATCGAGGGCGGCCGCATGCCCTGCGACGGGCCCGCGCGTTCGGCCGCGCGGGCGACGGTGTCGTTCTCACGCACACACTGGTAAAGGCGCTTCGCGACCTCGCGCAGCAGCTGGTCGCCGACCTGGTGGCCGAGCGTGTCGTTGATCTGCTTGAAGCGGTCGAGGTCGATGAAAAGCACGCCGACCGCGGTGCCGCTGGTCCGCGCGCGCTCGAGCGCCGACTGGAACTGGTCGCGGAAGAAGCGCCGGTTCGGCAGGCCGGTCAGGCTGTCGTAGTTGGCGAGCTGCCGGATCTGGTCCTCGGCATGCTTGCGCTCGGTGATGTCCTGGATCACGCCGTGCACGGCAGAGGCGCGCGCGCCCTCGTCGCGGTCGATCTCCGCTTCGATGTGGACGATGCGGACCTGTCCGTTCGGCCGCGCGATGCGGCACTCGAAGTTCATCTGGCCGTTGCCCGCCAGCGCCTCGCGGAACAGCATCTCGATGCGGGCACGCTCGTCCTCGATGACGCGCGACCAGACGAACCAGTCGGCCAGCCCCTCTTCCTGCTGCGGCAGCCCCGCGATCGGGAAGCACTCTTCCGAGAGCTTCACCCAGCGCGCTGCGATGTTCCACTCCCAGCTGCCCAGCCGCGCAATGCGCTGCGCCTTCGTCAGCTTGGCCCGGCTCTCGGCCAGCTCCTCGCGCATGCGCGAAGCCCGGATCAGGTAGCGCAGCCGTTCCGACAGCAGCGTCCACTGCGTCGTGCTCTTCACGAAGAAGTCCGTCGCGCCAGCCTCGTAGGCCCGCGCGATAGAAGGTTCGTCATCGAGACCGGTCAGCATCAGCACCGGGACGTGTTCGCCGCCCGGCAGGCGGCGCAGCCGTTCGCAGGTGATGAAGCCGTCGACGTCCGGCATCAGCGCGTCGAGCACGACGACGTCCGGCTGGTTCTCCGAGAAGAGCTCAAGCGCGTGCCCGCCGCCATCGGCCTCGATGACGCGCCAGTGACGTTCGGCCAGTGCGGAGGCCGTCAGCAGTCGCGCGACCGGATCGTCGTCAACCAGCAGTACGAGATCGTTGCGCGAAGCGCCTTCACCGCTGCCGTCAGCGTCGTCCTGGGACCGGTTCGCCGGCGCCTTCTCTGCGTCCTTGTCAGATTCCATCAGTCGCATATCTAGTTCGTCATCGCGGTGTCGGTCGAGGCCGACATCGC
This sequence comes from Burkholderiaceae bacterium, assembly GCA_036732825.1. Lineage (GTDB taxonomy): Bacteria > Pseudomonadota > Gammaproteobacteria > Burkholderiales > Burkholderiaceae_F > DAINBQ01. The sequence goes on along the minus strand of DAINBQ010000167.1, from coordinate 5,691 downwards.
TCTCAATGCCTGTACTGCGCGCTCGTATTCGGAGCGTGCCGCGGGCCAGTCCCGGCGCGCGGCGTGAATCTGGCGCGACCGTGCATGCGTTTCGAGCATCGCGAAGTGCTGCGACAAGCTGGTTGCTCCCAGGTTGGCGCTCGAGGACTTCAGCGTGTGAACCGCGTGGCGGAGCGCAGATGCATCACCGTTCGCGAGCGCCTGTTCGGCATCTGCCACATGCTTGGCCGCCGTCGTCAGGTAGGTGTCGATCAGGCGCTCCAGCAGGCGCGCAGCGCCGCGCCGCTCCATGTCGCGAATGCGTTCGATCACCGTCAGGTCCAGTGCGCCGCCGTCGCTGGGCGGCGGCGGTTCGGACGCCGGCATCGATTTCGGCTTGGTCCCCGCCGCCGCTCCTCGCTCGCGCTGCACCGTCCATCGTTCGAGCAACTGATCCAGCTGTTGTTGCTTGAACGGTTTCGCCATGTAGTCGTTGAACCCCGCGGCAAGGCACCGCTCCTGGTCCCCCGCGAGCGCGTTGGCGGTCAGTGCAACGATCGGAACTGCGAGCGACGTCTCGTAATCGGCCTGGGTCGCGCTGCGGAATCGCCGCAGCGCTTCGAAGCCATCCATCTCCGGCATCTGGCAATCCATCAGGACCAGGTCGAAGGTCTGGGTCCGCATCGCATTCAGTGCCTCCCGCCCGTTGTCGGCGAGGCGGATGTCGCAGCCCAGGTCGCGCAGCATCACGCGTGCGACCTCCTGGTTCACCAGGTTGTCCTCGACAACCAGCACGCGCGCCCGCTTGCCCGGCACGACGGTGACTGCGCGCGCCACGGGGGGTTCCTCACGCGAAAGCACCCGTGCCAGCGCGTCCAGCAGTTCGCTCTGGCGAACCGGCTTCGTCAGATAGACGTCGACGCCGCTTTCATAGGCGAGCTGCGCCTCGTTTCCGCTCGCCAGCGAAGTCAACATCACCATCCGCGTCGCGGCCAGCGCCGGGTCGCGCCGCAACTCGCCGGCCAGCGTCAGGCCGTCCATGATCGGCATCTTCATGTCGATGACAGCGACATCGAATGCAGTGCCCGCGCGTGCCGCCGCGCGCATCAGTTCGAGCGCTGTTGACCCGTTGTCGGCCGTCGCGACGTCCATGCCGACGGACTTCAGCTGCATCTCGAGGATGTTGCGGTTGGTCGGGTTGTCCTCGACCAGGATCACGCGCCGGCCGCGCAGTTCGCGCGCGTTGATCGGCGGCGCGACGGCCTCCGAATCGCCGGTCGCGAGCGGCACGTCAAACCGGAACGTCGAACCCTCTCCGAACTGGCTGTCGGCGCTGATCGAACCGCCCATCAGCTCGACCAACTGCTTGCTGATCGCGAGGCCGAGTCCGGTGCCGCCATAGCGGCGCGACATCGACTGGTCGGCCTGCATGAAGACGGAAAAGAGCTTCGCGAGTGCTTCCTGCCGCATGCCGATTCCGGTGTCGCGCACTTCGAAGCGGACCCGGTGACCCTGCGCTTCGGCGGCGGCGGCGACGGTGACGACGACCTCGCCCGACTCCGTGAACTTGATCGCGTTGCCGACCAGGTTCGTCAGCACCTGCCGCAGTCGCGTCGGGTCACCCTTCGCCACTGCCGGCACCTCGGGCCCGATGTGCGACGCCAGCTCGATCCGCTTCTGGTGCGCACGCGGCGCCAGCATTTCGAAGACGTCCTCGACCACGGTCCGCAGGTTGAAGTCGACGGACTCGAGCTCGAGCTTGCCGGCCTCGATCTTCGAGAAATCGAGGATGTCGTTGATGATCTCCAGCAGCGTCTCGCCCGAGCGATACACGGCCTCGGCGAAGCGGCGCTGCTTGTCGTTCAGCGTCGTTCCGAGCAGCAGCTCGGTCATCCCGAGCACGCCGTTCATCGGCGTGCGGATCTCGTGACTCATGTTGGCCAGGAACTGCGACTTCGCCCGGCTCGCCGATTCCGCGATCTCCTTCGCGTCGCGCAGCACGCGCTCGCTTTCCTTCGCCTCGGTGATGTTCTCCAGCATCGTCAGCAGGTAGCGCTCGCCCGAGGCGTCGCTGAAGCGCACCGTGTGGCCGCGCACCCAGACGATGCGGCCGTCGCCGCGCAGCATGCGGCGCTCGAAGGTCACCTGCCCGCGCTCGTTGGTGCCGCGCATCTCGGTGCGCAGCGCATAGGCCGCATCGACCTCGTCCGGATGCACGAATGCGATCGGATCCTTGCCGATCACCTGGTCGATCGTGTAACCGAGCATCCGCGTGTGCGCCGCGTTGGCGCGCACGATCGTGTAGTCCGGCGCCTGGATCGATGCGGGCACCGGCGATTCGTCGAACAGTGCGCGGAAGTATTCGGCACTCTCGCGCAGCGCCGCTTCGGTGTGCTTGCGCTCCGTGATATCCGGACTGATCACCGCGTACTGGAAGTAGCGGCCCTGGTCGTCGCGCAGCGGCTGGCCTTCGACCTCGAGCACGCGCTGATCGCCGCTGCGCGTGTAGGCGACGAATTCGAACTTGCACGGCTCGCCCTGCACGATCGCCTCACCCAGACGGCGCGTCGCGTCGGTGTCGGTGTCGGGCCCGTTGAGCAGCGTGTGCGCCAGCTTGCCGCGCATTTCCTGCACCGAATAGCCGGAGAAGCGCACCGCGGCGTCGTTGGCCCAGTCGATCCGGCCCAGCGGATCGAGGATCAGCACCATCTGCTCGGTCCGCGATGCGACCATCGCCAACCGGCTCGACTCCATCTCGCGCTGGCGCACATCGCGCTCGGCGCGCTGGCGCTCGGCCACCCGCGACAGTTCCGCACCGATGGCCTCGACCAGCTCGAGCAGCGGGTTCGTGGCTTCGACCCGGTGATCGCTGAAAAACTCGATGAACGCCGCGACGTGGCCATGCGCGATGACCGGGATGACGACGCCGGTCTGCAGGCCGGCGCGCAGCGCAATATCGAGCCGGTTCCATTCGGTCATGCGCGACAGGTCGGATACCCAGTTCGGCATTCCGGAGAGGTAGGCACGGCCGATCAGGTGATTGGGCGATGGAACGATCGGCAAGCCGTTCGTGGCCGCGATGAACTCGCGAAAACGCTCCGGATCGCGCGCGTACCAGATCGATCGCGGCGGCAAGGCGCGGTCGGCGACATCGTCCTGCAGCACCGCGACGCGGCCGAGCGGCCAGTCGAGGTAATCGCCGATCTCATTGAGCGCCCGCTCCAGCGTGCGTTCCACGGAATCGGACTCGTTGGCAGCCGCGGCCAGTCCGCGCAGCAGCCGCATCAATGCGTACTGGCGCTGCAGTTCGAGGCTGTTCTGCAGCTCGGTCAGGTGGGCGCGCGAGAGGCGCTCGGAATGGGACAGCAGCGCGCTGGTCATCGCCTCGAAGGACGCCACCAGCGAATCGAGTTCGTCGCCGCTGCGGCGCGCCGCACAACCCGCATAGCGCAGCGAGAGCTGTTCGGCCCGTTCGGTCAGCGCCTTGATCGGGCGGATCAGGTAACGCGTCAGATAGATTCCAGCCGCGATTGTCGCCAGGATCGTCGCGAGTACCACAATCCCGAACGCGTGGCCCGAGTTCGACAGCAGTTCGTAAGCGCCGCTGTTGGGTACCAGCACGGCGACCGCGATCGGCCGTTCGTCGATGGCCAGCGGCCGCAGCGAGACATCAAGCGTGCCATCGAGCTCGATGTGGGCGGTCGCTCCCGTGCGCACGCTACCGGAGGATTTTTCGATCCAGCGCAGGTCGTTGGGGCCAAGGCTCGCGACAAGGGCGCGGTCTTCTGCCAGCAATGCGACTTCGGACCCGAGCCGATTGGCGAGCTGATTCAGGTACTCGACACCGATCAGTCGTTCGACGGCGACAGCTCCGACGATGCGCTGGTTGGCGATGACCGGAGCGACCGCACGGATCGTGATTCCCTGCAGTCGCTCGAGCACGGTGATCGTCTCGCGGCCTGCGAGCGCGTCGACGACGCCGGCCTGGCTCGCGCTGTCCGCGACGCGCTGGATTCCGCGTTCACCGGTGCGCTCGATCAGGCTGCCCTTGGCGTCGTAGACCTCGATCAGCCCGACTCCAGAATGGCGCCCTGACTTCTGCGCCCACTCCCGGATCGATTGCTCACCGCCCGGGCGCGACAGCGCAGCCGCCAGATCACCGCGTTCCGACAACGCGCGCGCCCCCTGTTCGACCGCCGCGTAGTCGGCAACGATCGTCGACTCGACAACCCGCGCAGCACGTGCGCCCTTGACCTGCTGTTCTCCGAGAAACTGGCTGCGCGTGCTTTGATGGTGAAAGTAGTAGCTGATGGCGACCGTCCAGCCGGCCACCAGCACGAGCACACCGATCAGCGGCCAGGCGATCGAGCTGAACCGCGCGGGCCCGCCCGGCATTGCCAGCGGCCGCAGTTCGTTCTGAGACGCACCGGCGTGCGGCAGCGGCGCATCGGAGTCGACGCGCTGGCTGTGAGGGCCGGCCAGCCTTGGAACGTGCAGCTGCATTCGATCGTGGGCGCCACTTGTAAGCGCATGGGCGGCTCGCTGGGCAGACGCGCCGTATTTCGACTTGCAGGCTAGTGCCGAACAGCCGTCGTCACCCTCTGAAAAGGCCGCGGTTCGGAGGGCATTTCGCGGTCGTCCGACAGGCCGCTGGAAATGGCAGGTAAATGGTCGCTCGCGGCGCCGTGCGCGATGCTGCACAATCGCCGCCGTGCGCGAGATGGAGAAATCGAAACTGCAAACCACGACGCCGGCCAACAGCATTCGCGGTCGGATCGCCGGTTTGGCTGCGACGGTGCTGCCAACGTCGGCGGCGGCGGCGACGAACGGTAGCAGCGCGGTGGCCTTGCTGGCGGCGGTCGTCGTGGGCGCACTCCTTGCGCTGGCTGCCGTTGCGTTCGCGCGCCGGGGTCGCAATCGACGCCGGATCGCGGCATTGCGCCAGTCGCTCGCTGCGAGCGTTGCATGGTGGTGGGAAGCCGATTCCGAAGGGCGCGTCATCGCGGTGGAGGCCGGGCACCGGCCGCTGGAAGGCCTCGATGGAAACCGCCTGCTGGGTCAGCTGTTCTGGCAGCTGGATCCCGGCGCGTCGCTGCCGGCGGCGCTGTCCTCGGCATTGGCGACGCGCGCCGGTTTCGCCGACGTGGCGATCGAAGCGACGGCGGGCTCGATCCATCACCGCCTTGGGCTGTCCGGTGCGCCGCTCTTCTCAGGCGACGGCCGCTTCGTCGGTTACTCCGGCACCGTGCGCGCGCTGCCTGCGGCCGAGTCGCTCTCCGGAGCCGCGCCGGCCGATGTCATCGCACTGCAGGCGGACCTCGAGGAGCGCAATCGCCAGCTCGCCGAGCGCACGCGCGAGCTGGAGCACGCCGCGCGCGAGCTCGACAGCTTCTCGCACTCCGTTTCGCATGATCTGCGCGCGCCGCTGCGCGTCATCGACGGCTTTGCAACGATCGTGCTCGAGGACTACGGCGACCGCGGCAAGCCGCTCGATGATCTCGGGCGCGATCACCTGCGCCGTATCGTCGCCGCCAGCCAGCGCATGAACACGATGATCGACACGCTGCTCAACCTGTCGCGCATGACGAGCCGCGAACTCGCGCGCGAGCGCGTCGACCTGTCGCAGATCGCCCGCGAACTGGTCGACGACCTGCGCGCGCAGGATGCGTCGCGCGCGGTCGAATTCGTCGTCGCCGCGGGCCTGAAAGCGGA
>DAINBQ010000166.1:0-7098 GCA_036732825.1 Burkholderiaceae bacterium | reverse complement strand
TGGCGCAGAAGGAATACATCTACCCGATCGCGCCGTCGGTCCGCATCTGCCGCGACATCATCGCGTACTCCGCGCAGCACCTACCGCGCTACAACCCGATCAACATCTCCGGCTACCACATCTCCGAGGCCGGCTCCTCGCCGCTGCAGGAAGCGGCCTTCACTTTGGCCAACCTGATCGTCTACGTCGAGGAAGTACTGAAGACGGGCATGGCGGTCGACGACTTCGCGCCGCGGCTGGCGTTCTTCTTCGTTTCGCAGGCCGACTTCTTCGAAGAGGTCGCCAAGTTCCGCGCGCTGCGCCGCTGCTACGCCAAGATCATGAAGGAGCGGTTCGGCGCGAAGAACCCGGATTCGATGCGGCTGCGCTTCCACTGCCAGACGGCCGCCGCGACGCTGACCGCGCCACAGTACAAGATCAACATCGTGCGCACCGCGATGCAGGCGCTGTCGGCCGTGCTCGGCGGCGCGCAGTCGCTGCACACGAACGGCTACGACGAGGCCTTCGCGATCCCGACCGAGGACGCGATGAAGATGGCGCTGCGGACCCAGCAGATCATCGCCGAGGAAACCAACGTCACCAACGTGATCGACCCGCTCGGAGGCTCGTATTACGTCGAGGCGCTGACCACGGATTACGAGAAGCGCATCTTCGAGATACTGCAGGAAGTCGAGGAGCGCGGCGGCACGATCAAGCTGATCGAGCAGGGCTGGTTCCAGAAGCATATCGCCGACTTCGCCTACGAGACCGCGCTGCGCAAGCAGTCGGGCGACAAGCCGGTAATCGGTGTCAACCGCTACGCCGAGGACGAGGAGCAGCACGACATCGAGATCCATCCGTACGACCCGACCACTGCCGAACGCCAGGTCGCACGCACGCAGCGCGTGCGCCGCGAGCGCGACAGCGCGCTTATCGCCCGCCTGCTCGACCAGCTGGTTGCCGTCGCCCGCGACGATACGCAGAACATCATGCCAGTCACGATCGAGCTCGTGCGCAACGGTGCAACGATGGGCGACATCGTGGAAAAGCTGAAGGGGGTCTGGGGAACCTATCGGGAAACTCCGGTCTTCTAGGGCGCGCGCAGCGCGCCCTAGAAGGGCTTGCAAAGAACGAGGGGACTGGGCTGGTCCCCTCGTGCTCCCCTAGCCACGGAAAGCTCGATCACTCCGAACCATGATCATCGTGTTGGCCGCTCCGCGGCCGCTGACGCCCGAGAGTTAGATGACGAGTACACCGCCGCCGCTCACCGGCAATAGCGTCGCCGGCGTTGTCGCGCGCTTCCTGAAGGCGCGCGGCGTCGACCGGGTATTCGGCCTGTGCGGCGGCCACATCATGCCGCTGTGGATGCAAATCGACGCGGAAGGCATTGCGATCATCGACGTGCGCGACGAGCGCGCTGCGGTCCACATGGCGCACGCGTACGGTGAACTGACCGGCCGGCCGGGCGTCGCGCTGGTCACCGCCGGCCCCGGCGTCACCAATGCAATGACCGGAATCGCTAATGCACATGTCGCACGCGCGCCGGTCGTCGTGCTTTCCGGCGTGCCGCCGCGCCCGCAGGAAAACCGCGGTGCGCTGCAGGACATCGTGCACACCGAGCTCGTGCGCTCGATCACGCGCGCCGCACGCACGGTGCGCGAACCGGCGCTCGCGCTGCAGGAACTCGATGACGCCTGGTCCCGCGCGCGCGGCGAAGGGCGTGATCCGGGGCCGGTCTACCTCGACTTCCCGACCGACACGCTGCGCGCGGAAGTGCCGCGCGCAGTCCAGTTGCCGGAACACTTCGCTCTCCGGCCGCGGCACGCCATCCTCCCCGATCCGGACGCGGTGGCCGCGGCTGTCGAGCTCCTCTGGTCGGCGCGCCGGCCCCTCGTGATCAGCGGCCGCGGTGCGCGCGGCGCAGCCGCGCCGCTCATCGCGCTGCTCGATGCGCTGGGCGCCGCCTACCTCGATACCGGAGAGAGCCGTGGCCTCGTGCCCGACGACCATCCGTCGGTCGTTTCGGCAATGCGCGGAACGGTCATGGGAGAAGCCGACGTGGTCGTGACCGTTGGCCGCCGGCTCGACTTCCAGCTTGGCTACGGATCGCCCGCGGTCTTTGGCAATGCACGTTTCGTTCGGGTCGCCGATGCGCCGTCGGAGCTCCGAGACAACCGGCGTGGAACGGTCGAGCTCCATGCAAGCGTCGCTCCCGCGTTGCAGGCGATCGTCGCTGCGGCGGCTGGCAGGCAGCCGGCAGTCGACCGCGACTGGACCGCCGGCCTGCGGTCGCAGCATCTCGAGCGGGCGCGCAGGCAGCGGACGTCGATGCTTGAAGCACCCGATGGCAGCGACGGCCGCATGCATCCGAATCGCCTGCTCGGCGCGCTGCATCAGCGACTGGGCAGTGACGCGATCGTCGTTGCGGATGGTGGTGACTTCCTCAGTTTCGCGCGCGTCGGCATGCCGGCTGATACGTATCTCGACCCCGGCGCGCTGGGCTGCATCGGTATCGGGACGCCATTCGGAATTGCCGCCGCCCTCGCCTGCCCTGGCCGCACGGTCGCGGTGCTGACCGGCGACGGCGCCTTCGGCTTCAACGCGATGGAGATCGATACGGCCGTGCGGCACCGGGTGCCGCTGCTGATCGCCGTCGCCAACAATGCCGCATGGCAGATAGAGGTGCACGACCAGCGCCAGACCCACGGCAGGGTCATCGGTACGCAGCTGCAATCCGCCGACCATGCGGCATTCGCGCGGGCATTCGGCATGCACGGCGAGCGTGTGGAGCGCAGCGCGGAGCTTCCGGCCGCGATCGACCGCGCGCTCGCTTGTGTCCGCAGCGGCAGAGCCGCGCTGCTCGACGTGCTCGTGACGCCGGAGGCGGTTTCTTCCGATGCCCGGTCCGGCCTTGCCTGGGTGCCGGACCTGCAGCCGTTGGCAGCCTGGGACGAAGCGGAGCGACGCTGGCGCAGCGGGGACGCCACGGCGAGCTGATCGGCCAGGCCGGCTCGCCCATGCGGGCATGCCACAATCGAGCCTGTCGTATCAACACATGCATCGACCCGCGCCTCCCATCGCAGCAACTGCCGCGATGTGGCTCCGCCGGCAGTCCCGAGCGTGCCCTCCACCATCGCGATGAACCTGCTCTCCTATCGCGGCGTCCAGCCGCAGATTGAAGCGCCGCCTCACTTCGGCGCCCGCGCCGCCGTCATCGGACGGGTCCGGCTCGGTGCCGGTGCCTGGCTGGCCGAATCGAGCACGATCCGCGCCGACGGGCACGACGTGCGCGCCGGACGCGACCTCATGCTGGGGCCCCGGGCGACCGTCCACATCGCGCACGACCTCTATCCGACACTGATCGGCGACCAGGTGACGATTGGCGAGTACGCGGTGATCCACGCCTGCCAGCTCGGAGACGGCTGCGTCATCGAGGATGGTGCGGTCATCCTCGACGGTTCGACCATCGAAGCCGGCGCCGTCATCGAAGCGGGCGCCGTCGTGTTTCCCCGCACGCAGCTCGCCGGTGGCCATGCCTACAGCGGCCGGCCCGCGAGGACGCTGCGGCCGCTCGCCGGCGGCGAACTGCGCGCGCGCCGTGAGGCACTCCGCGCGAAGGTCACCGGCTCTCCGCCCGACGGTCGTCCGGCATCTGCATTCGACTTGACCGCGATCGATTCGACGGCGTTCATCGCGAACACTGCGACCCTGATCGGGCACGTCGTCGCCGCCGCCAACACCAGCGTCTGGTACGGCTGTGTGCTGGACGCCGTCGATGGCGAAATCGTCATCGGCAAGCGCAGCAACGTGCAGGACAACTCCCTGCTGCGGTGCGGCCCTGGCGGACGGATTGCGCTGGGCGAAGACTCGACGGTCGGCCACAACGTGCGGCTGGGCGATTGCACGATCGGCGATCGCTCGCTGATCGGCATCGGGGCCGTGGTCGCGGAGGGAACGATCGTCGAGGACGACGTGTTTCTCGCAGCCGGCGCCACGACGACACCGGGCCAGGTGCTCAGAAGCGGGAAGCTCTGGGGCGGCCAGCCGGCGCGCGCGCTGGCGCCGCTCGACGATCAGAAGCGCAAGCTGATCGCGGACACGATCCCCACCTATTGCGAGTACGCGGACGAGCTCGCACGCGTGCAGAAAGCGGCGGCGGCGGCGCGGTGAGTCGACTGCTGAAATTCACTTTCCGCAACGCGCCCGTGCGCGGCGAGCTGGTGCGGCTCACCGATGCCTGGCGCGAGATGACAGCGCAGCATGACTATCCGCCCGTCGTGAAACGGCTGCTGGGCGAGATGGTGGCGGCTGCAACGCTGCTCGCAACGACGATCAAATTCAACGGCAAGCTCGTCATGCAGGTGCATGGGGACGGGCCCGTGCAATTGCTGGTCGTCGACTGCCAGCCCGACCTCGCAGTGCGCGCGACGGCGAAATTGCGGGATGAGCCGATTCCGGACGACTTGCCGATGCGGGAACTCGTCAATCGCACGGGTCGCGGCCGCTTCGCGATCACGCTCGACCCCAGCGAGCCGCTGCCCGGTCAGCAACCCTACCAGGGGATCGTGTCGCTCGATGGCAACTCGATGTCCGAGATTCTCGAAACCTACATGCGGCAATCGGAACAGCTGGAAACCCGTCTCTGGCTCGCCTCGAACGACGACGTCGCCTCCGGCCTGCTGCTGCAGCGCCTGCCCGAAGACGGCGGCCGCGGCGGTCCGGGCTCCGACGCCGACGCGTGGCCGCGTGCGGTGACGCTGGCACAGACGATCACACCGGCAGAGCTGATCGAACTGACGCCGGACGACGTGATGCGGCGCCTGTTCTGGCAGGAAGCGCTGCAGTATTTTCCGCCGCTGGAGCCTCGCTTCGCCTGTAACTGCTCGCGCGAACGCATCGGCCGCATGCTGGAATCGCTCGGCAAGGAGGAAGTCGATTCGATCGTCGCCGAACAGGGCTCGGTCACCGTGACCTGCGACTTCTGCAACCGCCAATATGCGTTCGATGCGGTGGATGTTGCGCAGCTGTTCGCGCGTGGCGGCACGCTGGAGGCCGACGACAAGACGCGCCATTGACGCGAATCGCCGGTCTGCTTTTCTTCAGACGGCGAAGCTGGTTTCCATCGCGCGTCGGAACACGACCGCCGGCAGGTCCTCGTCGATCTCCACGTCCGTCCAGCGCACCGGCTGCCCAGCAGCGATTGCGTGCCGCAACCGCACCTTGTGCGCGAGCCCCAGCGGCAGACCGCCGATGCGCAGCGATTCCGCGGCCGGCATCACCTTGCCATAGACGGTGTGGCCGCCCTCTCCATCCAGCACCTCGCCCGCTGTCAGATCGCGCTTTGCAGTGGCGACGACATCGGCATTGAATCCGATCGGCGCGCCTGTCGCTTCGCGCCGCAGTCCGACACTGGCAACGCTGATTCCGAGTTCGAGTCCGATCAGATGAAACGGCTTGTAAAGCGCCGTGTATTGGCCACTCGCGTCGGTGACGAGTCCGTATTCGCGGAAACAGCGCTCGACGTAATCACTGCCGCCGGCGAAGACGACGTACACGCCCCAGCGCAGGTCGCGCGCGACCGGACTGCCGTCGCGCCGCAGGCTCGAAATGACCTCGACCTGGCCGCGGTGGTGCAGCACACCGCCATCGATCTGCGGCCGCAGGACCTGCGGCAGTTCGTCGACGCCGCATGGTGGAAAGGCGAGCCCCTCCGGCGCGATCAGGCCGGTCGCATTCGAGACCGAGCACATCTCGATCGCGCTCTTCGTGCCGTCGAGAAAGGAATTGAACATCTGCGCATTCAGTCCGCCGAGACGCGCGTCTTCCGCGCTCAGCCCGTAGTGGCCCCAGACGGTGTCGGGTGTCGACGCGTGATATTCGGGCAGGTATTTCGTTCCCTTGCCGGCGGCGATCACTTCAAAACCGCAGGCACGCGCCCAGTCGACCAGTTCGCAGATCAGCGCGGGCTGATCGCCGTAGGCGAGCGAATAGACGATGCCGGCCTTGCGCGCGTGCTCCGCAAGCAGCGGCCCCGCCAGCGCATCGGCCTCCACGTTGACCATGACGATGTGCTTGCCATGTTCGCAGCAAGCCAGCACATGTTCGATCCCCGCTGCGGGCGATCCGGTCGCGTCGACCAGGATGTCGATGTCGGGCTCGCCGATCAGGCGTCGGGCGTCTTCAAAAAATCGCAACGAGGCGATCGCTGAATCGGCCCACCCGACCCGCTGCAGCGCAGCGCGCGCGCGTGCAGGATCGAGGTCCGCAATCGCCGTCACGCGCATGCCCGGCGTGTGCCGCACCTGCGACAGAAACATCGACCCGAACTTGCCGGCGCCGATCAATCCCACTCGCAGCGGCTCGCCCTGCGCTTCGCGCTCCTTCAGCAGGCGATGCAGGTTCACGCCGTTCGTCCTTCGCGCCTGCAAACTATCGCGGCGGCGCCGGAGTCTCCGGCTTGGGCGTCACGACCTGGAAGAAGACCTCGCCGTCGCGAACCATGTTCAGCTCATGGCGCGCCCGCTCCTCGATCGCTTCGCGTCCCTCGCGCAGGCTGACGACCTCGGCGGCCACTTCGGCGTTGCGTGCCGCGAGCGATCCGTTGACAGTACGCTGCGTCGCCAGCTGACGCTCGAGTTCCCACGCACGCAGCCAGCCGCCCTTGCCGAACCAAAGCGGATACTGGATCGCGATCAGCAGCACGCCGAGAACGATGGCCAGGATCCTCATCCGGTCTCAGCGCAGGTTGTAGAACGCATCGCGCCCGGGGTAGCTTGCGATCTCGCCCAGGTCTTCCTCGATCCGCAGCAGCTGGTTGTACTTGGCGATGCGGTCCGAACGACTCAGCGATCCGGTCTTGATCTGCAGCGCGTTGGTTCCGACCGCGATGTCGGCGATCGTCGTGTCCTCGGTCTCGCCCGAGCGGTGGCTGACGACGGCGGTGTAGCCGGCACGCTTCGCCATCTCGATCGCGGCGAAGGTCTCGGTCAGTGTCCCGATCTGGTTGATCTTGATCAGGATCGAGTTGGCCACACCGCGCCGGATGCCTTCGCGCAGCAGCACCGTGTTCGTCACGAAGACATCGTCGCCGACCAGCTGCACCTTGCTCCCGAGCTGGCG
>DAINBQ010000165.1:0-7147 GCA_036732825.1 Burkholderiaceae bacterium | reverse complement strand
CGCTCATACGCGTTCCAGCGCCTCGCGTTCGGGCACGGCCGGTTCCGCCGCACGCGCCGGACGGCGCACCATCGCGGCCAGGCCGATCAGCCCGCGCGGCAGGAAGAGTGTCGACAGCACGAACAGAAGTCCTAGGAAGTAAAGCCAGAACTGCGGGAACGCGACCGTGAACCAGCTCTTCGCGCCGTTGACCGCGAACGCGCCGAGGATCGGCCCGAACAATGTGCCGCGGCCGCCGAGCGCGGCCCAGATCGCGATCTCGATCGAGTTGGCCGGGCTCATCTCGCTCGGGTTGATGATGCCGACCTGCGGCACGTAAAGCGCGCCCGCAATGCCGCTCAGCATCGCGGCCAGCGTCCAGACGAAGAGCTTGAAATACAGCGTCCGGTAGCCGAGGAACATCAGGCGCGATTCCTGGTCTCGGATCGCGGTCAGCACGCGGCCGAGCTTGCTCTGCACGATCCAGCGCGCGAGCACCAGCGCGCCGAGCAGCGCCAGACCGGACAGCACGTAGAGCGCGGTGCGCGTCTCGGGCGCGGTGATCGGGAACCCGAGGATGCGCTTGAAGTCGGTGAAGCCGTTGTTGCCGCCGAAGCCCATGTCGTTGCGGAAGAACGCGAGCATCGCGGCGAAGGTCAGCGCCTGCGTGATGATCGAGAAGTAGACGCCCTTGATGCGCGAGCGGAACGCGAAGAAGCCGAACACGAACGCGATCAGCCCGGGGACCGCGACGACCAGCAGCAGCGACCACAGGAAGGAATCGCTGAGCGCCCAGTACCAGGGCAGCTCCTTCCAGTCGAGGAACACCATGAAGTCCGGCAGATCGCTCTGGTAGACGCCGTCGCGGCCGATCTGCCGCATCAGGTACATGCCGAACGCGTAGCCGCCGAGCGCGAAGAACACGCCCTGGCCGAGCGACAGGATTCCGGTGTAGCCCCAGATCAGGTCCATCGCCAGCGCGACGATCGCAAAGCACATGAACTTGCCGAGCAGCGTGACCCAGAAGGCAGACAGGTGCAGCGCGTGGTCGGCGGGCACTGCGAGGTGCAGGAGCGGGACGACGACCAGCAGCACCGCCGTTATCACGGAGATGCCCGTCCACGCGCGCAGCGAAAACAGGCTCGTCACGCCTCTGCGCTCCTTCCCCTCAGGGCGAACAACCCTTGGGGCCTCTTCTGGATGAACAGGATGATGAAGACCAGCACCATGATCTTCGCCAGCACCGCGCCCGAAAACGGCTCGAGGAACTTCGCGATCGCGCCGAGTCCGAACGCCGCGATGACGGTGCCGGCGAGCTGGCCGACGCCGCCCAGCACGACCACCATGAAGCTGTCGACGATGTAGCCCTGGCCGAGGTCGGGCCCGACGTTGCCGATCTGCGAGAGCGCGACGCCGCCGAGGCCGGCCACGCCCGAGCCGAGACCGAAGGTCAACATGTCGACGCGGCTGGTCGGCACCCCGGTGCAACTCGCCATCGAGCGGTTCTGCGTGACTCCCCGCACGAAGAGTCCCATGCGCGTGCGGTTGATCACGAGCCAGACGGCCGCCAGCACCACCAGCGTGAACCCAATGATCACCAGGCGATTGAACGGCAGCACGTAGCCGCCACCGAGCGCGAAGCCGCCCGAAAGCCAGCCCGGGTTCTCGACCTCGACGTTCTGCGCGCCGAACACGGTCCGGCTCGCCTGGATCAGCAGCAGGCTCACGCCCCAGGTCGTCAGCAGCGTCTCGAGCGGCCGGCCGTAGAGCCAACGCAGCACGCCGCGTTCGAGCGCCATGCCGATGCCGGCAGTGACGACGAAGGCGGCGGGCAGCGCGGCCAGCACGTACCAGTCGAACAAGCCCGGCAAGTGCTGGCGGAACAATCCCTGCACGACGTAGGTCGCATAGGCGCCGATCATCAGGAACTCGCCGTGCGCCATGTTGATGATGCCCATCAGGCCGTAGGTGATCGCGAGTCCGAGCGCGGCCAGCAGCAGCACCGACCCGAGGCTGAGACCCGAGAACAGCGCGAGCCCGAGCTCGGTCGTGCGCAGGCGGCGGTTCATCTCGTCGAGCGAGGCCTGCGCGGCGGCGCGCACGCGGGCATCGGGCTCCCCGTAACTGCCGTCGCGTTCGCGCGTGACCATTGTCGCCAGCAGCTGCCGGACCTGCGGATCGCTGCTGTCCGCGAGTTCGCGCGCCGCCGCCAGTCGCCGTTCCGGATCCTCGCTCTTCAACGCGAGCGAGGCGCCGGCCTGCTGCAGCGCCTGCCTGACTTCGTCATCGGTTTCGCGCGCGAGCGCGCGCTGGATGATCGGCAGTGCGTCCTCGTTGTCGGTGCCCTGCAGTTCCTTTGCCGCGCCAAGCCGTGCCGTGCGGTCCGGGCTGCCGAGCTTCAGCGCGGCAATCGCGGCGCCGATCTCGCCGCGGACGCGGTTGTTGATGACAATGCTGTCGAGATTCGCAGGCGCCGTTCCGAGCGCAGCACCGGTCACCGCATCGGCGATCCGGCCGTCACGGATGATGACCGCGCGGCGACCGTCTTCGATCAACGCCAGCGCTTCATTGTTGAGCGCGGCCAGGATCTCTGGCGCGCGCGGATCCTCGCTCGCGGTGAGCTTGCGGATCGCGTCGACCTTGGCGTCGGAGTCCTCGGCGCCGAGCTGCGCGACCACAGCCGGATCGAGCGCGGCCTGCGCGGGCGCAACGATCAGCGCCAGCACGGCAGCGAAAAACAGGGAAAACAACGCGCGCATTGTTGGAGAGCAGCGAACGACTGCTGTCGGTTAAGGGCATCCAGCCGCGGCTCACATCTCACCCGCACGGCGGGCGAGATGTTCGTGCCGTTTTCACTGCGGCCGGCGCACGGCCGCCCGAAGGCGGCCGCCTGACTAATCGCTTCCGGTGCACGGGCGGCCGCGCCAGCGGACGCGTACCCGGAAGCGGGGGCTAGACCGGCGAGTCGGACTTGCTTTCGTTGCCGGCGATGAACGGGCTCCAGGGCTGCGCGCGGACCGGACCCTTGGTTTTCCAGACGACGTTGAACTGTCCGTCCGCGCGCACTTCGCCGATGAACACCGGCTTGTGCAGGTGGTGGTTCTTCTCGTCCATCTTGACCTTGAAGCCGCAGGGCGCATCGAAACTCTGGCCCGCGACCGCCTTGATCACCGCGTCGATGTCGGTCGTCTTCGCCTTCTCGACCGCCTGCTTCCACATGTGCATGCCGATATAGGTCGCCTCCATCGGATCGTTGGTGACGACCTTGTCGGCGTTCGGCAGCTTCGCCTTGACCGCCCACTCCTTGTACATCTTGATGAAGGCGTCGTTGGCCGGGTTCTTCAGGCTCATGAAGTAGTTCCATGCCGCGAGGTGCCCAACCAGCGGCTTCGTGTCGACACCGCGCAATTCCTCTTCGCCGACCGAAAAGGCCACAACGGGAACGTCCTTCGCCTTCAGGCCGGCGTTGCCCAGTTCCTTGTAGAACGGCACGTTCGAGTCGCCGTTGATCGTCGAGATCACGCAGGTCTTGCCGCCGCCGGCGAATTTCTTGATGTTGGCGACGATCGTCTGGTAGTCGCTGTGGCCGAACGGCGTGTAGATCTCCTCGATGTCCTTCTCGGCCACGCCCTTGCTCTTCAGGAACGCACGCAGGATCTTGTTCGTCGTGCGCGGATACACATAGTCGGTGCCGAGCAGGAAGAAGCGCTTGGCCGAGCCGCCTTCCTTGCCCATCAGGTATTCGGTGGCCGGGATCGCCTGCTGGTTCGGTGCTGCGCCCGTGTAGAAGACGTTCTTCTCGAGCTCCTCGCCCTCGTATTGCACCGGGTAGAAAAGCAGGTGGTTCAGTTCTTTGAATACCGGCAGCACGCTCTTGCGCGAGACCGACGTCCAGCAGCCGAACACGACGGCAACCTTGTCCTGTGTGATCAGCTGGCGCGCCTTCTCCGCGAACAGCGGCCAGTTCGACGCGGGATCGACAACAACGCCCTCCAGCGGACGGCCCATGACGCCGCCCTTGGCATTGATCTGCGCGATCGTCATCAGCGCAGTTTCCTTCAGCGCGGTTTCGGAAATTGCCATCGTCCCCGACAGCGAATGCAGGATGCCGACCTTGATCGGCGTCCTGGCCTGGCTGAACGCGGTGGATATCGTCGAGCAGCTGAGCGCTACCGCTCCGCCTGTCTGTATGAATTGTCTGCGGTCCATTCCCTCTCCCGGGTAAGCGCGACCCATCGGCGCTTTGCACTGCAATACAAGTTCCATGCCATCGAATCGGTCGTTCCATGGCACCAACGGCGAGGGTTTCGCACCAGCAGCGGGAGCATTCGCGCGGACATCGTCCGGTTGGGCACTGCGATGGTGCGGTCCGACTTTGCGACATCGCTAGACTGCGCCCGGTGACTCAGCTGACGACATCGAAGATCTGCGGCCTCAAGACGCCTCCAATCCTTCCGGCCGGACACGTGCATTCGTGGCGGTCCTTGGCGAATTCCGCCCAATCAAGATTCCGAGCGACTGATGCCGCGTAAGCCGCCGCCGGCCCGCGTTCCGCGCAGCCGTCTCGGGCGTCTGGCGCGCATCGGATTCGCCGCAGGTGAACTCGCGGTCGGCGGTGCGATTGAAGGTCTGCGGCGACTCGGCTCCGGTGACAACGGCCGGGGCAGCTCACTCTTCACGGCGGCGAGTGCCGGCCGGTTCGTCGAACGGCTGGCGAACCTGCGCGGTGCGGCGATGAAGCTTGGTCAGCTGCTGTCGATGCACGGCGAAGACGTTCTGCCGCCGGAGTTCGCGCGGGCGCTTTCGGCGCTGCGATCGCAGGCGGCGCCGATGCCACACGACCAGCTGCATCGCGTGCTCGGGCGCGCCTTCGGCAAGGGCTGGCAGCAGCGGTTTGCCGACTTCGACGAGACCCCGATTGCAGCGGCGTCGATCGGACAGGTGCATCGCGCGCGCACGCGCGATGGGCGCGACCTTGCGTTGAAGATCCAGTACCCCGGTGTCGCGCGCTCGATAGCGAGCGACATCGACAATGCCGCAGCCCTGCTGCGAATGGCCAACGTGCTGCCGCTCGGGATCGACGTGCGCGGCGTCGCGGCCGAGGCCAAGCGGCAACTGCAGCAGGAGGCTGACTACATTGCCGAAGGCCGTTTTCTGCAGCGCTTTGCCACGTTGATCGCCGACGAGCCGGATCTTCTGGTGCCGCGCGTGCACTGGGACTTCACGACGGCGCGCGTGATGGCGATGGACTACGTCGAAGGGGTCCCGCTGGAGTCCATGGCGGGCAGTGAAACACCCCAGACGCAGCGCGACAAGCTCGGCACGCTGCTCGAGCGGCTGCTGTTCAGGGAGCTGTTCGAGTTCCGCGTGATGCAGACGGACCCTAACTTCGGAAACTACCTTTTCCAGCCCGACACCGGACGCCTGGTGCTGCTCGATTTCGGGTCGACGATGGAGTTCTCGGCCGGGTTCGTCGATCGTTATCGGCGCATCTCGCGCGCCATCATCGAGCGCGACCGTGAGGCGGTTGCACGCGAGGCCGTCGCGATCGGCTACATCGGCGCGAACGAGCCGGCACAACGGGTCGACGCGGCCGTCGACGTGATCCTGCTCGTCTGCGAGCCGCTCCAGCATCGAGGCCGCTACGACTTCGGCGCATCGGACCTTGCGCTGCGCGCGCGCGATCTCGGGCTCGACCTCGTGTTCAAGCAGCAGCTGCTGCGTGCGCCGCCACCCGACACGATGTTCCTGAGTCGCAAGCTGGTCGGCCTGTTCCTGCTGGTCGCCCGGCTCGGCGCGCGCGTCGATGTGCAGTCGCTGATCCGGCCGTTTCTCGCCGAGCCGGGTTCCTTAACATCAAGGCAACGGTGACTGGCCGCCGAGATCGATCACCGCGTGCGCCTGCGCGAGCAGCCGCGCGTCGATGTTGTGGCGATGGCTGGCCGCGACGATTGCAGGACCGCCGAAGCGCTGCATCCGGTCCAGCAATACGGCCATGTTGGCCTCGTTGTACGGCTGTTCGTCATTGCCCGACTCCGCGCGCCCGGCCAGCGTGTCCTCTTCGTCGAACAGCAGCAGCATTGCCGCATGTTCGGCGGCGTCGAACAGACGTTCGACCGCCGCCTCGGTTTCGCGCGCATCGCGGCTGAAAAGCGTCGCGAGGGCGACCCGGTTGACGGGGGTCTGCAGATGGCGGGCGACCACGGATGCAGCGGCAGCCCGCTTCTCGCGATCGGCATCGATGAAGACGGCAATCAGCGGGCTCGAGGGAGCCGCGGACGCGGCGGCCGCCTGCATCCACGTCTTGGCCTGGATCGCCAGCATCGTGAGCGAGGCGCGGACGGCGCCCGGCAGCGACTCCGCCAGCTTGTAGTAGTCGGAACTCATGTCTCGAAGATAAGGGCTGCACCCGCGGCGCCGGGAGCCGCCGGTCGGCGCGAGTGCGTCGAAGAGCGCCCGGCTTGGCGTGGTGTTCGCACTATTCGACCGCGCGGCTTGCGGCACGTTCGGTGCGTTCAACCTGAGGGCGCGCGGTTCCGATCAGCAGCACGCCGACCGAAGCGCACGCCAGCGCGGCCGCATGGAGCACGGTGAACCGTTCGCCGAGCAGCAGCACACCGACCGCGGTGGCGGCAATCGGTAACGCGACGGTGAACACCCCGGCCTGGCTGGCGGGAATGTGTTTGAGGCCGGTCACCCACATCCAGACCGCGAACAGGCTCGCTGCCAGCGAATAGAAAACAAGCAGGCTCCAGTGGCCCGCGTTCAGCGTGCCGAGGTCGAACGAGGCAAGCGACCACAATCCGAATGGGGCGATAAGCGCCAGGCCCCACAGGTTGATCAGCGCCGAGACGCGCAGCGGAGTGCGGGTCGCAGAGAGCCGTTTCGCGATGATCACGTAGATCGCCTCGCAGACAACCGCGCCGAACATCAGCAGGTTGCCCAGCAACGCGCCGCGCGCATTGGCCGACTCTGCTTTCGCCAGCTGCAGCAGCATGATGCCGCCCACCGCCAGCGCAATCGCCAGCAGCACGCGCGGGGTCAGGCGCTCGCGCAGGAAGAAGCGCGAAAGCAGCGCGACCACGGCCGGCAACGTTGCCAGGATCACGCCGGCCGCGGTTGCGGTCGTCAGCGTGATGCCGGTCAGCATGCAGATCGAGAACAGGAA
>DAINBQ010000164.1:0-7155 GCA_036732825.1 Burkholderiaceae bacterium | reverse complement strand
ACCCTCAGTGGTATCGCGTCGATTGCCGGTGACGCGGTGGCTGGGCCGCTCAATGCGGCCGAGCTTCTTGATGTCGATGTGCAGCAGTTCCCCGGGAGCTTCGCGCTCGTAGCGGATGACCGGTTTGGCCGGCGCGAGGTCGCGCAGCTTCGACAGGCCGGCGCGGAGATGGCTGGCCGCACCAGCGGCTGACGCTCGATCGTTTGCTTCTTGCGGCAGATGCGCAGCGGGAACCGAAGACGGTTCCCTAGCAGAGATTCAATGCAGCGCCGCGGATCGCTGCAACGGCGGCCAGAAGAGTTCGATCTGCGTCCCGCGGTTTCCGCGAACAGTGATATCGCCCGTATCGCGCACGACGAGCGATTCGCCTGCACCGATGCGGACACTGTACTGTTCCTTGAAATGAGGCACCCACAGGCAACCGGCGTTGACGCGAATGACAAGCCCGGCTTCGGCCTCGATGTCCATGGCGCCGTCTGCCAGCAGTGAGAACGCGCCCGCGGCGATGCTGCGGGCAAGCATCGGCGCCTGTGCGTCGGCGGCTGGCCCCAGCCGCGCGGTGCTGGGGCGATGAATTTGTGCTGATGTGATGCTGTTGTTCATGGTGATGTCTCCGGAAGGATGGGTTGTGCCGCGCTCGGACGTGTGCGCCAGCACCGCCCAAGACGCCGGTTCGTGCAAGACGGTTCCACGAATTTTCATGTCGATTGCCCCGTGCAGCTGCGTAGCGCGCCGCAGTGCGAAGAAAGCGGGAACCGAATTGCCGGCGCGTGCGTCCTTAGGGCGCGAGATCACGCAACCAACGATTTGTTTCGGAGTAGCCCATGCCCATTCATCAGAACATCCTGACCACGGTCGGCAACACGCCGATCGTTCGCATCAACAAGCTCGCGCCCGCGGGTATCAACCTGTACGTCAAGGTCGAGGCGTTCAATCCGCTCGGTTCGGTGAAGGACCGTCTGGCACTCGGCGTCATTGAGGCGGCCGAGCGCGACGGCTCCCTGAAGCCGGGGCAGACCGTCATCGAGGCCACCAGCGGCAATACCGGCATCGGCCTGGCCATGGTCTGCGCGCAGAAGGGCTATCCGCTGGTCGTCACGATGGCGGAAAACTTCAGCGTCGAACGTCGCCGCCTGATGCGCTTCCTCGGCGCGAAAGTGGTGCTCACGCCGGCGGCGGAGAAGGGATCCGGCATGCTGAACAAGGCAATCGAACTGGCCAAGAGACACGGCTGGTTCCTCTGCCGGCAATTCACCAACGAAGCCAATGCCGACACTCATTCCGCGACCACGGCGGAGGAGATCCTGGCCGACTTCCCGGAGGGTTCCCTGGACTACTTCGTCAGCGGTTTCGGCACCGGCGGCACGCTCAAGGGCGTGGCCCGGGTGCTGCGTCAGCGCTCGCCGCAGACGCGCATCGTCGCCACCGAGCCCGACAACTCGCCGATGCTGGCCAGTGGCGTCGTGCAGCCCTTCGACGATGCGGGTGACCCGCTGGCAAGTCATACGTCGTTCCGTCCGCACCTGATGCAGGGCTGGTCGCCGGACTTCATCCCCAAGCTCGCCAATGACGTGCTCGAAGGCAGGCTGGTCGACGAGATCATCGGCGTTAACGGCGCCGAGTCGCTGCGGCTAGCGCGCGAACTGGCGCGACAGGAGGGCATCTTCTGCGGCATCTCCAGCGGCGCCACGTTCGCCGGCGCGCTCGAGGTGAGCCGTCGCGCGGCGCCGGGATCGAACATCCTGTGCATGCTGCCCGACACCGGCGAGCGCTATCTCAGCACGCCGCTGTTCGAAGACATCGGCGCCGACATGACCGACGAGGAGGTCGCCATCTCGGAGTCGACACCTCGCTACCGCTTCGGCGCGCCCTCGTGTGCCCCGGCACCGGCGCAGACGTTGGCGGCGCGGACGGCACCGAAGCCCGCCGCGGTCGAATTTGTCGAGGCTGCGGTCGCCGACCGCAAGCAGCCCGTGGTGATGTTCGCGCTCGAGTGGTGCGAGTTCTGCTGGTCGGTGCGCAAGCTGTTCAGCAGGCTTCAGGTTCCCTATCGCTCGATCGACCTCGATTCGGTCGAGTACCAGCGCGAAAACCTCGGCGGCGAAATCCGGCTGGCGCTCGGCGAGCGGGTCAAGGCGACGACGATCCCGCAGATCTTCGTCGGCGGCGAGCACCTCGGCGGCTGCACCGACACCTTCGATGCGTTCAAGGAAGGCCGCTTGCAGGCGCTTCTGCAGGCGAACGGCATCCAGTACCGCAGCGACGACGCGCTCGATCCGTACTCGCTGCTGCCGAAGTGGCTGCATCCGCGCGCCTGATTGTGCCGGCCTGCGCTATCGCCCCGGATTTCCGGAGAAACGGATGACGACCGCAGAATTCGACCGTCTGCTCGCACACGCCTGCCGCCGGGCACGCGCCCGTCTTCAACCGGGTACTGCGTTGCCGCCGCGTGCGCTCGCATCAGCCGCCGCACTGCGCGCCGCCTTCAAAGTGCCTCTCGCCGAGCAGCGCCGCGACTCGCAGCAGGTGCTCGAGGCACTCGCCGACGCGGCTGAGCCCGGATTGATGGGCAACACCGGCGCGAACTTCTTCGGCTGGGTGATGGGCGCGTCGTCGCCGGTCGGCATCGCGGCGGACCTGCTCACCTCGGTGTGGGGTCAGAACGCGGCTATTTACCAGACCTCGCCCGCCGCGGCGATCGCCGAGGAGGCGGTGGCGCAATGGCTGCTCGACGTGCTCGACCTGCCGCGCGACAGCTCGGTGGGTTTCACCACCGGCGCCACGATGGCCAGTTTCATCGGCCTGGCAGCGGCGCGCTCCGAGGTGCTGCGCCGTTGCGGATGGGACGCCGAGGCCGACGGTCTGGCTGGTGCGCCTGAGGTGCATGTCTTCATTGGTGCGGAGGCGCATACCAGCGTGCTTTCCGTGCTGCGCCAGCTGGGCTTCGGCGAAAGGCGGCTGGTCCGAATCGCCGCCGATGCACAGGGCCGGATGCAGGTGCCGATGCTCGCAGCGGCGCTGGCGGCGACCGATGGGCCGAAGATCATCGTTGCCCAGGCGGGCCATATCAACTCGGGCGCCTTCGATTCGCTCGATCTAATCGGCGCACTGGCGGGGCAGCATGGCGCGTGGCTGCACGTCGACGGCGCGTTCGGCCTTTGGGCGCGGTGCACACCGGCGCTGCGGGGGTTGTGCGTCGGCGCAGAAGTCGCCGACTCGTGGGCGGTGGACGGTCACAAATGGCTGCAACTGCCGTACGACGCGGGCTTCGCTATCGTGCGCCATCGCGACGCGCACCGACGCGCGATGGGCATGAGTGCCAGCTACCTGAACCGCGGTGCCGACGATGGACGCAACCCGTCGGACTGGGTGCCGGAACTGTCGCGGCGCGCGCGCGGTTTCGCCGCCTGGGCGGTGATGCAGACGCTCGGCCGCAGCGGCATCCGCGAGATGGTCGAGCGTCACTGCGCCTGCGCGCGGCAACTGGCTCAACGATTGGCTGATTTCCCTGGTGTGCGCGTGATAAATGAGGTGTGTCTGAATCAGGTTGCCTTGGCTTTCGGCGACCTGCCTCGGGATGGCGTGACGACGCCCGAAGACGACGTGCTGACCGACGCTGTGATCGCCGAGGTGCAACGCGAGAACACCTCGTTCGTCAGCGGTGCGGACTGGAAGGGGCGCCGCATCATGCGCGTGTCGGTCATCGCACGCGAGACAGATTCAGCCGAAATCGCCAGCCTCGCCGACTCGATCGTTCGCGCCTGGCGAAGGGTGTCGCAGCGGCAGGCGTTGGACGACAGGGCGCTTCAGTTGCATGAATCAGCCGCGCGCGTCCGGGGCAACGTCCTTGAGCCGCTGCCTTTGCGGACACCGTCGCTGCCAGGCGCGATCGACGCTTCCCGATTCCCCGTTGTGCGCAGCAAGCGCGCGCGTGACAGGAATTCGCCCAGATGAACGCTCCCTTGTATTTCGACTTCAATGCCACGACTCCCATCGCGCCGGAAGTGCTCGAAGCGATGCTGCCTTATCTGCGTGAGCAGTTCGGCAATCCTTCGAGCGCTCACTCGCTCGGACGCAAGGCCGCGGAAGCCATAGCCGAGGCGCGCGAGCGCATTGCGGCGCTCATCGGCGCCCGGTCTGGCGAGATCGTCCTTACTGGCTGCGCCACCGAAGCCACCAATCTGGCGCTGATCGGCGCCGCACTTGCGATGCCGCCAGGCAAGCGGCACCTGGTGATCAGCGCGGTCGAGCACCCCGCCGTCATGACGCCTGCGCAGCACTTGCGTAAACAGGGTTGGGAACTGACTGTCGTTCCAGTGGATGGTACGGGTCGCGTGTCGGTACAGGCCGTGGCCGACGCGCTGCGCACCGAAACAGCGCTTGTTTCGGTGATGCACGCCAACAACGAGGTCGGCACGATGCAACCAATTGAGAGTATTGCCGAACTGACACGGCAGCGAGGCATCCTGCTGCACACCGATGCCGCGCAGTCAGTCGGCAAGGTCGCGCTCACCGTCGACGCGCTTGGCGTCGACCTTTTGAGCCTGGCCGGCCACAAGTTCTATGCACCCAAAGGTGTTGGCGCCTTGTACGTTCGCACTGGCACGCCGCTGCAGGCGGTGCTCTTCGGCGCCGAGCAGGAAGGCGGCCTGCGTCCCGGGACGGAAAACGTCGCCGGAATTGTCGGTCTGGGGGCTGCGGCTGCACTGGCACAGCAGGACCTGCCTCAACTCACGGATGAACTGTGCAGGCGACGCGATCTCCTGCACGAGCTGCTTGCCCGACAGATTCCTGGCCTGCTGCTGAACGGCCACCTCGAGGAGCGACTACCCAACACTTTGAATGTGTCTTTCCCGGGAGTCAGTGGCCGCGCCTTACTGCATGCCGTCGGCGATTCAGTCGCAGCATCCGTCGGTTCTGCCTGCCACTCAGAGCGCGACGCCGTCAGCGGCGTGCTGGCCGCAATGGGCA
Organism: Burkholderiaceae bacterium; assembly: GCA_036732825.1. GTDB lineage: Bacteria > Pseudomonadota > Gammaproteobacteria > Burkholderiales > Burkholderiaceae_F > DAINBQ01. The sequence goes on along the minus strand of DAINBQ010000164.1, from coordinate 2,184 downwards.
TTGATGCCGCGCGCGCGGCGGGTGCCGTTCGGCTGTCAGTAGGCCGAACCACGCGCGAGGAAGACGTCCACTATGCGGCCGACTGCCTCGCGGCAGCGTGGCGGCGCATGGTCGCTGCGTGAGCCCTGAGCAGTACGACGCCTGGTACCGCACGCCGCGCGGGGCGTGGATCGGCGACATCGAGTTGAATGCTTGTCGGCATGCTTCGAGCGCAGCCAGGCGATTGCTTGCTAGGTGTCGGCGCGGCAGGCATGGGTTACTTCCCGCGCCGCTTCGTGCGCGAAGCGGGCTTGCGGTCAGCGGCGATCCTGACCCGGCATGGCTCTGCGAGCGTTTTCGTGTCGAGGCTGGCGGCCAGCTGAGTTCTTGGGTTCATGACAGCCGTCCCCTCATCGGACCAAGGAAGCCACATTGACCGGCTCGGATGCAGTCCGGTTCGCGCCAGGTAGCCGGGCAGCAGGGCGACGGCTACGCTTGCCGGCATGTCGCGGTTCGTGATCGCTGATGTCACGGACGCCAAGAGTATTCCCCAGGAACTGATGGCGATCGTGCCGCACTTCCCGTCTGTTCCAGTGGTGCCAATAATTCTCGTGTCGCAGCGGGAGTACGGCATGTTCGAGCACTTCCGAAGATATCCGTGGGTGCTGCCACTTCGCTCTTACGAAGAGAACGAAGAGGTGGATTCGATCGCCGAGGCGGCAATTGAAGCGGCGGAGGCGACTCGGTCAGCTGACCGCGTAGGCGAGTCCAGGCCTCAAGTTGTTTGATGCGCGCCACGCCCGAGTGCAATTCCAGCGAACGCGGGATGAATGAAGCACCTCGGTTCCTTGACCAGCGTGTGCATACAGCGCACGGGGATGCCTGGCAAGCCGAGGGCCGGCTGCGAGGGCGGTTCGGGGGCGGGGCCGCCGAATTGGCGGGAGTGCGCCTGATGGCGTCGGGACTGCCGCATGCGCAGTGGAACAATGGGGATGTCGACGACCCGGCCCGCTTCCCGATTGACGAAGTGCGCGCGTGGTATGCGGCGCGCGCGAGCGGTACCGCTGTCCCCTGGGGCGTGCGTGTACCCGCAGGCAGACCCTTTGCGTACGGTCGACTCCTGTTCCGCAAACGCTGCATGGGGCTCTCGCCAAGCAGGCACAAGGGCACCGAAATCCCCGCTGGACTCGCGATCTTTGTTGCCACCCCGGCAGACGTCGACGCTGTTGCGGCTATCGACGCAGCGGCCTTTGGCGACCCCGTTGAGCAGAATCGCCCTTGGGTCGAGCCGCACCTGGGTGCACCGGGCTTCATCGCCGCAATGGCCAGACTCCAAGGCGAACCCGTCGGGGTCGCCACTGCAATCCTCACTAACGATCGTGCGGGACTCTGTGTCGGCATTTTCGGCGTCGGAGTACTCGAGCACGCGCGGCGACGTGGGGTCGGTAGTGCGCTGACTTGCTGGCTCCTCGAGCGGGCTTTTGACGAGGGCGTCGCGTTTGCCCACCTCAACCCGGATAGTGACGCAGCCGCACGCCTCTACGCGCGACTCGGCTTCGAGGAGACTGCCGGCCTGGACGTGTACGCCGACCTGTAACCGTTGGAGAACTGACCTGTCTGGACCGCGCTGATCCGAAGCGATTTTTCGGCCAGCGAGGCCGTCTGTCTGCGACGCGCGAATCGCCAGATGCAGACCCTCGACGGAAGCGCCTCAGGGGTGCGGGTTGGCTGCGTCCTTGCTCTCTGCGACGGTCCGCAGGTTGTCATCGTCCGCGGGTTCGTCTTCCCACGCATAACGCTTGCGTGGCGGAACATCGAGCCTTCGCAGGGCGACAGCGGATGGGGCCAGCCTGCCGTCGCGCTTTAGTTCGATCGAACTGCTTCTGGTGCGGGCAAAGTTGACCGGGGTGACATAGACGGCAGGTCGGCTGGTTCAGCGTTCGGTCAGAAGCGGACAGCCGCCATCGGTCGCTCTGAGATCTACCCGCTGACCTGCTTAGGTGCCGGCGAAGGCTGTCTTGAGGTTCCCAGCGCCGCACCTGGCTAGCTCACGGGATGAGCTAGCGGAACTCTGTTGCGAATCAGGCCGACGCGTAGTGCACGTACGACTCGCGGACCGCGCCGTCCTTGTCAAAGAACAGCACCTCGACGACATGCGTGCCCGTGATGCCCTTGTAGTGGATCGCAATGCTGTCGACGCCGCGC
>DAINBQ010000163.1:0-7242 GCA_036732825.1 Burkholderiaceae bacterium | reverse complement strand
ACCGGCCTGTCACGCCGGGGGTCGCGGGTTCGAGTCCCGTCCACTCCGCCACAAACACAAAAGGCGAACGCGAGTTCGCCTTTTTCATTTCAACCAGATAGTCTGATTCGCGCTTCAACGTCGGAAGGCACACATGTTCGATTCCATCCGCTCGCACCGCCGCTGGCTGATGTTCTTCATGCTGGTGCTCATTTTCCCGTCCTTCGTCTTCTTCGGGATCCAGGGCTACAACACTTTCATCGAGCAGGAAGGCGGGCTGGCGACCGTGGACGGGTCCACCGTCACGCAGCAGGAATTCGATGCGGCATTGCGTGACCGTGTCGAGCGGTTGCGGCAGTCCCTTGGCGAGAACTTCGATCCGAAGATGCTCGAGACGCCCGAAGCGCGCGCAATGGTTCTCGAAGGTCTCGTACTGGATCGGGCGCTGGCCAACGAGGCGCGGAAATCCAACATCATCATCACCGACGAGAGACTGCGGGATGTGATCGTGGGCATCCCGGCGTTCCAGGAAGAGGGCAAGTTCAGCACCGAGCGTTACAACGCGTTCCTGGCCTCGCAGGGAATGACCGGTGCGATGTTCGACCAGCGCGTGCGCGAGGACATGCGCAAACAGGCGCTGGTGCAGGCAGTCGTGGAGTCGGCGATCATGCCGAAGCAGGTGACCGAGCGCATCGAAGGCATGTTGCGCGAGCAGCGCGAGGTGCGGGAGCTGCGTTTTGCTGCGGAGCAGTTCCTGCCCAAGGTGAAGGTCACCGATGCACAGATCACGGAGTTTTACGAGAAGAATCGGCCGCTGTTCGAAACGCCCGAGAACGTGAAGATCGAGTACCTGGTACTTTCGCCGGAAACGATTGCCGGTGCCGGAACGGTTGCCGAAGCCGACGTCAGGGCCTATTACGACCAGAACAAGGCGCGCTACGGTACCGAGGAGCAGCGCCGCGCGAGTCACATCCTGCTGACCGCCGAGGGCTCCGACAAGGCGACCGCCCGCAAGAAGGCGGATGAAATTCTCGCAAAGGTCCGGGCAAAGCCCGTCGACTTCGAAAAACTCGCGCGCGAAAACTCGAAGGACAGCGGCTCGGCGGCCCAGGGCGGCGATCTCGGCTTTTTCGGCCGGGGCATGATGGTCAAGCCGTTCGAAGAGGTTGCGTTCGAACTGAAGGAAGGCGAGATCAGCGACATCGTCGAGACGGACTTCGGCTTTCACATCATTCGGCTGACCGCCGTCAAGCCCGCGCAGGCCAAGCCGTTCGAGGAGGTCCGCGCCGATATCGAGCGCGACCTGAAGCAGCAACAGGCGCAGAAGCGATTTGCTGAAGCGGCCGATCAGTTCACCAACGTCGTGTACGAGCAGGCCGACTCGCTGCAGCCGGCAGCTGAGAAACTCAATCTGAAGATTCGCACAGTCGAGACAATGACCCGGCAGGGAGTTCCGCCCCTCATCACCGCGCGCGTGGTCGACGCCATCTTCGCTGAGGACTCGCTGAAGAACCGGCGCAACACGCAGGCGATCGAGGTTGCCACCAACACGCTGGTGTCGGCCCGCGTTCTGGACCACCGGCCCGCGGCGGTCCGACCACTGGATCAGGTGAAGTCGCAGATCCGTGAACTGGTCGAGCGACGCGAGGCCATGCGACTGGCACGTGAAGCTGGAGAGGCCCGGCTCGCCGAGCTGCGCAAGCAGCCGAGTGACGAAGGATTCCAGCCGGCGCGCTTCATCTCGCGCCAGCAGGCGCAAGGCCTGCCGCCGTCAGCGCTGGTGCAGATCCTGCGCGTGCCCGCCGACAAGCTTCCAGCCTATGTCGGAGTCGAGACAGAAGACTCCGGCTACCTGATTGCAAATGTCCTATCTTCGCGCGCCGGGCCGGCGCTCGACGCCCCGCAGCGCGAGGCGCAGGAGCGCGTTCTGGTGCAGCAGGCGGCCGGGGCTGACGAGCTGGCCTACGCGGATGGCCTCAAGGCGAGACACAAAGTCACGGTACTCAAGCCGGAACTGAGGCGCGAAGCGGCGACGACAACGAGCGAGTCGACGGCACCCGCCGTCGGGACCACCGAAAAGAAATGACCGGGCCTCAGTTTGCGAGTTCGCGAGCCGCTACAAGAAACGCGGCAGCGTCATCGCTCGCCACGGGCAGCACCCTGGCACTCGTCACGCGTACGAAGTTGCGGTCGATCGATTTCAGGTACGCCGGGTCATAGTGTTCGACGAGCAGGCGCTCCACCATCTCGTCCCAGCGTCCGGCCCCGGCCAGCGATTTCCATTGCGTGACCTTCTCATGCCCGTGCAGAGGCGCCAGGCAATCGAGTTGCGCGTAAAGCGTTCCGACGTCGCTTTCGAAATGCGCATATTCGTCGCGCAGCAGTCGAATGCGGGCATCCAGTGGCAGCTCGAGTCGGATGCACTCGGCCGCCCGCATTGATGCCAGCAGCCGATCGGGTACTCGCAGCTCGCCGACTTTGCGGCTCTCGGATTCCACAAACACCGGCCGCGTGCGGTCGAAACCCCGCAAGGCCCACCAGATGCGGGTTTCAAATGACTTCTGCGATGGCTGGGGCGTTGATGGCAGCCCGCCGAGCACGGAACCGCGATGGTGCGCCAGCGCTTCGAGATCGAGCACCTGCGCTCCTGCCACGACCAGCTGCTGCAGCAGGCGACTTTTGCCGCTGCCCGTCGTGCCGCAGATGACCCGGAGACAAAATTGCTGCGGAAGCTGGTCGAGTTCGGCGATGACAGCTCGCCGAAACGACCGATAGCCACCTTCGAGCTGTCGCGCCGGCCAGCCAACGCGGCCGAGGATGTGCGTCATCGCGGCGCTGCGATTGCCGCCGCGCCAGCAGTAGACGAGAGGCCGCCACGTCTTCGGTTTGTCGGCGAAGCGGCTTTCCAGATGGTGCGCGATGTTGCGCGATACATATGCTGCCCCGCGCCGGCGCGCTTCGAATGACGACTGCTGTCGGTCCATCGTTCCGACCTCTGCGCGCTCCGTGTCCGTCAGCACCGGGCAGCTGATTGCACCGGGAATGTGGTCCTCCGCGTATTCGCTCTCGCTGCGCACGTCGATGACGTCGTCGAATCGCGCAATATTGGCGAGCGCGTCGGTCGCGGAAACGACCGCTCGGTCGACGTTCACAGTTTGGCGGGCCGTGCAATCAGGGGATGCAGCGCCGGCCAGACGTTGTCCAGCATCTTCGGCTGCGCCTGGACCGTCGGATGGATCCGGTCCGGCTGGAAGAGTTCAAGGGAGTCCGCGAAGCCGTCAAGCAGGAAGGGCGCCAGCGCGACCTTGTGCTGTTTCGCGAGCGCCGCGAAGCTTGCGAAGAACCGCTCGCTGTAGTCCCGTCCGTAGTTGGGCGGAATGCGGACGCCGACGAGCACGACACGGGCACCGCTTGCCTGGCTGGCCTTGATCATTGCCGCCAGGTTGTCCTGCATCACAGGTATCGGGAGCCCGCGCAGCCCGTCGTTCGCACCCAGCTGCAGGATCACGATGCGCGGCCGATGTTGCTTCAGCAGGGACGGCAATCGCGTCCTGCCTCCGCTCGTGGTTTCACCGCTGATGCTCGCATTCGCGACCGTATAATCGGATCCGTTCTGCTGCAGCCGGTCGGACAGCAGCTGCACCCAGCCGGCGCCTCGCGGCAGGCCGTATTCGGCGGAGAGACTGTCGCCGAGTACGAGCACCACCGGGCGCTCCGGGTTTTTCGGCTGCGCTGGTGCGGTGGATGCGGCATGCGCCGACACAGGAACGGCGGATGCGGCGAAAAACGCCGCCAGGGCCGAGCCGACTCTGATCAGGAATGTTCTGCGCACGGGACGAAATAAATGAACATCGCGGTCGAGGCGCGTGGCCTCAGCAAGGTCGTGCAGGATGCCACTGGCAGCCTGACGATTCTGGATGATATCAACCTCGCGATCGAAGCCGGCGAGACGGTTGCGATCGTCGGGGCCTCCGGTTCGGGCAAGTCCACATTGCTGGGACTACTTGCCGGGCTTGACGTTCCAACCGCAGGCTCGGTCCGTATCTTCGGGGACGAGTTGTTTGCGCTCGACGAAGACGGGCGCGCCGCCCTGCGCGCGCAGCGTCTCGGATTCGTGTTCCAGTCCTTCCAGCTGCTTCCTCACCTGACCGCACTCGAGAATGTTCTTCTGCCGCTCGAACTCACCGGGCGTGCGCCGGAAGGGGCGAACCCGGTCGAGTCTGCGCGCGCACTGCTCGCGCGCGTGGGTCTCGGCGAGCGCCTGGCGCACTATCCAAAGTATCTGTCGGGCGGCGAGCAGCAGCGCGTTGCGCTGGCGCGGGCCTTCGTGCTTCGGCCGCCGCTGCTGCTGGCCGATGAGCCCACCGGCAGCCTGGACGCCCGGACCGGCGAGGCGGTGATCGAGCTGATGTTCGAGTTGAATCGCGAACGCGGATCCACGCTCGTGCTGGTGACTCACGACCCCGACATCGCACGCCGCTGCAATCGGCAGATCGAGCTGCATGCCGGCCGCATCGTCGCTACCGCGCAGTCAGTCGCCGCGTAGCGACCGCAGCGCCGCGGCCGCGCGCGGCGCGATCTCGCTGGCGACGAGTCCGACGTCGCCGCCGATAGCTGCCTGTCCATGCAGCCAGACAGCGGCCAGCGTGGCCGACCAGGGATCGAAGGACTGGGCCAGTAGACCGCCCAGGAGTCCAGCCAGCGAATCGCCGGTACCCGCCGTTGCAAGCGCCGGACCGCCTGTCGGATTGATCGCGTAGCCGTCGGCACGGGCGATGACGGTGCCTGCCCCTTTCAGCACAACCGTTGCACAGAAGGACCCCGCCAAAGATCGCGCCGCGCCGACGCGATCGGACTGCACTGCGGACGCGGTCGATCCGAGCAGACGCGCCGCTTCCAGCGGGTGCGGCGTCAGCACCGTCGGCGCAGTTCGCCCGAGCAGCAGACTTCTGCAGCCTGCATCCTCCGCGATCAGGTTCAGCGCATCGGCATCGACGACAAGCGTCGCATCCTGACGCAGCGACCATTCAAGCGCGGCGCGGGCACGCTCATCGAGACCCAGGCCGCAACCGACGACGACCGCCTGCAGTCCGGCCAGCGTCGCATGGGGCCGGAACATCAGTTCAGGCTGAACAGGATCGACGCGGAGCGCCGGATCCCCGATGCAGTCGACAAAGACGCGTCCGGCGCCGATGCGCAGCGCGGCGCGCGCGGCGAGCAGCGGTGCGCCGACCATGCCGGCTCCGCCACCGACCACCAGCACGCTGCCGTAGCTTCCCTTGTGCGTATTGCGCCGGCGTGGTTCGATGACCGGGCGGAAGTCGACCGGGTCGACCAGCACACCGTCGTTCGAAGGAAGAGAAACACCGAGGTGGTCGACCGTCACGCTGCCGGCTGCGTCGACGCCGTCGCCGGTATGCAGACCCGGCTTGTCGCCGATGAAAGTGATCGTTGCCGAGGCGCGCACTCCGGTGACACCGCCGACCCAGTTCCCTCGGTCCGCGTCCAGCCCGCTCGGAACGTCGAGCGCATAGACAGCCGATTCCTGCTCGTCGATCCACTGCGTAGCCGCGAGGAACTCGCCCTGCAGCGGTCGGGCAAGGCCGATGCCGAACAACGCATCGACGACAACGTCGAAGCGATCCGACGGCAGCCGGGAATCGATCTCGCCGCCGGCGGCACGCCAGCGGGCGAGGGCGTTACGCGCATCATCGGTGGCGGGCTGCGCCGCGCCCACGAGGATGCAGCGCACATCGTGACCGGCGGCCCGCAGTTCGGTCGCAACGACGAATCCATCACCACCGTTGTTGCCCGGGCCGGCGACGACGAAGATCGAATGACGTCCCTGGTGCAGTTCTCCGACCCACCGTGCAGCCGCCCGTCCCGCACGCGCCATCAGCTCGCCGGGCGCCAATCCCTGCTGCGCAGCTCGCTCGATCTGCCTGAGCTGCTCGACGGTGTAAAGCGGCGTGCCCATTGGATTCAGACTAAGCGGCGCGCCGCCGCGAGTATCTGTCGAGCGTCAAGCCGTCCAGATCGATCTCCGGAGTGCGTCCCGAGATCAGGTCGGCAAGCAGCCGTGCCGAGCCACACGCCATCGCCCAGCCGCTCGAGCCATGGCCGGTATTCAGGTACAGGTTGGCCAGCGGAGTCGGACCCAGCACAGGCGGGCCATCGGGAAGCATCGGCCGGGCACCGATCCAGAACTGCGCGCTGCGATACGTCGCGGCGGACGGAAACCAGTCGCGCGCCACCTTCAGCAGCGTGCTGAGCGCACTTTCACGCAGGATCATTCCTCGTGTCCCCAGCTCGGCGGTTCCGGCGATGCGCAGTCGTTTGCCGAGCCGCGTGATCGCAACCTTGTAGGCCTCGTCCATGACGCCCGTCGTCGGCGCATGCCCGAGTTCCGCGACGGGAGCCGTCGCCGAATAACCTTTCACGGCCAGCAACGGTAACCGGATACCGACGGGGCGCAGCAGCGATCGGCTGTCGACACCTCCCGCAACCACGTAAGCGTCGCCCCGAAGGTCGCCGGCGTCGGTGCGCAGATGATCGACGCGCCCGGCCGCGGTCGCCAGCCTCAGCGCGTCAACGTCGAATCGGAATTCGACCCCGTCCCGGATCGCGATTTCCTTCAACAGCTGCGCAAAGAATGCGCAGTTCCCGGTCTCGTCGTCCGGAAGGTGAAGTGCGCCGGCGAGCATCGTCTCCGGATCCAGCGCCGGCTCGATGCGACGCGCCTGCTCTGCGTTCAGCAGCGCATGAGGCACTCCGAGTTCCTTCAGCATGCGGCGCGTTGGCTCCGAACGGGCGAGATCTTCGTCGGCGCGGAAGAGTTGCAGGTAGCCGGTCGACTGTTCGTAGTCGAGCTGGTGCCGTTCACGCAACTCACGTAGCTGCACCTGGCTGTAGAAGGCGAGCCGCTGCATGCGGGCCTTGTTTCGCAGGTACCGCTCGAGGCCGCATTCTCTGAGCCAGAGCCGGAGCCAGTTCCAGAAAGCCGGATCGGCGCTCGGGCGGAAGACGACCGGAGACTCGGCACGAAACAGGTATGCGAACACCTTGCCGGGCATGCCGGGCTGGGCCCAGGGCCCGACGTAGGACGGGGCCAGCACGCCGGCATTCGCGTGGCTCGCTTCCTGCGCCACGCCGGTGCGCCGCTCAACGACGATGACCTCGTGGCCGGCGCGGCGCAGGTAATAGGCGCTGCATACGCCGATGATTCCCGCTCCGACGACAATCACACGCACGGCAGCCTTTCGC
>DAINBQ010000162.1:0-7278 GCA_036732825.1 Burkholderiaceae bacterium | reverse complement strand
TCTTCTCGGTGACTTTCGGCGCCGGCGGCTCGACGAAGGAAGGCACCTGGAACACGGTGATGGAGATGCATGCGGAGGGTTTGCCGGTGGCGCCGCACATTTCCTGCATCGGAACGACGCACGCGTCGGTGCGGGAGTTGCTGGGCGGGTACCGTGCCGCGGGGATTCGCCGCATGGTGGCGCTGCGCGGCGACATGCCGTCCGGTGCAGCCGGCGGCGCCGGCGATTTCCGCTATGCGAACGAGCTGGTCGAGTTCATCCGTGCTGAAACGGGCGACTGGTTCCGCATCGAGGTCGCCGCGTATCCGGAATATCACCCGCAGGCACGTTCGCCGGCCGACGACCTGGCCAACTTCGTCCGCAAGGTGCAGGCGGGGGCCGATTCGGCGATCACGCAGTATTTCTACAATCCGGACGCCTACTGCCGTTTCGTCGATGAAGTGCGAGTGCTCGGCTGCACGGTGCCGATCGTTGCCGGCATCATGCCGATCGTCAATTTCACGCAGCTCGCTCGGTTCTCGGATGCCTGCGGTGCCGAAATTCCGCGCTGGGTTCGCAAACGGCTCGAGAGTTACGGGGATGACCGCGAAGCGATCCGGGCTTTCGGGCTGGATGTCGTGACCGATATCTGCGAGCGGCTCTTCGCGCGCGGCGCGCCCGGCCTGCACTTCTACACGATGAATCAGTTCGAGCCGACGGCAGAACTCGTGCGGCGGCTCGGCCTCGCCCCGGCCTAGGTGCCGACAGCTTGCCGTCTTGGGCGCAGCAGGTTGCCCAACAAACGTGTTGCCCGCTCGGCGGCCTGACCAAGGATCGAGGGGCCCGTAACCGGTTCGATCAACTCGACGCGGGCCGGACCCAGGGCCTCGATGACGGCAAGACCACGCTTGCCGAGGCGGATTTCCTCGCCACTGGCAAGGAATGCATCGCCTCCGCCGCCCTCTTCCGTCAGCCAGATGCGGCCGTAGAGAATTCGAACCTGCTCGCCGGGGACCGCCGGGAACGGCACCATGCCACCGCCCGGCAGGTCGAGCGTTCGGAGAACCGTTGTTTCGCGACTCATGTGCTCTCCATGCAGAAAAAGAGCTGACGGGTGCGAACGGCCGGAGTCAAGCCGCCGATTCCCCGGCGCGTCCCAACTGGCCACGCTCGCGGAACGACCGCAATGCCGTCGCGATCCGATGGCCCACGGCCTGTAACCACTTCCTTGTCGAGGAAAAGTAGGCTCGGTCGATCAATTGCACGCGCGCTGCGCCGAGACCTTCGACGACGACCCGGCCGTCGCCGTCCAGCGGCAGCTCGGCGCCGCGCTCGGCGAAGATGTCCCGCGCCAGGCCTTCCTGCGTCAGCCAGACACCGCCATGCAGGACCCGGATCACGGCTCCGCGCTGAGATTCGAGGACCAGCAGCTGCTCGTAGCCGAGGTCCACCGTGCGTACGACTTGCGGTTCCCAGCTCATGTCACTCTCCTATTCGTGAAATGCATTCATCCTTGAATGCATGGACGGATTAGATGCCTCTGCAGGCCATGGAACAAACGAAAAGTTCGCAGTTGATGCATGCGATAGATGCATGTATGGTTTGCCCATGACCAGCAAGCCGCCCAAGCCGTCGCGCCGCCCGCAGCGGCCGGTACAACTGGCCGCACTGCGGGGCTTCGAAGCAGCCGCACGCCACCTTTCGTTCACGCGCGCGGCCGAGGAACTGAACCTGACCCAGTCGTCGATCAGCCGCCAGATCGCCGCCTTCGAACGACAGGTCGGCAAGCCGCTGTTCGTCCGCCGAACGCGCGCACTCGAGCTCACCGTCGAAGGCGAGCGGATGCTGCGCGTGATCCAGCCGTCCCTGATCGGCATCGATCGCACGGTCGACGAGATCCGCGGAGTCGGTGCGGCGCCGCGGGTCACGGTCTCGACCTATGCGTCGTTCGCATCGCTCTGGCTCGTGCCTCGCCTTTCGGAGTTCCAGCGCGAGCATCCTGGAATCGACATCCGCATCGACGCGTCGGACCGGATGGTCGACCTCGAGGCCGACGGCATCGACGTCGTCGTGCGCTGGCTGCGCCCTGGGGCCAGCGTGCCGAACGACGCGCCGGTGCTGCTCGAGGAGGAAATGGCGCCGGCCATGAGCCCGCGCCTGCTTGCCGAGACTCGTGAGCGTGGAGTCGAACTGCGCGAGCCCGCGGACCTCGCGAAGTTGCCGCTGCTCGCGATGGACGAGACGGTGCCCAGTGCGCCTTACAGCAGCTGGGCCAAGTGGTGCGAGTTCGCCGGCATCGCGCCGTTCGAGCGCGCGACCGGGATCTACTTCACGTTCATCGACCAGTGCGTGCAGGCCGCCGTCCGCGGCCAGGGCGCGGCGCTCGTGCGGACGCCGTTTCTCGACGATCTGGTCGCATCGAACGACCTGGTGATGCCGTTCCCGAAGCTGCGGATGCGGACCGGATACCGGTATTTCCTGCTCGTGAACCGGCAGCGCGGCGCGCTGCCGCATGTCGCCGCATTCAAGGAGTGGGTGCGCTCGGAGTTCCGACGCGGCCCGGTGCGCCGGACCTGAAGAGCCAGATCAGTACTGTGCGACGTCGGTGATGACGGCATCGAGCTGCACGTCGTGCGGCTGTGGATCGATTGTCGCAACTCGTGTCGATTCATAGGCGACGCCGACCACCAGCGGCCATGGAACGAGGCCCGCGAGCGTGCGGTCGTAGTAACCGCCGCCGTAGCCCAGACGGTGCCGCGCATCGTCGAAGCCGACACAGGGCACCAGCAGGCAGTCCGGCTGAACGGAGCGGCCGTGCGCCGGCACCGGAATGCCGAACTCGCCGGCCTGCATCGGCGCATCGGGGGTCCAGGCGCGGAACTCGAGCGAACTGCCGACCACCACCGGCAATGCAGCGACACGGCGCGAATCGGCGCTCAACCAGCAGGCAACGACGTCGCGCAGATCGGGTTCGCCGCGGATCGGGAAGTAGAATCCGAGTGAGCGCACGTCAGCGCGAGCGAGCCAGTCCGCGACCCGCTGCTGAACCGCCTTCTCGCGCGCAGCCCCATCCGGCGATCGACGTACCGCCAACAGCTGCTCACGCTGCAACTTGCGAGACGATTCGTTATCCAACCACAGCCCTGGCGTCAACCTAGAGAAGAAGATCCATGGCGATCGGGAATTTCGCCGCGCGACCCACCCAACGCATGGTCTAATCAGCTCGATGTTCCTCCGTCGTTTCGCAGTCTATACGGTCGTTGCGCTGACCCTCGCACCGATGCTCGCGAGTGCAGCGCAAGCGCGGAAGCCGGTGTCCGCAACGGCGTCCAGCCCGTATTCGCCGGCCGATCAGGCGTTTCTCGATGCACATGAGGCGGCGCGCCTCGGCAATCGTGAGCGTCTGGAGCAGCTCGCTGCTCAGCTTTCCGGTCATCCGCTGGCGCCCTATGTCGAGTACTGGCAGCTGGCCGCTCGACTGACTAGCGACGAGCCCGGCATCACGACCAGCGTCGCTGAGTTCCAGATCCGCCACGCGAACACCTTCATCGCCGACCGCCTGCGACTCGACTGGGCGCTTGCGCTCGGCGGCCGTGGCGACTATGCGGGGCTCGAGCGCGAAGCGGCCAGGATGATCTGGTGGACCGATGACAATCAGCTTCGCTGCTACCTGGCGCTGGCGCGCTATCGCGGCGCTTCAGGCCAGCAGGCGGAGGTCTTTGCGCGCGAGGCTCGCCAACTGCTCGCGAACACGCGCGACTCGGCCGGTGAGGGCTGCCTGGCGCTGACCGAAGGCCTGCTTGCCGACGGCCGCATTTCCGCATGGGAACGGGTGCGCGCATTGGTGGAGCAGAACCAGCTCACGACCGCCAAGCGGATCGGCCTGCGCGCGGTCGACGCGAACGGGAGAGCGGTCGATCCGAAACTGCTCGCGCAGGCGATCGACCGTCCGGCGGCCTGGCTCACTGCGCACGAGCGGCGTCTGACTCAGGTGCAGCGCGAACTGGCGATGATCGCGATCGCGCGCCTGGCGCGCGACAACCCGGAAAGCGCCGCCGAATATGCGAATGCTCTGAACCTGCTGCTCACTCCGGAGCAGCGCGGCATCGTCTGGGGCCGTATCGGCCACATGGCAGCGCTGCGGCTGATGCCCGAGGCCAATGACTGGTATCGCCGTGGCGGCGAACATGTCGGCATCGGCACCGATGCGGCCCGGGTCGAGGAGGTTCTCGAATGGCAGGTGCGCGCGGCCCTGCGGGCCGGCGACTGGAACTCGGTGAAGGCGACGATCGACCGCATGCCGGCTTCACTGCGTGCGGAGTCTGCGTGGGTCTATTGGTACGGGCGAGCGCTGCGCCACGGCAACCGCCCGGCCGAAGCGCGGGACCACTTTGCGCGGATCTCGCGGCAGTTCAATTTCTACGGCAAGCTGGCTGCCGAAGAACTCGGGCAGCCGATCGTGCTGCCCCCGCGCGCCGTCCCGCCTTTCCCCGAAGAGATCGCTCCGTTTCCCGACAACGCCGGATTCGCGCGCGCCTTCAAGTTCTACGAGCTTGGTTTGCGGCTCGAAGGGCACCGTGAGTGGAACTGGCAGTTGCGCGGAATGGACGATCGTCAACTTCTGGCGGCGGCGGAATTCGCGCGCAGCCGCGGCCATCTTGATCGCATGATCAATACCTCTGATCGAACCAAGTCCGAATTTGACTTCAGCCAACGGTTTCCGGCGCCCTTCCGCGATGCGATGCTGCAGTACGCAGGGCCGCTCGGTCTCGACGAGAACTGGGTCTATGGCCTGATCCGGCAGGAGTCACGTTTCATCACAGACGCACGTTCCGCGGTCGGAGCCAGCGGGCTGATGCAGCTGATGCCGCGCACGGCACGCTACGTCGCGCGCAAGATGAACGTGCCGAATTTCACTCCGGCGCGCGTCAACGAGATGGACGTCAATCTGCAGCTCGGCACCGGGTACCTGAAAATGGTGCTCGACGACCTCGACGGCTCGCCCGTGCTTGCGACGGCCGCCTACAACGCCGGGCCCGGACGGCCGCGCGCGTGGCGCGCTGCGCTGCCGCGCGCGGTCGAGGGCGCGGTCTTCGCCGAGACGATCCCGTTCAACGAGACACGCGATTACGTGAAGAAGGTAATGTCGAACACCGTCTATTACGCGGCGTTGTACGAGAACAAGCAGCAATCGCTGAAGGCGCGGCTCGGCGTGATTGCACCCAAGGCGGCGGGCGCGACCGAACTGCCGTGAAGCGGCGTGTGGCGCAGTGAACCACGGTGACCGGTTCCGAGGTACGGCGGAATAGAATCCGCCGCCACCAACTCGATGCGTTGATTCCCCGAGGCAAGATGCAGCTCTCGAATGTGCTCGTCATCGGCGGCGGCGGCTTCGTCGGGAGTCATGTCGTGTCCCGTCTCGTCGAACGGGGCCTGCGGGTCACGGTGCCCGTCAGGCGCCGCGCGCGTGCCCGGCATCTGATATTGCTGCCGACGATCGACGTCGTCGAGGCCGATGTCCATGACGATGCGGTTCTCTCGCGTCTGACGCAGGACCAGGACGCAGTCATCAACCTGGTCGGAATCCTGCAGGGTTCGCGCGGCACGCCGTATGGCCCCGAGTTCGCGCAGGCGCATGTCGAGCTCCCGCGGCGCATCGTCGCCACCTGCGCCACCGCCGGTGTGCAGCGTTACCTGCACATGAGCGCCCTCGGCGCGGACCCCCGCGGACCCTCGATGTACCAGCGCAGCAAGGGCGACGGCGAGGCGCTCGTGCGTGCATCCCGGCTCGACTGGACGATCTTCCAGCCGTCGGTCGTGTTCGGACCGGAGGACAAGTTCCTCAACATGTTCGCGCAGCTGGCGCGGTTCTTCCCGGTGCTGCCGGTCGGCGGCGCCGAGGTTCGCTTCCAGCCGATCTGGGTCGGCGATGTTGCCGATGCGTTCTGCAATGCACTCGGCAATCACGACACCTTCGGCCGCGCCTATGAACTGGCCGGGCCGCGCATCTACACGCTGCGGGAACTGGTCGAGTTCGCCGCGCGCGCCAGCGGCCACCCGCGGCCGGTGATCAACCTGCCCGGCGCCGCCGCGCGCCTGCAGGCAATGATGATGGAGTTCGCGCCCGGGGAGCCGCTGATGTCCCGCGACAACCTCGATTCGATGAAGGTCGACAACATCGCGAGCCGGCAGCCCTATGAACCTGCCCCGGAACTGCAGATCGAGCTGACTCCGATGGAGGCCGAGGCGCCGGTCTATCTGTCGGGAGAGAATCCGCGGTCGAAGTTCGCCAGCTATCGCGCGCGCGCGCATCGTTGAGACCGCGCAGCAGACGCTCGATCAGGCGGCCGCATACTTCCGCAACGAATACGAGACGATGTTCCGCGAGAACGTCAAGGAACTGGAACCGGTGTACCGCGCAGCGCGACGGGGAGAGCCGCAGTGAGCCTGAAACTCGTCATCGGCAACAAGAACTACTCGAGTTGGTCGCTGCGCGGATGGCTCGCACTGGCCCAGGCCGGCCTCGAATTCGAGGAGATCCGAATTCCGCTCAGCCGGCCCGAATCGAAGGAGCAGATCCTGCGCTACTCGCCGAGCGGCAAGGTGCCCTGCCTGATCGATGACGGTCTGACGATTTTCGATTCGCTTGCGATCTGCGAATACATCAACGAGCAATACGCCGCCGGACGGCTCTGGCCGCGGGACCCGGGAACGCGCGCGCGGGCACGCGCAGTGGCTGCAGAGATGCATTCGGGCTTCGCTCCCCTGCGCACGCACATGTCGATGGACATCCGGGCCAGATATCCCGAGCGCGGTGCCGCGGCCCAGCAGCGGGACGACGTGGCTGCGGACATTGCGCGCATCAAAGAGGTCTGGACCGAATGCCTGGCGGCTGGCGGACCGCTGTTGTTCGGCGAGTTCTCGATCGCCGATGCTTTCTACGCGCCGGTCGTCACTCGCTTCGCGACCTACGGGGTCGCGTTGCCGGGCCCGCTCGCCGCGTATTCCGATCGCGTGATCGCGCTGCCTTCGATGCAACGCTGGATCGCCGCGGCGCGCACCGAAGCCGAGACGATCGAGTAGAACCCATATTGATGAAGGCTTACCGAGTCGGCGGTTGCGTGCGCGACGCCCTGCTGGGCGAAGCCCGGCGCAACAGCGGCGATCTCGACGCTGCCCTCGAAACGGACCGTGACTGGGTCGTCGTCGGGGCCACGCCGCAGCAGATGATCGAACTCGGCTATCGGCCGGTCGGCAAGGACTTCCCGGTGTTCCTGCATCCGGACACGCACGAGGAAT
>DAINBQ010000161.1:0-7307 GCA_036732825.1 Burkholderiaceae bacterium | reverse complement strand
CCGGTGTCGATCCGGCGCTTCGATCACCATCTGACGCACGCGGCCAACGCTGCCTGCACAAGCTCTTTCGACGAGTGCACGGTCGCCGTGGTCGACGGTTACGGCGAGAACGGCTCGGTCGCGACTTACCGGTACGAGTTGGGAACGTTGCAGCGACTCGACTTCGATCCTGCGGGAGGAGGGGGCCTGGCGGTCGAGAAGGAAAGCCTCGGCCTGTTCTATTCGCGACTGTGCGCGTTGTGCGGCTTCGACCCTCTCGCCGGCGAGGAGTGGAAGGTCATGGGCCTCGCCGCCTATGGTCGCCCCGATCCGAAACTGTGCGAGCTGCTTTCCGTCATCCGCGTGAACGGACTGCAGCTGGAACGTGCATGCGATGCCGAACAGTTGGCGAGCCGGCTCGACTCGGCCTGGAAGATCGCATCCGAAGCGGGGGACGGTCCGCTCGCGCGCGCAGACGTCGCCGCTTCGGGACAGCACGTCTTCGAGCAGGCGATGTCCGAACTGCTCTGCAACCTCCACGAGAGGAGTCCGTCGCCGAACCTGGCGCTGGCCGGCGGATGCGCATTGAACTCGACCTTCAACGGCAAGCTGCTGGATCTGACGCCGTTCGAGGGTCTTCACGTTCCCTCGGCACCGGCGGATGACGGCAATGCGCTGGGTGCGGCTTTCGTCGCCTGCATGCAGGACGGCGTCGAGTTTGCGGCGAGCGCTCCGCGGGCCGACCCGTATCTCGGGTCCTTGCTCGACAAGGATGCGCTCGATCGGCTCGAACGTTATGGCGGGTTTGGGCGGCTGACGCGAGCCCCGATCGCCGAAGCGATCGCACGCGCCGCGGCGCTGCTGGCCGACGGCAAGATCATCGCGTGGGTGCAGGGTCGTGCCGAGTTCGGGCCGCGCGCGCTCGGCAATCGTTCCATCCTTGCCGATCCGCGCCCCGCCGACATCCAGGATCGAATCAACCAGACCGTGAAGTTCCGTGAGACCTTTCGCCCGTTCGCCCCTTCGATCCTTGACGAGGCCGGTCCCGACTACTTCGAGTCCTATCGAACGTCGCGCTACATGGAGCGAACCCTGCGTTTCCGCCCCGGGATGCGCCACCTCGTTCCCGGAGTGGTTCATGCCGACGGCACCGGGCGGCTGCAGTCCGTTCGAAGCGAATGGAATCCCCGCTTCCACGCGCTGATCGAGGCCTTTCGCACGCTGACTGGCATCCCGCTGCTGCTCAATACGAGCCTGAACATCATGGGCAAGCCGATCGTGCACTCGCTCGAGGACTGCCTGGGCGTGTTCCTGACCACCGGCATCGATGCGCTGGTGGTTGATGACATCGTCGTGGAGAAGTGAGGATGCGCCACGCGCGCCGGTTCCTGCTCGTGGCGCCGAGCGAAATGTCGACCGGTGAGGCCGTGACGCTCGTGAACATGGCGCAGGACCTCGAACGCGGCGGTGCGTCCTGCACATTCATCACCTCCCGGGGGGCGCGCCGCTACATCGAGCCCGCGTTTCCGGACCGCCTGCAGAGCCTCGGCGGATCGCTGCGCGAAAACCAGCGCCTGTGGACGCAGGCGATCGAACAATCGCGTCCAGACGCGATCATCTTCGCCGACTACCCGCTGCTCTTCTTCAGCAGCGGCAGCGTGCCACTGGCCGACGACGCGTGGGTTGGCGCGCTGGAGCGGACCGGCGCGGCGCTTTTCACTCTTGATCACCTTGGCTACGCGCAGCGGCAGCGCATCGTGGCGTTCGGTCCGCCGCACATGACCTTCGGCATGGAGGTCACTCCGGCGCTCCCCCCGAACATGGAGGTGCTTCTTCCGTGCCCGATCAACGACCCCGAGCCGGTTCCGGGTCGTCGCGGCCGGCCATTCCGATGCGAGGTTGCGCCGGAGATTTCCGAGATGCAGCGCCTTGCCGTGCGGGCGCGTTATCTCGACGACGAGCAGGGCCTGCTGGTGTTGCACACCGCGCCGGGGTGGGCTGTGCACCTGGCGCGCGACCTCGGCCTCCCGCACTACCGATTCCTGTCCGAACTGCTGGCCGAGATGCTTGCAGGGCTGAAGCGCCAGGTCGTCGTGGTTTCGGTCCATGCTGAGGGTCTGCTCGCACCGGTTCACATCAGCGGCTTCCGGGCAATCAACGTGCCGCCGATGCCTCCGGACGAGTTCGAGCGACTGATCGCCGCTTCCGACCTGATGCTGACCGACAACGCGATCTCGGTGAGCCTCGGCAAGGCGGTGTCGCTGGGTGTGCCATGTGCGCTGCTCGCCAATGGATCAGGCATCACCGAGTTGCAGGAGCGGCGCGGCGAGCCGGGAGCGCGCTGGGCGTGCGCGATCGAACAGGTGCGGCCCGGGGCGATCTTCCCGTGGGAAGTGTTTCCGATATGGAACCGGGACGATCTCGATCACCTCGGCTTCGGCGACGAGCATGCATTCAGGCGCTGCACTGCGCGCCTTGAAACCTTTGGCGGCGATGCGACCCGCGCGAGGCTCGTTGAACTGCTTGGCGGCGGACCCGTGCGGAAGTCGACCGACGACGCCCGGCGCGAGTACATGCAGCGACTGGCTGAACTTCCGACGGCGAGCCAGATAGTCGCCACGGCACTCGCATGAAGGTGCTGCTCGTCACCCCGGTCGACGTCGGCTCGGGCGAAACCGTGACTGCGCGCTACCTTGCCGCTCTGCTGACCCGCAACGGGCACCGCGTCCACTTTCTGGCATCGGCGTTCGCGACGCGTTTCCTGCAGGACGAGTTTGCCGGCAACATCTCCGCGCTCGGCCAGGATGGCCCGGCCAACGTGGTGACCTGGGCGAGGACGCTCGACAGATTCAAGCCCGACGTCATCGTCTTCGCCGACTACCCGCTGATGTTCTGGTCCAGCGGTCTTGCGCCGCTGGCGCGCGAGCCCGGCTGGGAAGAAGGTCTGCTCGAGACCGACATCCCGCTCGTGACGCTCGATCACTTCGGGTTTGCGCAGGGAGAGATGGGGATTTTCCTGGGACCACCGCACCTCACCCATCAGTACCACCGGTTCGAGGCGCTGCCGGAGCGGATGCAGATCATGCTTCCGTGCCCGATGCACGCGCCTGGCGCAGTGGCAGGGCGCAAAGGCACGCCGTTCCGCTATTGGGACGTTCCGCTGACGATTGCTCCCCAGGTTCGCGCGGCGACTCGCAGCAAGTACCTGCGGCACCCGGACGATCTGCTGGTGGTGCACATCGTTTCGAACTGGGCCTGGCAGTCGGCAGAGACTCTCCAGCTGACCTTCTACCGTTATCTCGGAGCTCTGCTGCTCCATTACCTTGGCTCGCTCGGGCGCGGCGTGACGATCGTGTCGCTGAACAACGGATCGCTCCTTGGTGCTGCAAGCCGCAACGGCGCGCACCTGACCGATATCGGTCAGGTGACTCCACCCGAATTCGACGGACTCATCTTCAGTTCCGACCTGATGCTTACCGAAAACAAGGTCTCGATCTCGATGGGCAAGGCCGTATGCGGACTGCAGGCAACGGCGGTGCTGAAGAACAGCCACGGCATTCTCGACCTGATGGGGCTATGCTCCGGGCCCGTCTGGGAGATCGTCAGCGCGATGGAACGTGACCGGCTCGGCAGCGTGTTTCCCTTCGACGTCTATCCGACCGGTATGCAGGACACGCTCGAGTCGATCGTGCTCTATCGCGACAATCCGCTCACCGACGGTTTTGCCGAACTCGAAGTGTTCGGAGGCGCGGCCACCGAGTCGGGATTGGCGCGGCTTCTCACCGACGCAGCCACCCGCGAGGAACTGCAGCAGAAGCAGAAGCGATATGTCGACGCGCTGGCCGCGATCGACGATGGCGCGACGGTCCTCGAGCGGATCGCAACGGGCAGAGGAGGGGGCGCATGAACCGCTATCCAGCCGTGATCCTCGCCGCCGGCCGCGGCAACCGCATGGGCGAGCTCGGCAATCGCGTTCCGAAACCGCTGCTGCCGGTCGGCGACGAGCCGATCATCGGCCATCAGCTGCGCATGCTTCAAGCGCTCGGCGTGCGCGAAGCCCATGTCGTCGTCGGCCATCGCGCGCCCGACGTCGTGCGCTTTCTCGGTGACGGATCCGCCTATGGAATCGAACTCCGGTATGTCGAACAGACCGAGCAGCTCGGCATCGCGCACGCGGTGGGAACGCTGCGGCGAACCCTGACGACGCCGTTCCTGCTCCTTCTCGGCGACTATTTCTTCATCGCCGAGGACCCGTCCCGGCTGGTCCATTGCCTGGATCAGGGGCACTCGGCGCAGCTGGCCAAGCGCGAGGCGGATCCCCGCCTGATCTCCGAAAGCTGCGAACTGCGGATCGGCGAGCACGGACTGGTGACCTCGCTGATCGAGAAGCCGATGCGTCCGCGCGGCAATATCAAGGGCTGCGGGTTCTACGCGCTGCAGCCCGAGATCTGCGACTACATCGCGCGCACGCCGCGAACCGCGCTGCGGGACGAGTACGAGTTCACGTTGACGCTCGATCTGTTCGTGCGCGACGGCAATCCGCTGCACGCCGAAACGATGGCGGTGTGGGACCACAACTTCACTTATCCGTTCGATGTGCTTGACTGCAACTTGACGTGGCTAGACAATCAAAAACTTAGAGTTTTCGTCGCGCAGTCGGCGATCGTTGGCTCCGATGTCGAGCTCGACAACGTCGTGATCGGCGGCAACGCCCACGTGGCCAGGAATGCGCGGCTCAGGGATGTGGTGGTTTTCCCTGGCGCGCGCGTTGAAGCCGGCGAGGCGATTCAGGAAGCATTGGCGACGCCACACGGAATCGTGAGGGCGACCAGACGGGACGCGCGGACCCCAGTCGGGCCTGTCGCGTAGTGAGTGCAGCATCGGGCGGGAGTAAAAATGACAACACTGGTTGACATCTTTCGTGGCATCGATCTGGCAACTGTCCTCTCGACGATCAAGGACAAGGATTCCCTCGTACTGACGCAGCGGCTGATTGCGGGCAACCGAATGGTCCTCGAAGCGCAGGTCGCGCAGCTGAAGCAGGTCGAGGACGCGATCGGCGCCCGGATCAAGGGCTTGCGCTAGCCAGCGCCTCAGGCTGCGGTTCGGCCGAAGTCCGGCTGGCCCGCAGCCTGTCAAAGCAAGTCACAGTCGTTCGCGGTCCTTCAATCGCGCGCGACGAGCGGGCGATCGGTAAGGCATTCGCTGCGACGATTCGGCTAGTCCGTTTCCACTCCGATCGGCTTTTCCATTGGCGACCAACGAAGCGCAGGGCGCGGTCGAGCGGCTCGCCGCCGACCTGCGCGAACTCGCGCAGCGAATGACAGGTACCGCCGCGGACCCTGGGGAATCGCCCAATGCTACCGCTCAGTCGAGCGACCAACTGGTGGTCGTCGGCACTGGAATACGCATCGTTGGGCAACTCACAATCGAAGCTGCGGCATGCATCTGCCAGGCCGAGCGCCTGCACTTCAGCGTCGCCGACGCGACCGGAGAGAAGGTAATTCGGGCTCTGAACGGCAAGGCTGAGCCCTTGATGCCGTTGTATGTCGACGGGAAGCCGCGATCGGAGACGTACGAGAACATGGTCGAGACAATCATGGGCAGCGTAAGAGCAGGGTACCGAACCGTCGCCGTCTTCTACGGGCACCCCGGTGTCTTTGCCTTTCCTTCGCACGAAGCCATCCGGCGGGCACGTCGCGAGGGTTTCGGGGCGCGAATGCTGCCCGCCGTGTCGGCCGAGGACTGCCTGTTTGCCGACCTCGGAGTCGATCCGGCCGATTCAGGCTGCCAGTCGCTCGAGGCTACCGACTTCCTGCTGCGGATGCGCTCGATCGATACAAGCCAGCAACTGATCCTGTGGCAGATCGGCGTCCTCGGCGAATGGACGTATCGCGGGATGTCGTACGAGCTGTCGGCGTTGCCGATGCTGGTGCGCAAGTTGCTCGAACACTATCCGCCGGAGCATCAGGCGATCGTCTACGAGGCCGCCGCCACGCCGGGAGCCGAACCGCGAACCGAGCGCACGTCGATCGGCCGGCTTGGAGAGGTTCCGCTGACTCCGATCTCGACGCTGTACGTTCCACCTTTGCGTGAGCCCAGGTTCGACCTCGCTTATGCCGCCTGGCTGCCGCTACCTCGAGGCTGAAGTACGGCGCGCGAGTTGCCCCACCGTCCGGGCGGGAGTGCGCATAATGTGCATTATGTCAACTTGAGCATTAGCTTTAACTGGTAGCCGTACGTCTTTGTTTGGAGGTAGTTAATAGTGACCATGGTAACCGGCCCTGCCCGCTAACCTGGCGCCAAGGCCCGGGCGGTCGCTGCCGTCCCGACCGCATCCGCCCGCCCTCAGGCCTGGCGCTTTGCGTGCCTCGTCCCCGCGGGTCTCGGCCCGGACAAGGCGACGCAATAAAAAAAGGTTCATCTCCCAACTCCGGGGAAGGCGGCGCGGATTTTGAGGAAGAAGTAGGCGTCGTCGCGGAAGCCGTAGGCCATGCGTTTGATGACCTTGATCTTGTTGTTGATGCCCTCGATCAGGTTGGTGCCGAGTGGGTAGAGGCAGTGGGCCAGGATGCCCGGGACGTAGGGGCGCAGTTTGCGGGCGAAGTGGCGCAGCGGGCCGATGCCGCTGCGCAGCGCCTGGCGATACCAACTGCGCCAGGCGCGGGCGGCCTGCTCCGGATGGCGCTGCTGCCACAGATTCTTGAGCGCGTCGCGCAGCACGTAGACGACGAACAGCGAGTGGTTGGCGGCCAGCAGTTCGTCGAGTTCGACGTCCTGGCGCGGGCTCAGGTTGTCACGATTCTTCAGCAGCAGCCAGCGCGCGGCCTTGACGACGCGCCGGCCGTGGCGATCGGCGCGCAGCTCGTTGGCCCGATCGACCCGCACCCGGTCGATGACCTCGCGGCCGTACTTGGCCACCACGTGGAACAGATCGAACACGATGGCCGCGTGCGGACAGTGCGCCTGCACCTCGAGTTCGTAGCCGGCGCTCATGTCCATGACCGCCGCCCGCAGCGCGAGGCAGCGTTGCGGGCCCAGCAGCGCAAAGAACGGCCGGATGTCTTCGCGGCCGCGACCGCGCCCCACCCACAGCACGCGCTTGCGCAGCGGCTCCACGATCACGGTGGCATAGCGATGGCCTTTCTGGATCGCAAACTCGTCCAACGCAATCACTGCAATGCCGTCCAGCTCGACCGGGCCGAGCGCCCGCTCCAAACTGGCGCGGTCCAGCTCCTTGACCGTCTTCCAGTCCAGCCCGAAGAAGTGCGCCACATGCAGAATCGAGGCCACGCGGCACAGGCGGGCCACCGACTCGGCCAGACGCG
>DAINBQ010000160.1:0-7452 GCA_036732825.1 Burkholderiaceae bacterium | reverse complement strand
GACCATCTCCTGCAGGTGCGCGATCATCATGTCGCGCGTCACGCCGTTGTCGGGGCGCGCCTTCGACCAGGCGAATCCGGCGCTCGTTGTGGCGAGCGCCTTGAAGCCGAGGCTCTGCAGGTATCGCGCGCTGCCCGGATCCCACGGGTTTGGAATGACGAAGCAGCCGCTTTCGTGCAGGCGGCGGAATGCGCGCCGCTTGTCCGCGACGCTCGGGCGGGGTTGTTCCATGCGTGGCCTCCTTCGGTGCAAGCATCCCTTTGCGATCACGCACTGATCTTCGCGTGGGGGCGGCGCGCCGCGAATTCGAGCGCGAGATAGGCGAAGCCGGCAATGATCAGCGGCCCCAAGTAGAACACCGCTCGGTATGCCAGCAACGCCGCCAGCAGTTGATTGACCGGAAGCGCGCCGGCCAACAATGACAGAAACACAGCCTCCAGGACACCGAGCCCGGCGGGGATATGCGTGATCACGCCAGCTACGCTGGCGAGCAGCAGCGCGCAGAGCACCGTAGCGAACCCGACCTTTCCCTGCAGCAGCACGTACATCACGGCCGCGACCAGCGACCAGTGTGTCACTGATGCCGTGATCTGCAGCGCCGCCGTCCGTGCCCGCGGCAACTCGATCGTGTGACCGCGCACATCCCACTGGCGCCGCCGCGACCATCGACTTGCCACCAGGAATGCGGCAGCGACCAGCAGCAAGACCGCACCGAACGCGCGCAGTGCAGCGCTGGAGATCGGAGCGTCATCGGGCAGATTGACCAGGCCGCTGGCGAAGGCGGCGCCCGCCAGCGCGGAGTACCCGATCCAGTTCGTCAACAGGCTGAAACCGAGGATGCGCGTAATCACGGAGGTGGTCAGCCCGAAACGGCCGTACAGCCGGTAGCGCAGTGCTACGCCGCCGACCAGTGCGCCGAGATTCAGGTTGAACGCGAAACAGACACCCGCGACTGCCGCCGTTCGGACCATGCCGAGCCGGTGTCCGGTATAGCGACGGGCCAGGAGGTCATAGCTGATGTAAGCAGCATGCGCAGCGACGGCTATCACTGCGCCCAGCGCCACGGTCATCAGCGGCAACGCGCGCAGGGCAGTAAGCACTTCGCTCCAGTCGATCTCGCGCGCGCGCCAGCCGATCAGCCCGAGCACAGCCACCGCAAATGCAATCCACAGAGCTTGCTTTATGCGGGGCCGAGCGCGGAGCCAGCGTCCCGTCATGGCTCAGTCGCCGTGTGCCGACGCATCGAGTGCAGTCGGGGTGTCGATACGCTGTCCGCGAACGAAAGATCGGATTCGCGCGCCGGAATACGGCAGCACGCGTAGCCAGCGCGGAAATCCGCGCGAAACGTGATACGCCAAGGATCCCGTCAGGTAGCGCCACATCGTCAGCCGCGGCAGTACGTCGGGCTTCAGTTGCTCGCAATCGTGTTCGATCAAACGCTGCAGGCGCTGCTGTAACGTGGTGGCGAACTCGGCATCGCGGATCAGAACATTGGCTTCCAGATTCAGCGCCAGGCTGAGCGGATCGAGATTGGTAGAGCCGACCGTGCTCCAGATGCCATCGACTACCGCCACCTTGCAGTGCATGTCGCGGCGACAGTATTCGTGGATCGTCACGCCATCCTTCATCAGACTCTCATACAGCAACCGTGCCGCCACCCGCGCGATCCGTACATCGGGATCGTTCGGCAGGATCAGCTGCACTGTCACGCCGCGGGACGCGGCGCGCCGCAGGTCCCGCAGCAACCGATAACCGGGAAAGAAGTACGCGTTGGCGATGAACACCGTGTCACGTGCGGTTCGGATGGCCATTCGATAGGCGCGCTCGATGTCGGTGCGGTGATGGCGGTTGTCGCGGCTGACAAATGCCACCTCGGCGCTGCCCGGCAGCGTCTGCGGTTCGGAGGCGGCGACCCGACTTACGACCTGACTGGCTTCGCACGTCGCGGGGCGCTCCATCTTCAAGCGCCGCTGCACCGGCGCCAATGCCTGGCCTGCGAAGCTATGGATGCGCTCGACCACCGGACCTTCGATGCGGACCGCATAGTCCTGCTTGGCCCGAGCGCCAAAACTTTCCAAGTGGTCTTCGGAGAAGTTGATGCCGCCGACGAAAGCGATCTGCCCATCGACGACGACGATCTTGCGATGCAGCCGGCGCAGCGGCTTCAGTTGACGAACGGGCGGTGTCGGCTCATAAACATGCAGCCGCACGCCGGCGTCGGTCAAAGCCGAGATGAAGTCATTAGAGAGATCGGGCGAGCCGAAACCGTCGACCATCAGGTCAACTGCGACACCGCGAGCAGTGGCATTGATCAAGTGTTGCTGCAAGTCGCGACCCACGCGGTCCTCGAACAGGATGAAGGTCTCGATCAGGACTTCTCGCTCGGCCGCATCGATCGCATCCAAGACGGCTGGGAAATACGAGTCGCCGTTTTCGAGCAGGTGGACGCGGTTGCCGCTGGTCCACTCAACGTTCGTTTTCACATTCGCACCTCGTCGGCCAGCGGCGCGTGATGGTCGCGCACCAGGAGTGCAGGACTCTAGCTCCGCCTATGCCGCGGTTAGCAAGCAAGGATGGATCCCGCGGTACGCCTACAGCGGCGCGCAGCGGCGCTTGTCAGGGTCACGCCGAGCCCGGCGAGGCGTAAGCCGCCTGCCACTGGCCCGCGCGCGTATCCTTGACAAGGCACCCTGGCTGCGACAGGGTCCGACGGAGAAACGTGCGATGAACAAGCCGGCCAGCCTCGCGGAACTGGACAAGCTGCAGTCCCTCCATCCGTTCACCAACCTGCGCAAGCACGAGGAAAAGGGCCCGGTCGTGATGACGCGCGGGCGCGGCATCTACGTGTACGACGACCAGGGCCGCGAGTACATCGAGGGCATGGCCGGGCTGTGGTGCGCGTCGCTCGGCTTCTCGGACGAGCGGCTGATCGCGGCGGCGACGCGCCAGCTCAACACGCTGCCGTACTACCACGGCTTCGCGCACAAGACCTCGGACGTCGCCGTGCAGGCGGCGGCCGATCTGCTGGCGCTGGCGCCCGCAAAGATGGCGCGCGTCTTCTTCGGCACCAGCGGCTCGGACGCGAACGACACCGCGATCAAGCTGGTGCGCTACTACAACAACGCGCTGGGGCGGCCCGCGAAGAAGAAGATCATCGCGCGCACGAAGGCCTATCACGGGGTCAGCGTCGCGGCGGCGACGCTGACCGGCCTGCCTCATCTGCACACCGGCTTCGATCTGCCGGGACCGGACGTCGTCCGCGCGGACTGCCCGCATCACTACCGCTTCGCGCAGGTCGGCGAAGGCGAGGAGGCCTTCTCGGCGCGGCTCGCGCGGCAGTTGCAGGCGCTGATCGAGAAGGAAGGTCCGGAGAATATCGCCGCGTTCATCGCCGAGCCGCTGATGGGCGCAGGTGGCGTGATCCCGCCGCCGGCTGGCTACTTCGACCTGATCCAGCCGCTCCTGAAGAACTACGACATCCTGCTGATCGCCGACGAGGTGATCTGCGGCTTCGGGCGCACCGGCCGGATGTGGGGCAGCCAGACCTATGACATCGAGCCCGACATCGTCACCTGCGCGAAGGCGCTGACCGGCGGTTACGTGCCGTTCTCGGCGACGATGGTCTCGGAGCGCGTCTACCAGCCGATCGCCGAACAGTCGGCCAAGCTCGGCATGTTTGGGCACGGCTACACCTACTCGAACCATCCGCTCGGCGCCGCGGTCGCGGTCGCGGCGATGAAGGTCTACCGCGAAACCGACATCGCCGCGCGCGTGCGGGAGAAAGCGCCGCAGTTCCAGGACGGCCTGCGCAAGCTGCTCGCGAGCCCGATCGTCGGCGAGGTTCGCGGCGTGGGGCTGATCGCCGCGGTCGAGCTGGTGAAGGACAAGGCGACGAAGGAATCGTTTCCTGCGGCGGCCGCCGTGGCGGGCCACTTCGGCGAACGCGCGCACGCGCACGGGCTCGTCGTGCGCCCGCTCGGCGACGCGGTGGCGCTCTGCCCGCCGCTCGTGATCACGCCGGCCGAGATCGACGAGATGCTGGCGCGCTTCACGCGCGCGCTGCGCGACACCGAGGCCTACGTGCAGCAGTGGCTGTGACGCATTTCGTCGAGTTCGACAGTGTCTGCAAGACCTACGACGGACGGTCGAACGTCGTGGACCAGCTCGACCTCGCGGTCGCCGAGGGCGAGTTCCTGTCGCTGCTCGGCCCATCGGGTTCCGGCAAGACGACGACGCTGATGATGCTGGCGGGCTTCGAACGGCCGACCGCGGGCCACATCCGGCTGCGAGGCAAGTCGATCGAGTCGCTGCCGCCGTACAAGCGCAACTTCGGCATGGTGTTCCAGAACTACGCGCTGTTCCCGCACATGACCGTCGGCGAGAACCTCGCCTTCCCGCTCTCAGTGCGCGGGATCGACAAGGGCGATGCCGCGCGGCGCGTGCAGCGCGCGCTCGACATGGTGCGGCTGCCCGGGATGGAAACGCGCATGCCGGCGCAGCTTTCGGGCGGGCAGCAGCAGCGCGTGGCGGTGGCGCGCGCGCTGGTGTTCGAGCCGCAGCTGATCCTCATGGACGAACCGCTCGGCGCGCTCGACAAGCAGTTGCGCGAGGAGATGCAGCTCGAGCTGCGCAGCCTGCACGACAGGCTCGGCATCACGATGGTCTACGTCACGCATGACCAGTCGGAGGCGATGACGATGTCGGATCGCGTCGCCGTGTTCCGGCAAGGCAGCATCCAGCAGATCGACGATCCGCGCCGGCTGTACGAACGGCCCGCGAACCTCTTCGTCGCCTCGTTCATCGGGGAAAACAACCGACTGCGCGCGCAGGTGGTCGGCGATGCATCCGCCGGCGAGTGCGTCGTGCAGATCGAGGGCGGCACCACGGTGCGCGGGGTCGTGGCCGGTACGTGCCAGGCACAGTCGCCGGCGACGATTTCGATCCGGCCCGAGCACGTCAACGTGGTCACGACAGCGGGCCACGTGAATGCGGACAACCGGTTGCCCGCGCGTGTCGCCGAGACTATTTTTCTCGGTAGCCATGTTCGGGTGCGGCTGCAGACGGCAGCCGGTGAACTCGTCGCCAACGTGCCGGCGCAGAACGCGCACGCGCTGCCGGCCGCCGGCGCCGAGGCCATCGCGCAGTGGGCGGCCGCAAGTACAGTCGTCTTTCCGGAGTGAAGTTTCGATTACAAGAGGGGACAAGGAGGATCAAGGATGAGCACCAGCACGAAGAGGTGGAGCGCCGGCGCGACGATCGTCGGCGTGGCATTCGCGTTGTTTGCGAGCGGTGCGCTGGCGCAGGGGCGGCCGCTGTCGGTCGTCTCCTGGGGCGGCGCCTACCAGGATGCGCAGAAGGAGGTCTATTTCAAGCCGTTCATGGAGAAGACCGGCGTCAAGATGGTCGACGAGAGCTGGGACGGCGGCATCGGCGTGTTGCGCGCCAAGATGCAGGGCGGCGCGAACAACTGGGACGTCGTGCAGGTCGAGAGCGAGGAACTGGCACTCGGCTGCGAGGAAGGCCTGTTCGAGAAGATCGACTGGGCGAAGCTCGGGGGGCGCGACAAGTACCTGAAGGACGCGGTGAGCGACTGCGGCGTCGGCTCGATCGTCTACAACTTCGTGCTCGGCTACGACGGCGACAAGATCAAGGAGGCGCCGAAGAGCTGGGCCGACTTCTGGGACGTCAAGAAGTACCCCGGCAAGCGCGCGCTGCGCAAGGGCCCGAAGACCAACCTCGAGATCGCGCTGATCGCTGACGGCGTCGCGCCCGCCGACGTCTACAAGGTGCTGTCGACTCCGGCCGGCGTCGACCGCGCGTTCAACAAACTGTCGCAGCTGAAGCCGCATCTGATCTGGTGGGAGAAGGGCTCGCAGCCGCCGCAGATGCTCGCCTCCGGCGAGGCGGCGATGGTCTCGGCCTACAACGGCCGCATCGCCGCGGCGAACAAGACCGACAAGAAGAACTTCAAGATGGTCTGGAACGGCAGCCTCTACACGGTCGATTCGTGGGTGATCATGAAAGGCTCGCCGAACAAGGCCGCGGCCGAACGCTTCCTCGCGTTCGCCAGCGATCCGCAGAACCAGAAGAACCTGCCGCCGCGCATCCCCTACGGCGTTACGCACAACGCCGCCACCCCGCTGGTGGACAAGTCGGTGCTGCCGGATCTTCCGACCAACCCCGCGATCCTGAAGGCCTCGGTCTACATCAACGACAAGTTCTGGCTCGAGAACCTGGACAAGCTGAACCAGCGTTTCAACGCCTGGCTCGCCAAGTAGCTCGCGAGCCTCACCGCGGCCGGCACCGGACGATGCCGGCCGCCGCGTTCTGAGCGCGCGTGCAACATCGGGAAGCAACGGCAGCCGACCGCGCGCCTGCGGGCCGCGGCACAGTGCGCTCGTCCGCGCCGGACAGGTCACTGGCGCAGCAGCTCGCCGCCGCCGAGCGCGCAAGGAAGTGGCGCGCGTTTCTGCTGACGACGCCGCTGCTCGCGTTCCTGCTGCTGACCTTCCTCGGTCCGATCGGCGCGCTGCTGACACGCAGCGTCGTCGACACCGAGTTCTCCTCGGCCATGCCGAATGTCGCGCGCGAGATCCGGCGCTGGGACGGTCGCGCGCTGCCGGACGAGGCCACGTTCGCCGCGCTGATCGACGACGTGCGCGCCGCGCGTGCGGCGGGCACGCTCGCACCGGCCGCCACCAGGCTCAACTACGACATCAGCGGATTCCGCTCGCTGCTGTTCACGACCGGCCGCAGCCTGCCCGACCCGCTGCAGGGTCCGGCGCGCGACGCGCTGCTCGCGATCGACCCGAAGTGGGCCGAGGTCGAGACCTGGGGCGCGATCGCGCGCGCATCGGGGCCGGTCACGTCACTCTTCCTGCTCGCGGCGGTCGATATGAAGCGCACGGCGGACGGCGGTTTCGTCGGCGCGCCAGACAACGAGAAGATCTTCGTGCAGGTGCTTGCCCGCACGTTCAGCATCGCGACGGCGGTGACCGTCCTGTGCCTGCTGCTCGGCTATCCGCTCGCGTACGTGCTGGCGTCGCTGCCGACGCGCACCGCGAACATGCTGCTGGTGCTGGTGCTGCTGCCGTTCTGGACCTCGCTGCTCGTGCGCACGTCGGCGTGGATCGTGCTGCTGCAGCACGAGGGCGTGATCAATTCGGCGCTGCTGCAGGCCGCGATCATCGACACTCCGTTCGAGCTGCTGTATCGGCGTGCCGCGGTCTATACAGCAATGACTCACGTGCTGCTGCCCTTCATGGTGCTGCCGCTGTACGCCGCGATGCGATCGATTCCCGCTGCGCACGTCCGGGCCGCGCTGTCGCTGGGCGCGACGCCGCTGACGGCGTTCCGGCGCGTCTACGCGCCGCAGACGCTGCCTGCGGTCGGCGCCGGCGTGCTGATGGTCTTCATCCAGGCGCTCGGCTACTACATCACGCCGGCACTGGT
>DAINBQ010000159.1:0-7471 GCA_036732825.1 Burkholderiaceae bacterium | reverse complement strand
CTGGCAGCTGAGCTTCCTCGGCTACACGCTGACGCCGATCGAAGGCAGCCGGCTCGGTCGACTGTTCGCGACGATCTTCTCGATCATGGCTTTCGGTGGCGGCCTGTTCGCGCTGGGGCAGAAGAGTCGGCTCGAGCTGTCGGCGGCGATGCTGTACGCGGGCTCGGCTATCGGGGTGGCTCTGGCCGGGGACCTGATCACCGTCTTCATCTTCTGGGAGGTGATGGCGATCGGTTCGACGCTGGTTCTGTGGAGCGCAGGCACGGCCGCGTCGTATCGCGCCAGTATGCGGTACCTGATGATCCATCTCGCCGGCGGCGTGCTCCTCTTCGCCGGCGTCGCCGGCCATGTGGCCCAGACAGGCGACGTGACTTTTGCGCACATGAGCCCGGACTCGGTCGCGCACTGGCTGATCCTGGCGGGTTTTCTGGTAAACGCCGGGGCGCCGCCACTTTCGGCCTGGCTGCCGGATGCGTATCCGGAGGCCTCCTGGAGCGGAACGGTGTTCCTGTCCGCGTTCACGACCAAGACGGCGGTCTTCGTGCTGTTGCGTGGTTTCCCGGGCTTCGAAGTGCTGATCTGGGTCGGCCTGTTCATGGTCTTCTACGGCATCGTCTACGCGCTGCTCGAAAACGACATGCGGCGGATCCTCGCCTACTCGATCGTCAACCAGGTCGGCTTCATGGTTGCCGGGATCGGCATCGGCACGGAAATGGCGCTGAACGGCGCGGCCGCGCACGCTTTCACGCACATCATCTACAAGGCGTTGCTGCTGATGTCGGCCGGCTCGGTGCTCTACATGACCGGACGGCGCAAGTGCTCGGACCTGGGAGGACTGTTCCATAGCATGCCGGTCACGACGATCTGCGGCACGATCGGCGCACTCGCGATCTCCTCCTTCCCGCTGACCTCCGGCTTCGTCTCGAAGTCGATGATCAGCCAGGCCGCAAGTGATGGTGGGCTGCTCGCTGTATGGCTGCTGCTGGCCGCCGCGTCGGCCGGCGTGTTCCTGCATGCGGGGATCAAGTTCCCGTGGTTCGTGTTCTTTCAGAAGGATTCCGGGCTGCGCCCGGCGGATCCGCCGGCCACGATGAGATGGGCGATGATCCTGTTCGCGTTCCTGTGCATCGCGCTCGGCATCTGGACCGAGCCGCTTTATCGCATGCTGCCGTACCCGGTCGAATACGTGCCGTACACGGCAGCGCACGTGCTCACGCAACTGCAGCTGCTGCTCTTTTCGGGACTGGCATTCTTCCTGCTGCTGCCATTGCTGAAGCGCACGCTGACGATTACGCTAGACGCTGACTGGTTCTACCGTCGGCCGCTGCCATCGGTTGCGACGGCGGCCGGACGAGTGATCGATTCGGCTCGGATGGTCATTGTCGGTGGAACGCGCCGCGGGCTGGATCGGGCACTCGCTGGAATCGAGCGTCAGTCCGGACCGCATGGCAGTCTCGCTCGCACCTGGCCGATCCGAAGCATGGCGCTGTGGGTAATCGTTCTTCTGATCGGCTACCTGGTGCTTTATTACCTGTGAATCGTCGGATGCTCATGCACTCGCTGATAGCCAAGACGCCGCATCTCGAAGCGTTTCCGTTGATTCAACATCCGCGGAGCATCGAGACATGACCCGCCCGTTTCGCGTCGTGGTTTCGCGGCGGATCTTTCCCGCCCTGGTCGATGAACTCCGCGCCGAATTCGATGTTGTCGCGAACCAGGAGGATGTCGCCTGGGGGTCGAGCGAACTGGCCGCTGCGATGCGCGACGCCGATGGCGCGCTGATTACCGCCGGCGACCGAATCGACGAGGCGCTGCTTGCGCAATGTCCTCGCCTGAAGATCGTCGCGAACATCGCAGTCGGTTACAACAACATCGATGTCCCGGCCTGCAGCCGCCGTTCCGTGCTGGCGACCAATACGCCCGATGTACTGAACGACGCGACGGCCGATCACGCGTGGGCGCTGCTGTTGGCGGCCGCGCGCCGCGTCGGCGAGTCCGAGCGCTGGCTGCGCGAGGGGAAGTGGAAGCGCTGGACGTTCGAGATGTTCACCGGCGCCGAAGTCAGCGGATCGACGCTCGGAATCCTCGGCATGGGCCGCATCGGGCGCGCGATCGCGCGGCGCGCGGGCGGATTCTCGATGCCGGTCATCTATCACAACCGCACACGCTTGCCGGCCGACCAGGAGGCGGGTGCCCGGCACGTCGGATTCGAGACGCTGCTGCGGGAGGCGGACCACCTCGTGCTCGTCCTGCCGTATTCGCAGTCCGTCCATCACATCATCGGGGCGGATCAGCTGGCGTTGATGAAACCGACTGCGGTGCTGGTCAACATTGCGCGCGGCGGCGTCGTCGACGACGCAGCGCTGGTCGTGGCGCTGCGCGAAGGCCGAATCGCCGCGGCGGGCCTAGACGTTTACGAGAACGAACCGGCGCTGAATCCCGGCCTGCTCGAGCTGGAAAACGTCGTGCTGACGCCGCACATCGCGTCGAGCACGGTCAGGGCGCGGACTGCGATGGCGGCGCTCGCGATCGCGAATGTCCGGGCAGCGCTGGCCGGAAACCGCCCGCCGACCTTGCTCAACCCGGAAGTGCTGCAGAATCGCTGACCTCGCGACCGGAGCCGCCATGTCAGACATCAAGATGATCAAGTTCCATTCGCTGCCGATGGCGAAGGCGCGGACGCTGGTGCAGAAGGCGGCCGACGATCTCGCCGAGGAATACAACCTGACGAGTGAGTGGCATGGCAACACGCTGCGTTTCCATCGCAGCGGGGTCGAAGGTCAGATGCAGGTGTCGGATGCCGAGATCCGGCTCGACGTGACGCTCGGTTTTCTGCTGCGGCCGTTCAAGGCGAAGTTCGTCGAGCACATCGAACACAACTTCGACCGTCTGCTGGCGCACGCGGCAAAGGCGGCCAAGGCACCGGCGAAGAAGACCGCCAGGAAACCGGCAACGAAATCGCGTTCCGGCAAGGCCTGACGGCCAGGCCCGGGACCTATCCCTTCAGGTCCTCGATCAGCGCGACGTATTGCTTCATCGCGTCGTCGGCCTTCGTGCCCTTCAGTTCGTTCCACGCGTCCCACTTCGCGCGTCCGACCATGTCGGTGAAGCCCGGGCGCTTGCCGTCAACATCGCCGCTCGATGCCTGCTTGTACAGCGCATAGAGCTTCAGCAGGGTCTGGTTGTCCGGCCGCTCCGGCAGATTCTTGGAATCGGCAACGGCTTTCTCGAAGGTGGATTTCAGGTCGCTCACTGCTCGTCTCCTTGTTGTTAGCCCCGTATCGGGGTCGTGCGGCTCCGCTCGGTAGCGCCGCCACCGTAACGCCTCGACTATTATAGGCAGCGACCTTCGCACTGCAGTCAGAAAAGCCGCGCTCGCCGCGACGGCGAACGACCCGGGAGAGAACCGATGGGCAAGCGTGAACGGATGTCGTCCATCGACACGGCTTGGCTGCGGATGGACTCGCCCGCCAACCTGATGATGATCGTCGGCATCTACGAGTTCGATGGCCCGCTCGATCTCGCTCGTCTGCGCGACCTCATCGCAAACCGCTTTGCCAGGCACACGAGAATGCGCAGCCGCGTCGTGCAGGATGCGACCGGGTACTACTGGGAAGAGGATGACGATTTCGACCTCGATCACCATCTGGTGCGAATCGCGCTGCCCGGTGCGGGCGATGAGAAGGACCTGAAGAAGCTGACGGGCCAGCTCGCGTCGCAGGCGCTCGATCCGATGAAGCCGCTGTGGCAGATGCACCTGATCGAAAACTACAACAGCGGCCAGGCGATGGTCGTGCGCATTCACCATTGCATTGCGGACGGCATTGCACTGATCGGGGTTCTGCTGGCGATGACTTCGCAGGACGCGGCACCCGAGGAGGCAGAGCCCGACAAGCCCGGCAGCAAGCTGCCGGCCGGCGAGTGGGACGCGTTTTTGCGGCCTTTTACCAATGCGACGGTGAGGGCCATCGGCACCACGGGCGACTTCGCGAGCAGGGCGCTGCAGGCGTCGGTGGCGCTGCTGAACGACCCCGATTCGCTGGGTGAGGCCGCCGGCGAATACACGCGTATCGCGTCGCAGGTCGCGCGCGATGCCGCCGGCATTGCGCTGATGGACAACGATTCGGTCACCAGCCTGAAGGGGCGGCCCGGCGGCGCCAAGGTGGTCGCGTGGAACGAGCCGCTGCCGCTCGACGACGTGAAGGCCGTCGGCCGCGCGCTCGGCTGTTCGGTCAACGATGTCCTGCTGGCAAGTGTCACCGGCGCGATCCGGTCCTACCTGAAGGACCGCGGGGAAGAGGTGGACGGCTGCGAGCTGCGCGCGATGGTGCCAGTCAACCTGCGCGACCCGCGCAAGTGGAAGGAACTCGGCAACAAGTTCGGGCTGGTGCCTTTGTTGCTGCCGATCGGCATTGCCAATCCGATCTCGCGCGTGCACGAAGTCCGCCGCCGCATGGACGAGCTGAAACAGGGCTATACCGCGGTGCTGTCGATGGGACTGCTGGCCGCCGTGGGGCTGGCGCCGCGCGCGTTGCAGAAACAGGCGCTGGACTTCCTGGCAAACAAGGCGACCGCGGTGATGACCAATGTGCCGGGCCCGCAGCAGGTGCTGTACATGGCCGGCGCGCGGATCAAGCGCGTGCTGGCCTGGGTACCGCAGTCCGGCGACGTCGGCATCGGCGTGTCGATCCTCTCGTACAACGGTGGTGTCCAGTTTGGAATGATCACCGACAAGCGCCTGTGCCCAGCGCCGCAGATGATCATCGACCGTTTCGAGCCCGAATTCGAAAAGCTGGTGCTCGCGCTGTGCATGCTGCCGTGGGGCGAGCCCGTCGATGGCGACGATGCGGAGAGCTGGCTGTTTCCCAGCATGCGGGGTCCGGCCGCCGCAAGGCCGAAGCGGCACCGCCGCAAGGCCAACGGTGAAGCGACGCCGACCGCAGGATCCGCTGCAGACCCGGCCACTGAGAAGCCCGCGCGATTGCGCCGACGCCGGTCGGCGTTCGCGGCTGCACGCGCCGAGAGCTGAACCGCGCGAGCGAGGCCGGGGTGTGAATCGCTCGAAAAGAAGCTCGTGGACGCGCTAGTCCCGGTGGACAGAACTCGGGCATTTTCGTCACTATTTGCACTTCCGGAGGCTGTTTCCGGCCGCCTTCCCGTGGAGGGAATGTCATGCGCCACTCCTTGATGAAATCGATCTCGTTCTGCTCCGCCCTGGTGTTGCTGCTCGTCGCTCTGCCGACCGCGATGGCCCAGACAGTGACCCGCGTCATGGTCGTCGCCGACCACTCCGACGCGGGCTCCGAACTGCTGACGGTGGCCGTCGCCGGCACGCCGCTGCAGCGGGCCCTCGGCGGCCGCGTCGTCGTGCTGCCGGTGCGCGACCTGGCCGATGCACTGCGCGCGTCGCGCACGCAGGAGTACGACGTCATCGTCGCGCCCGCGCACGTGGCTGCATCGGCTCTCGTCCATGGCTACGAACTGATCGGTTCGACCGCCGGACAGACCAAATACGTGCTCGTGGGCTCGAGCAGCCTGAAGTCGCTGGCCGACCTCAAGGGCCGGCGCGCGTATTTCCCCGGGCAGGACTCATTGCGAAGCTACGTTGCGCGCGGCCTGCTTGCGCAGGAAGGCCTGACGCCGCGCTCGCTGAAGCAGGTGACCTATGGCCAGACCAGCGGCGCCGGGTTGATCACGGTGGCCGGCGGCGGCGCCGAGGCGACCGTTGCGCTGGAAAGCGAGTGGCAGGAGTGGTCGAAGCAGAACCCGAAGCTCGGCGTCGTGCTCGCGACATCGCGCGACATGCCGGGCGGCGTTGCGGTCGTCGTCAAGAAGGACACGCCGGACGCCGTGCGCAAGGCCGTCATGCAGTGGGTCTCGTCGCCGGACAACCTGATTCCGAACGCCGGCCGCGTCGTGCCGACGACCAACGCGGCGCCATTCGAATACGTGGCCAGCCTCGGCCTGTTCACGCCCGGCGAGCTGAGGGGCGTGCAGCGCGTTTCGGCCAAACAGGCCTACGAGCTGTCGCAGAAAGGCGCGAAGCTCGTCGATGTGCGCACCGAGCGCGAGTACAACGCCAAGCATGCGCGCGGCGCGATCCTGATCCCGTACGGGGAGAAGAGCCTGAAAGCGATCGACTTCGATTCGAAGCTCGACTCGTTCGGCGGTCTTTCCAAGCTCGACAAGACGCAGCCGGTGATTTTCTTCTGCAACGGTGCCGAGTGCTGGAAATCGTACAAGGCGTCGAGTGTCGCTCGCGACGCCGGGTTCACGAACGTGTACTGGCTGCGTGGCGGCATGCCCGAGTGGAACGCGCAGCAGCTGCCGACCAACCCGTGACGGGATGTCGACGCGGCCGCTGTTTCGTGAAGACGCCTACCTGCGCGAGTGCCGGGCCACCGTCACCCGCGTCACCGACGACGGCGTCGAGCTCGACCAGACGGTTTTCTATCCGCTCGGTGGCGGCCAGGCCGGCGATCGCGGATTTCTGATCACCGGCGACGGCACGCGGGTGGCGGTCGTCGACGCGCGCAAGGTGAAGCGCGACGACGCGACGCCGGATGACACGCTGCACGTGCTCGATCCGGCCTCCGACTGGCGCATTCGACTTCAGCCGGGCACGGCGGTGCAGGCGGAGATCGACTGGGACCGCCGCTATCGCCACATGCGATTCCATACCGCGACGCACCTGCTGTGCGCGATCGTCCGGCAACTGGTCGACGGCTGCAGCATCACGGCCGACTATGCGCGGCTCGACTTCGCGATGACCGACCTGCTCGACAAGAGCGAGGTGCAGGCCGGCCTCGAAGCATTGATTGCCGCTGCGCACCCGGTCTCGTGCGAGTGGATCACCGATGACGAGCTGATCGCCAACCCTCAGCTCGTGAAGTCGATGAGCGTCAGCCCACCCCTTGGCTTCGGCCGCGTGCGCCTGCTGCGCGTGCAGGACGTTGACCTGCAGCCCTGCGGCGGCACGCACGTGAGGAACACGGCCGAGATCGGCGACGTACGGGTCGCGAAGATCGAGAAGAAGAGCGCGAAGACCCGCCGGGTCGTGCTCGAGTTCGCCAGCTGATCACGCTCCGTGCGAGACTCTCTTCTGGGCTGATGCGCCGGAAGAGGCTCTCGTGAACGCACCCGCTGAAAATCCACTGCTCGATTCCGATCCGCGTTATGACGCGCGGCGCGAGATCCGCGCGCCGCGCGGAAGCCAGCTCTCCTGCAAGAGCTGGCTGACCGAGGCCGCGTTCCGGATGATCCAGAACAATCTCGACCCGGAAGTCGCAGAGAACCCGAAGCACCTCGTCGTCTACGGCGGCATCGGCCGCGCGGCGCGTGACTGGAAGTCGTTCGACACGATCCTCGAGGTGCTGAAGCGCCTCGGCGACGACGAGTCGCTGCTGATCCAGTCGGGCAAGCCGGTCGGCGTGTTCAAGACGCATCCGGATGCGCCGCGCGTGCTGATCGC
>DAINBQ010000158.1:0-7480 GCA_036732825.1 Burkholderiaceae bacterium | reverse complement strand
CGTTGACGAGTTCAGGAAACAGAACGCTGGTAAAGCCGAACTGCGAGAAGTCGCGGATGCGCATCGGATAGAGAATGCCGTCGAGGTGGTCGCATTCGTGCTGCACGACGCGCGCATGGAATCCTTCGGCGATGCGCTCGAACGGACGGCCGTCCAGGTCGTAACCGCGATAGCGCAGGCGCGTGAGCCGCGGAACGACCCCGCGCAGTCCCGGAACCGACAGGCAGCCCTCCCAGCCGTCCTCCAGCACGTCTGTCAGCGGTTCGAGCTCAGGATTGATCAGGATCGTCTGCGGAACCGGGTCGGCGTCCGGATAGCGCGGGTTGCGCAGTGACGGGTCGCTGTAGCCGAAGATCACGACGCGCATCAGCACTCCGATCTGCGGCGCGGCCAGGCCGGCGCCGTTGGCGGCTTCCATCGTCTCGAACATGTCGTCGACCAGCGCCCGCAGCTCGGGCGTGCCGAAGCTTCGGACCGGTTCCGAGACCCGCAGCAGCCGCGGGTCGCCCATGCGCAGGATCTCGCGGATCATCGCGAGACGAAGGCAGCGAGAATCGCCACCGCGCGCACGACGGTCGCTCGCATGACTTCCTCGAGCTGGTCGAGCTTGATCGAGTGCCGACTGTCGCCGCGACCGGCTGCGTGATTGACGACGACGCCGATCGCTGCGTAGCCGAGTTCCGCCTCGCGCGCCAGCGCCGCTTCGGGCATGCCCGTCATTCCGACCATGTCGCCGCCGTCGCGCGCGATGCGCTCGATTTCCGCAGCCGTCTCGAGCCGGGGACCCTGCGAACACGCGTAGACGCCGCCGTCGACCAGCGGCTCGCCGCACGCCGCCGCCGCCGCGAGCAGCTCGGCCCGCAGCGCCGGTGTGTACGGCTCGGTGAAATCGACGTGGATCACCGGCACTTCCGAGCCCTCGAAGAACGTGCTCTTTCGGCTGTGCGTGTAATCGATGATCTGGTCCGGCAGCACCAGCGTGCCGGGGCCGAGATCGGGCCGGATGCCGCCGACAGTGGCCACCGAAATCACTCCTTCGACCTTCAGCTCGCGCAACGCCCACACGTTGGCGCGGTAGTTGATCTCGTGCGGAGCGAGCGTGTGGCCATAGCCGTGGCGGGCGAGGAAAACCACTTCGGCGCCAGCCAGGCGGCCGAAGGTCATTGCCCCCGACGGCTCGCCGTAGGGCGTGCGCATGACCTGTCGCCGCGGACTCTCGAGCGCCGACAGTTTTGCCAGACCGCTACCACCGATGATTGCGTACATCAGCTTTCCAACAGGGTTTTCAATCGAGTCTCGTCGATGACCGGGATGCCGAGTTCGCGCGCCTTGTCGAGCTTGCTGCCGGCTTCTGACCCGGCCACCACATAGTCGGTCTTCTTCGAAACCGATCCGGCGACCTTGCCGCCAGCAGCTTCGATGCGATCCTTCGCCTCGTCGCGCGTCCAGTGCGGCAGCGTTCCGGTCAGCACGAAAGTCTGGCCGGCGATCTTCCCGGCCGGCGCACGGCGCGGTGTTCCTTCCGTCCAGCGTACTCCGGCCGCGCGCAGCTGCTCGATGACCTCGCGGTTGTGAGGCTCTGCGAAGAAGCGCGCAATCGAGGCAGCAACCACCGGCCCGACGTCCGGCACCTGCAGCAACTCCTCTTCCGATGCAGCCATCAGCGCATCGAGCGAGCCGAAGTGGCGCGCGAGGTCGCGCGCGGTCGACTCCCCGACCTGGCGTATCCCGAGCGCATAGATGAAGCGTTCGAGCGTGGCCGTGCGACTGCGGTCGAGCGCCGCGAGCAGGTTGGTCGCCGATTTCTCGGCCATGCGCTCCAGCGCGGCGAGAGATGCGAGATCGAGCTTGAAGAGATCCGCAGGCGTATTGACCAGTCCGCCTTCGACCAGCTGCTCGACCAGCTTGTCGCCGAGGCCTTCGATGTCCATCGCCCGCCGTCCGGCGAAATGCAGCAGCGCCTGCTTGCGCTGCGCCGGGCAGAACAGCCCGCCGGTGCAGCGCAGGTCCTTTTCCCCTTCCTCGCGCGCGACGCCCGAGCCGCAGACGGGGCACTTCCGAGGCATCTCGAAGGCGCGCGCGGTTTTCGGTCGGCGTTCTGGCAGCACCGCGACGATTTGCGGAATCACGTCGCCGGCGCGGCGCACGATGACCGTGTCGCCGATCATCAGTCCGAGACTGCGGATGAAATCCTCGTTGTGCAACGTCGCATTGCTGACAGTGACACCACCGACGAATACAGGAGCCAGGCGCGCGACCGGAGTGATCTTGCCGGTGCGCCCGACCTGGACATCGATGCCCGTGACCTGCGTGAGTTCTTCCTGCGCAGGGTATTTGTGAGCGACGGCCCAGCGCGGCTCGCGCGAAACGAATCCCAGCGTGCGCTGCAGGTCGAGCCGGTTGACCTTGTAGACGACCCCGTCGATGTCGAACGGGAGCTGGTCGCGGCGCGCAGCGATCTCGCCATGAAATGCCACCAGTTCCTCGGCGCCCGCGGCGATGCGGCGCTCGGACGCGACCGGCACGCCCATCTGCGCGAGCGCATCCAGCACTGCGCTGTGCGTCGGCGGCAGCTTCCAGCCCGCCACTTCACCCAGTCCGTACGCATAGAAGGACAGCGGCCGGGTCGCGGTCGCCTTCGCATCCAGCTGGCGCAGAAAACCTGCCGCTGCGTTGCGCGGATTGACGAAGACCTTCTCGCCCGCCTCGCGCTGTCGCTCATTGATCTGCTCGAACTCGCGCCGGCGCAGGAACACCTCGCCCCGCACTTCGAGCACCGGCGCGCGGACGCCCGACAGTCGCAGGGGAATCGCACGGATCGTCCGCGCATTCGGCGTGACGTCCTCACCCTCTTCGCCGTCGCCGCGGGTCGCCGCACGCGCCAGCACGCCCTGCTCGTAACGCAGGTTGACCGCGAGGCCGTCGAATTTCAGCTCGGCCGCATATTCGACAGGAGGATCGTGCGGACCCAGACCGAGTTCGCGGCGCACCCGGGCATCAAACGCCCGCGCGCCATTCGGGCCGGCGTCGGTCTCGGTGCGGATCGACAGCATCGGCACGGCGTGACGCACCTTCGGCAGATCCGAACGCACCGCACCGCCGACGCGCTGAGTCGGCGAATCGGGCGTTACCAGTTCCGGGTGAGCTTCCTCGAGTGCCTGCAGCTCCTGGTACAGGCGGTCGTACTCCGCGTCCGGAATCGTCGGCTGGTCGAGGACGTAGTAGTTGTGGTCGGCAACCGCGATCGCCTCGCGCAGCCGGCGGGCCCGCTCGGCACGCGCTTCCGGCTTGGCCGCGGACATCGCTCAGGCGAAGTACAGGCGACGGGCGCGCAGGCCGCCGGGCTCGAGCCCCGCCGCACGCATCTCGCCGTAGAGTTTCTCGAGTTCGCCCTCGATCGTCGCCTGCGCCGCCGCCTCGACCGGCCGGCCGTTGTCGTCGACGATGCGTGCATTCAGCCGCGGTGCAAGCTGATGCGCGGTGGCGAACAGCACCGCGAGCGGAACCTGGTCGGCCGCCACCAGCGGGACGTCGAGCGCGATCGCCAGCCGGTCCGCCAGCAGCGATGTCGCAGTGACGGTGAGCAGCGGCTGGCCGTCGTCGCCGGGGCGCTGCCAGCAGATCGGCTCGACCTGTTCGAAGCCCGCCTGCTGCATCTCCGCGGCGAGAACGTCGTGGCTCCAGGTCCCGCCCAGGGCCTCGAGCGTCAGCGTGATCTGCACGTCGAACTGCGCGCACAGCCGGTCGAGCTCGGCGGCCTGTGCGACCAGCTTTGCCAC
Source organism: Burkholderiaceae bacterium (assembly GCA_036732825.1). Lineage (GTDB taxonomy): Bacteria > Pseudomonadota > Gammaproteobacteria > Burkholderiales > Burkholderiaceae_F > DAINBQ01. The sequence goes on along the minus strand of DAINBQ010000158.1, from coordinate 3,701 downwards.
GTCGGGCGCATCGAAGTCGGCGTCGATCGACACCGCGATCTGCTGCACGCAGGCGACGAAGCGCGACGCCTCGATCTCTCCGAGCAGCTGGCGACGCGTCGCCATCTGAACCGCGATCAGCATCTCCGAGTAGAAGCCGAAGCGGTCCGGCGCCGTCCATTGCTGCGCGCGCGGGTCCCACACGGCCAGATGTGTCGGCAGCGGCAGTTCGAGCCGCTCGAGCTGCGCCCGCGCCTCGATCGCGGCCACGCCATCGAACGCGTGGCTGCAGCGCAGCTCGAGCACGAAGTCCAGCAACGGATCCTCGACCCAGCCATCGATCGGCGTGCCGGCTGTTTCGGATTGCTCCGGCGCCGGCTCGCCCGTGACCGGGGAAGAAGGGGGAGCGCTTTCCGCCGGCGCAAGCCTCGGCTCGATCCGGATCGGCGCATGGCGCGCCGGCTCGGCTGCGGTTCGTTCCAGCAGCGCATCGCCGACGCCCCTGTGCATCGAGTCGTCGAGGGTCCTCAGCGCCTTGCGTTCCTGCCACTTGCCGTACAGATACAACCCCACCAGCAGGACCGCGGCGATCAGCAGCAGCGCCAGATGGAGATCGTTCATCGATGGGATCCCGGCCGTCGTCAGGCCGCTTCGGCGGTAAGCCGGACCGCGCTGTCGATATCGACGGCGACGATGCGCGAGACGCCCTGCTCCTGCATCGTCACGCCGATCAGTTGCTGCGCCATCTCCATCGAGATCTTGTTGTGCGTGATGAACATGAACTGGGTGTTGTCGGTCATCGACTCCACGAGCCGGCAGAACCGGTCGGTGTTCGCATCATCGAGCGGGGCGTCGACCTCGTCCAGCAGGCAGAAGGGCGCCGGGTTCAGCTTGAACAGGGCGAAGACCAGCGCGGTCGCCGCCAGCGCCTTCTCGCCGCCCGAAAGCAGGTGGATCGTGCTGTTGCGCTTGCCGGGCGGCTGCGCCATCACCTGCACGCCGGCATCGAGGATCTCCTCGCCGGTCATGATCAGGCGCGCCTCGCCGCCGCCGAAAAGTTTCGGGAACAGCTGGCCGAACTGCTCGTTGACGCGGTCGAAAGTCTGCTGCAGCAGCTCGCGCGTCTCACGATCGATCTTGCGGATCGCATCCTCGAGCGTCGAGATCGCGGCCTTCAGGTCATCGGACTGCGCGTCGAGGAAGGCCTTGCGCTCGCGCGAAGTCGTCAGTTCCTCGAGCGCCGCCAGGTTGACCGCGCCGAGCGCCTCGATTTCCTGCGCCAGCCGCACGATCTCGGCCTGCAGTGCGTTTGCCTTCATCGCCGGCGTGAGCTTTGGCGCCAGCGCGGCTTCGTCGGCGTGTGCCTCGGCCAGCTGCTGCGCGAACTGCTCGGCCGCGATGCGCGCAGCCTGCTCCTTCAGTTGCAGCTCGGTGAGCTTGTCGCGGCGTGGCTGCAGATCGCGCTCGAGCGTCAGCCGGCGCTCATCGGTCGCACGTAGCGACTGCGCCAGTTCTTCCATCCGGCTGCGCGCTTCGCGCAGCCCTTCTTCGGCCGAACTGCGCTGGGCCAGCCAGCCGTCCAGACCTGAACGCGCGGCCCCATCGTCGAGCCGCGCCAGTTCCTCTGCGGCCGCGGCAACCTCCTGCTGCAGCCGGTCGGCGTCCGCAACGGCAAGCTCGGCCGCGTGCCGCACGTCGCGGTCGCGCTCGCGGTTGGCCTCCAGCGCAAATTCCAGCTGCTGGCGGGCGGACTCGAGCGAACGCTGATCCTCGCGCGCCGATCGCAACGCCTGGTCGGCCTGCTCGTACGCGAGTCGCGCGCTTTCTACCGCCTCCTGGCGGGCCGCCAGCTCGGCGTCGAACTGCTCGAAGCGCGCATCGGCGTTCGCCCGCTGCGCACGGAGCTCACCTTCCTGAGTATCGATTTCGGCCAGTTCATCGTCGATCTGCCCGCTGCGGTGCTTCACGCGGTCGATCAGTTCGCCGAGTCGTACGGCTTCCAGCTGGGCGGCATGAAGCTCGGTGCGCAGGCGTTCGACCTCGCGCCGGCGGGCCTGCTGCGCCTCCTGCGCCGCGCGCATCGCCGCTTCGGCGCGGGCAACTGCCGCCGTCGCTTCCTCGACGATCAGGCGCTGCGCGCGAATCTCCTTGTCAAGGTTCTCGATCTCGAGCCGACGCGACAGCAGACCCGACTTCTCGTCATCGGCGGCGAAGAAACGGACACCGTATCGCGAGACCAGATGGCCGCCCTTGGCGACGAATTGCCCGCCCACCGGCAACTGGTCGCGGGCGGCGAGCGCGGTCGCAAGATCGTTCGCGACGAACACGTTGGCCAGCCAGTCGGCCAGCACCGCCGCCAGCGCGGCGTCGTGGCTGCGCACGAGATCCGCGAGACGCGGGAAGCCGGGCATGTGACCGGTTTCGCGCGCAATGGCGCCGGTGGTCGAATAGAAAGCCACCCGCGCCGGCGGCGCGTTCGTCGCCAGTCCGCCGATCGTGTCGAGCCGTCCGACCTCCACCCCTTCGATGCGCTCGCGCAGCACGGACTCGAACGCCGTTTCCCAGCCAGGTTCGACATTGAGCTTGCGGAACAGGCGCGGCAATCCTTCCAGGCCCTGCGCGCGCAGCCAGGGATCGAGTTTTTCGTTGGCTTCGACGCTGGCCTGGACCTGCCGCAGCGCCTGCAGCCGGGCCTCGAGCCGCGTCAGCGCTTCGGCCTCGCGGGTGCGAGCGTCGATCTGCTGCTGACGCTGCTCGGTGGACGCGTGGACCTCGGCTTCGGCGCGCTGCTGCGCTTCCGTGCCCTCCGCGAGGTCGCGCTCGAGCCGCGCGCCGGTTTCCTTGAGCTGAGACAGGCGCGCCTCGTCGGGCGAACCGATCGAGGATTTTTCCTCGGCCAACCGGTCGCGCCGCTGCCCGAGCGCCGCGAGCTGGCGGTCGAGATTGCGCTGGTCAGTCGCGATCGCCTCGATCGACTGCTCCGAAAGCGCCGCCTCCGCGCGCGCGGCGGTCATCGCTTCACGCGTCACCTGGTAGGTTGCCTCAAACTGCGGGATGCGCCCTTCGTGTTCTTCGACCCGGAGCCGCGCGGCGGCCGCCTGTTCCGTCGTTTCCTCGATCGCGCGCGCCAGTTCCTGCGCGCGCTCCGAGAGCTCGGTGCGCTCCTGCAGGCGGCGCTCGCGCGCAGCCTTCAGGGATTCGATCTGGGCCGCCAGACGATTGCGGCCATCGACGATCAGGCGGATCTCGGATTCGAGCCGCGCGACCTCGGCATTGACCTGGAACATCCGCCCCTGCGCCTCGTGCACAGCATCGCTCGACGCGAAGTGCGCGCTGCGGACCTCCTCGAGTTCGCGCTCGGCCGACCGCAGTTCGGCGACGTGCGCCTCGAGCGCCATCGTGCGCGAATCGATGTCGCGCGCCACCTTGTCACGCTCGGACTCCGCCTCGCGCCGGCGGACCAGCCAGAGCAGCTGCTGCTGCTCGTCGTGTGACGATTGCAGCGAGCGATACTGCTGCGCGACCTGGGCCTGCTGCTCGAGCTTCGCGATCTGGCTCTCGAGCTCGCGCAGGATGTCCTCGACCCGCGTCAGGTTGTCGCGCGTGTCCGCCAGCCGGTTCTCGGTCTCGCGCCGGCGCTCCTTGTACTTCGAGATTCCCGCCGCTTCCTCGAGGAAGATGCGCAGCTCCTCGGGACGCGCCTCGACGATGCGCGAGATCAT
>DAINBQ010000157.1:0-7484 GCA_036732825.1 Burkholderiaceae bacterium | reverse complement strand
CCGAACTTGAAGCGAGACATGAATTCGAATGCGGCTTGCTCGGCATCGCGCGCCGAGTGAAAGCGCGTGATGATCTCCTTGGCCAGCAGCACCTTGATGTCGCGCGGATTGCGACCCTCCGCGGCCTGCTTCTTCAGCGCGGCGATCTCGTCATTGCCACGCGCCGACAGCAGGTCGTACCAGCGCCACATCTGCTCGTCCGAGATCGACATCACCTTGCCGAACATCTCGAACGGCGGCTCGGTGATGCCGATGTAGTTGCCCTTGCTCTTCGACATCTTCTCGACGCCGTCGAGGCCTTCCAGCAGCGGCATCGTCAGGATGCACTGCGGTTCCTGCCCGTAATGGCGCTGCAGTTCGCGCCCGACGAGCAGGTTGAACTTCTGGTCGGTGCCGCCGAGTTCCAGGTCCGAATGCAGTGCGACCGAGTCATAGCCCTGCATCAGCGGATACAGCAGTTCGTGCATCGCGATCGGCGTGTTCTCGCGATAGCGCTTCGCGAAATCCTCGCGCTCGAGCAGCCGCGCCAGCGTGTACTTCGCCGCGAGCTTGATCATGCCGGCCGCGCCGAGCGGTTCTGACCATTCGGAGTTGTAGCGGATCTCGGTCCGCGATCGATCGAGCACCAGCGCCGCCTGCTCGAAGTAGGTCTCCGAGTTCGCCTCGATCTCCTCGCGCGAAAGCGGCGGGCGCAGCGTGTTGCGGCCCGAGGGATCGCCGATCATCGAGGTGAAGTCGCCGATCAGGAAGATGACCGTATGGCCCAGGTCCTGGAGCTGGCGCAGCTTGTTCAGCACGACCGTGTGGCCGAGGTGAATGTCGGGCGCGGTCGGGTCGAGTCCTAGCTTGCAGCGGAGCGGCTTGCCGGTCGCCGCCGCACGCGCCATCTTCTGCGCGAGTTCGGACTCGACCAGCAACTCGTCGACCCCGCGCTTCACGAGCGCCAGCGCGCGCTCGATTTCAGGCGTGACCGTGAAGCTCTTCCCGTCGCTCTGCATGTAACTCCCGGACGCCGGCGCCCTGATCGTTCCCGGCTATACTCCGCACTTCGACAAAAAAGCGCACCACCAAGTGCGCTTTTCGCAAAGACGGGCCGGTTGATGCCGTTCGCGATTCTAGCCAAACCACTGCAGTCTCTCTTAGCCGACCTCCGTCTCGGTCTGCGGCTCGCACGCCGCCGCTGGAACCGCGTGGATCGCGGCTGGCGCAGCCGTATCGAACTTGGCGCGGTCATTTCGCTGCTTCCGCTTTCGGCCGCTCTCGCCGCACTCGCGGCGGCACCGTCCGCGGTCGACCTGGATCAGCTGCGACCACAGCCGGTCATCGAGTCGATCGCCACACCGCCGATTGCAGATCAGGTCGCTGAGCTTGTCCGTCAGGAAGACAGCTTCGTGCGCGAAGCCCGGGTCCAGCGCGGCGAGACGCTCGCTGCGCTGCTCCAGCGGCTCGGCATCGCGGACGCTGCGGCGGCGACCTTCATGCGCACGGATCCGTCCGCGCGCCCATTGGTGCGAATTGCGCCGGGGCGCTTCGTACAGGCCAACGTCAACGCTCAAGGCCGGCTGAACTGGCTCAAGGTCTACGACGGCGGAGAATTCGAGGGCGAGACTGCCACGACGCGCGTTCTGACCGTTGACCGGAGCGGCGAGGAGTGGGGATTCCGCGTTGCCGAGTCCGAGCTTGTGCTCGAACGCAGGATCGAGTTGAAGTCGGGATCCGTGCGGCTCACTCTGTTCGGGGCGGCCGACGATGCCGGCGTTCCGGATTCGATTGCGCAGCAGATGATCGATGCGCTCGAGAGCGTCATTGACTTCCACCGCGATCTGCGCCGCGGCGATGCCTTTCATGTCGTTTACGAAGCGATGTACGCGTCGGGCGAGTATCTCCGGCCCGGACGGCTTCTCGCGGTCGAATTCACCAATGCCGGCTCGCGTCGGTCTGCCTACTGGTTCGGCGACGGCAGCAAGCGTGGCGGCTTCTACCGTCTCGATGGCGAGAGCATGAAGCGCGCGTTGCTCCGCTCGCCGCTCGAATACACGCGCATCAGCTCGGGGTTCAGTTCGAACCGCACGCACCCGGTCTTCGGTTATGACGCCGCGCACCGTGGAGTCGACTATTCGGCGCCCTCCGGAACGCGCATCCGTTCCGTCGGCGATGGTGTCGTGACTTTTGCCGGCTGGCAGCGCGGCTACGGCAACGTGGTCGAGATCCGGCATGACGGCAAGCATTCGACGCTCTACGCGCATCTGAGCGCGATTGCCCCGGGTTTGCGCCAGGGTACGAGCATTTCACAGGCCGATCTGGTGGGTCTCGTCGGAATGACCGGCTGGGCCACCGGTCCGCACCTGCATTACGAGTTGAAGATTCACGACCGGCAGGTCAATCCGCTGACGGCACAGCTTCCGGGCGCGCCGCCGCTCGATGGCCCCCAGCTCGCGGCGTTCTCCACGATCACCGTACCGCTGCGCGAACAACTCGCGCTGCTCGAACGCGTCAGCGTCGCGCTCGACGCCGACCGCTAGTCGACGCCGATGCCGGCGCCGAGCCATTCCGCGCCCGGCACGACCGCTTCGCTTCTGGTCGGACTGATGTCCGGCACCAGCCTTGATGGTATCGACGCAGTGCTCGCCGACTGTGCGCCGAGTCCGCCGCGCCTGATCGCTCACCACCATCGGCCATTTCCTGACGCGCTGCGCGACGAGCTGGCGTGCCTGTGCGTCCCCGGCCCCGATGAGATCGAACGCTCGGGCCTGGCAGCGCAGAAGCTGACGCAGGAATATGCGGAGGCCGTTCGGCAACTGCTGGCGGGCGCGGGCGTCGCGCACGATGCGATCCGTGCGATCGGCGCACATGGCCAGACGATTCGCCACCGCCCGGATCTCGGATTCACAGTGCAATTGAATGCGCCGGCCCTGCTCGCAGAGCTGACGGGCATCGACGTGATCGCGGACTTTCGCAGCCGCGATGTCGCCGCCGGGGGACAGGGTGCTCCGTTGGTTCCGGCATTCCATGCAGCGGCGTTCAGCTCGGAGGCGCCGCGAGCGGTCGTGAACGTGGGCGGAATCAGCAACTTGACCGGCCTGCCGGGCGGCGCCGAGGCCGTGATCGGTTTCGACTGCGGCCCCGGCAATCTTCTGCTTGATGCCTGGACGCGCCGCCACTTCGACCTGCCGTTCGATCGCAATGGTCGGATTGCTGCGTCGGCGAGTCCGGATCCCGATCTGCTTGCCCGGCTGCTCGCCGAAGCCTACTTCGACCTCGACCCGCCGAAGAGCACGGGCCGCGAACTCTTCTCGCTCGCCTGGCTTGATCGCCTGACCGGGCAACGAACCGTGACGCCGGCGACGATGCTGGCGACGCTGACGCGCCTGACTGCGGTTGTCATCGGACGTTCGATCGGCCGCTGGTTCCCGCAGGCCCGCGACGTGGTCGTGTGCGGCGGCGGCGCGCACAACACAGCCCTGCTTGCCATGATTCGCAAGGAATGTGCGCCGCGACCGGTGCTCAGTTCGACGCAACTCGGGATCGCGGCCGAGCACGTCGAAGCGTTGGCGTTCGCATGGCTGGCGCACGAACACCTGAATCGGCGACCCGGCAACGTCCCCAGTGTCACCGGAGCCCGCGGACCGAGGCTGCTCGGCGCGCTTTACCCCGCGGGTTGAATCGGCCGCCTGCCAAAGGGCGAAAAAAAGGCGCCCGCAGGCGCCTTTCGAAGGTGAAATTCAGTCTAGGCAGAGAACGATGATCCGCAGCCGCAGGTCGTCGTTGCATTCGGATTCTTGATCACGAACTGCGCACCTTCGATGTCTTCCTTGTAATCGATCTCGGCACCGACCAGATACTGGTAGCTCATCGAGTCGATCAGGAGCGTGACGCCGTTCTTCTCCATCGTCGCGTCATCCTCGTTGACGACTTCGTCGAAGGTGAAGCCGTACTGGAAACCGGAGCAGCCCCCACCCTGCACGAAAACGCGCAGTTTGAGCTCCGGATTGCCTTCTTCCTCGATCAGGTTCTTCACCTTGGCTGCCGCTGCGTCCGTGAAGAGCAGGGGTGCAGGCATCTCGACCGCAGCGTTCATTTCGATGACTCCCATCAGGCGTTCCAGCGATTATAGGCAAGCTCGGCCCGGTTGGATGATCCGGTTCAAGTTTCTGAACTGGGGCCGGCCGTCGCCAGTTTCAAGGCTGGGCGGGCGTCCGGCGCCGCCTGATAGATCAGCCGGCCTTCCACCATGGCGCCCTTGTGGATTTCGATCGCCCGGTAATGCACATCCCCTGTGATCCGCGCCTTGGGCTGGAGTTCCAGCAGTTCTGTGACGTGCAGCGGACCTGTGATGCGTCCCGACACCACCAGGTGGGCCGCGTGAACTTCGCCTTCGACGTGCCCGTGCTCGCTGATCACGACCATGCACGCATCCCCGGTCGCGCAGCGCAGGTCACCCTTGACCGTGCCATCGACGCGCAGACCCCCGGTGTAGGCGAGGTTGCCTTCGATCACCGTGCCGGCACCGATCAGCGTACCGATCGACTTCTGGGTTGGAGCCTTGTTGCCGAACATCAGCGCCTCCTTCACATCGTGAACGTCTGCTGTGCGCGCGTCTCGCCGTTTGACTGAATCTTCACCTGGACGGAAACAACGATTGCTCCGTCCGGCAGCGCGAAAGTTCCCTCGACGCGCTGGTAATGACGAAACGATAAAGGTGCCGGCCCGGCGCCCGGCATCGTCGGATCCGGCAGCTGCAGCACCCACGGACGTCCGCCCTGCTGCAGACTGACCGTCAGCGACACAGCGCCGATGAAATCGCGCTCGGGTTTCCCGCTCTGCTGAACCAGCAATCGATAACGCAGCGAGTTCGGTTCTGCATCGGGCTGAACGCGGAAGCTGCGGATCAGAATCCCCTTCGAATTCGTCGGCGTCGGCAGCAGGCTCTCGAAGAACGAAAGATCCTGCTTCAGGCGCGCGTTTTCGGCCGCCAGCGATTTCAGCTGGGCCTGGACCTGCTCCTGTGCGGCCCGGTCCACATTCACGCGGCTTTCCCACTGCACGGCAACCGCCGCAATCTGGTTCCGCTCTTCCACGGCTTGCGCCAGTTGTTCGCGGGTGCGCTCGAGTTCCGCCATCAGTTCGGCGCGATGATCCGGTCCATCCAGGTTGCGGCCATATTCGTACACCGTGAAGCCGGCGGCCACCGCGAGCGACAGCACGACGAAAACGACGACGGCGCGCAGCGGCCATGAAAGCTGCGTACGAACCGCCACGCGCGGCGCGCTGACGGACAAATTGCGCAGCCAGAGCTTCCACTTCATTGCAACGGACTGCCGATTCGGCCCAGCTAGAGACCCCGTCTTTTTAGGCCCTGCGCGGGGCTCTCGGTCAAATGAAAAAGCCGCTCGTCAGCAGCCTTTGCCGAGCGGCTCTTGTTTTGAGACGAGTATAGGCGCGCGACTGCGCCGTTCGGGCGGAACAGCCGGCCGCAGCATCCCCTGAACATGGGCACTCCGGACGGCTGAAAAGCTGCGGGCCGCAGAAAGCGGCCCGCGCTGCGAAGCAGAACTTAACGCTTCGAGAACTGTTTGCGGCGACGCGCTTTGCGGAAGCCGACCTTCTTGCGCTCCACTTCGCGTGCGTCGCGCGTGACGAGCCCCGCACTGGAAAGCACGGGCTTCAACGTCGCGTCGTAATCGATCAGCGCACGCGTGATGCCGTGGCGCACTGCACCCGCCTGGCCCGATTCGCCACCGCCGGTAACGTTCACCTGGATGTCGAAGGCCTGCGCATTATTGGTGAGCTCGAGCGGCTGGCGCGCAATCATGCGGCCCGTCTCGCGATGGAAGAACTGGTCGATCGGACGGCCGTTGATGATGATCGCGCCGCTGCCGCGCTTGATGAAGACACGTGCGACTGAACTCTTGCGCCGGCCGGTTCCGTAGTTGTAGTTACCAATCATGTCGTTCCTCAGATTTCGACCGATTTCGGCTGTTGCGCCGTGTGCGGGTGCTCGCCGGCACCATAGATCTTCAGTTTCTTGATCATCGCGTAGCCGAGTGGCCCCTTCGGCAGCATGCCACGCACCGCGAGTTGCAGCGCGCGTCCCGGGAACCGCTCCTGCATCTTGCGGAAGTTCGTCTCATAGACACCGCCCGGATAGCCACTGTGCCGGTAGTACATCTTGTCTTCGTTCTTGTTGCCGGTCATGCGCAGCTTTGCGGCGTTCACCACGACGATGAAGTCGCCCGTGTCGACGTGCGGCGTGTATTCGGGCTTGTGCTTGCCGCGCAGACGCAACGCGATCTGGCTGGCGAGGCGTCCCACCACCTTGTCGCTGGCGTCGACCAGCAACCAGTCGCGCTTGACTTCGTGGTGCTTCGCAGAAAAAGTCTTCATGGATGTCACCTGATCAATGGCGCCCGGGGCGCCCGCTTCATGTTCCGTGGCATTGCAGCGCAAAATGCTGCTGCTTTCGCTGGCCAGACTTGCGGCGCAGCATCAAACCGACTTGCGACGCTTTTGCCGGCGCGGCTAAAGCCGCTTTGCTGAAAGCGCCAATGGCGTTGGCAGGCCGCGGAAAGCCTTAAATTCTATTCGCTCAGGGGGTTACGAAGCAAGCCGGGAAAAAAATTGGCCCGAACCGGAGTTCGGGCCGAATCCACCTAAGAGGGTGGAGGAGACATCGGCAGGAGCGCAACTGCAGGCGCTCCACTTGAATCAGTATGGCTTCACGATTGGTGCGATGCAAGATCACTGAAGGTGCGAAATCCAGGGTGTTTAATAGATTCTTCTTTATCATCAAAGCCTTAGAAACCATTTGAGCGGTGTAGAGGAACGACTCGGCCGCTGTTGCGCTGCCGCGGCTGCGGGCCTTTCTTTGATGGTTGGCTGCGTAATCTGAAGACGGGAGTCAAAAAGTGGACTGCACGGTTCGCTGGAGCGGTACCGGAATGAGTTTCGTTGCCGAAACAGGCAGCGGGCATCTTGTGCCGCTGGATGGAGCCCCGGACGGGGGCGGTCGCAACCTGGCGCCGCGACCGATGGAAATGGTGTTGCTCGGCACCGGAGCATGTACGGCCTACGACGTGGTGCTCATCCTGCGCCGCGGCCGCCATGCCATCGACGGCTGCGAAGTGGAGCTTCACGCCGACCGCGCGGAGAGCGACCCGAAGGTGTTCACGCGGATCGAGATGAAGTTCACCGTGCGTGGCCGCGCGCTCAACCGGGATGCGATCGAACGCGCCGTCCGTCTCTCACACGAGAAATACTGTTCCGCGTCGGCGATGCTCGCGAAGACGGCCGAGTTCACGCACTCGATCGAGATCGTCGAAACCTGACTGGAATCAGATGTAGTGCGCGGTGCGCGTCATCACGCGCGCTGCAAGCCGCATTGCCCAGCGCACCGGCAATGGCAGTGTCATGCCGCCATGTTCGGTCGCCGTCTGCGCGTGATTGGTCTCGTCTTCCTTCATCTGCGCGACGATCGCGCGCGAGGC
>DAINBQ010000156.1:0-7582 GCA_036732825.1 Burkholderiaceae bacterium | reverse complement strand
CCCACCCGCTCCCTCCCCGCCGGGCGGGGAGGGAAAGCACGCTTGCGGCGTCGCGAAATTGGTTCGGGGAGGGGTGCCTGCCTTCGAACTGCGGCGGGCGCCCGGCCGCCCGAAGCCGGCCGCCTAACTAATCGGAGCGAGTGCACGTGCGAGCCGAAGGCTCGCGTACACGAGCGACGCAGTTACATGCTTCCCTTCAATCCCAGCCGCTCGACCGTTGCGCGCTCGGATTCGTAGGTCTGGCGCGCGAACTTCGTGTATTCGTCCGGCCCCATGTAGATGACGGGCTGGTCGAACCGCTCGAGCAGCGCGAGCACTTTTGGATCCTCGAGCGATTTCCTGAATGCGTCGTGCAGCACCTTGACGACGGCGGGATCCATGCCGGCCGGGCCAGCGAGCCCGAATGGCGAATCCGAAACCGTGTCGTACCCCAGCTCGGCCAGCGTCGGGACGTCGGGCCACTTCTTCGTGCGCTTCGAGCCGAACGTCGCGAGCAATCTCAGCTTGCCCGACTCCACGTGCGGCGCCCAGCCGGTTGAATCGCTGGCCGCCATGATGTGGCCGCCGAGAATCGACGTCATCAGGTCCGCGCTGCCCTTGTACGGTATGTGCGTGAGCTTGATTCCCGCCCGCTGCGCGAACTCCTCCATCACCAGGTGCGGTGTGGTTCCGGTGCCGGTCGAACCGTAGTCGAGCTTGCCCGGGTTCTTCTTCGCGTCCTCGACGAAATCCTTCAGCGTCTTCCACGGGGCACCTGCAGGAACCGCGAGACCAAACGTGTAGCCGGTCAGGCAGATCACGTACGTGTAGTCCTTGATCGGGTCGAGCTGCGGCGACTTCTGCATGTGCGGGATGCGAAACACGCCCAGCGGCATCTGCGAGAGCGTGTAGCCGTCGGGCCGTGCGCTCTTCAGCGCAATCGGCGCGACCGTGCCACCGCCGCCTGGCTTGCTTTCGACGACGACCGCCTGGCCCAGCGTGCGCGAGGCCGACTCGGCGAATGCGCGGAAGACCTGGTCGGTCGGGCCGCCCGCAGGGAAGGCGCAGAAGAGCGTGATCGGGCGGGACGGGAAGGCCTGGGCGCGCAGGCTGCCGAGCGGCAGCGCCGCGAGCGCGCCTCCCGCCAGCAGAACGGATCGACGGTCCATCGCTGTCTCCTCGAGTTGTTGTGCGTTCGAGTATAGGCAGCGGATCGGCAGGGGGCCAGCGCGCATGACCCGGCGATGCGCTGTTCCAGATCAACACCTAAGGGATGTTGCCGACGGCATCGGGGCCGCCTTCGGTGGATGATTGAGCTGCGCCGGCGGTGTCCAGGACCGGTGGCTCACACGAGGAGGAGACAATGCCAACCAAGCCCCGCCGCTGTCCTGTCTGCCGCGGCGAAGCGAGTGCGACGACACTGGATTCCATCAGTGGTGAAGAGGGGGCGCTCGCATTGACCATCCGCAAGATGCCCGTGCTTCAGTGCGCGCAGGGCCACAAGATGTTCGTGCACTCCGACTTCCCGCTGCTGCTGCTCGACCATCTGCTCGAGCAGGACGAGCCGCAGCTGCCCGCCAGCGAGGCCAAGGGGCTCGTGTTCAAGCACTTCCACTGTTCGGCCTGCGGTGCAGAACTCGCAGGAGACGCGTCCGACAAGCGCACGTTCCACGTCGCCGTCGAACTGCTCGAGCAGCCGACCTTCGACGTGGATCTGACGGTGCCGGTGCACCGCTGCCCGAAGTGCGGGCACGAGCAGATGCACACGCTGAAGGAGACGCGCAACCGGACCCCGGCCGCGCTCGCTCACGCATTCAAGTCGGCGCAGATCGCGCACGACTGAAAATCGGGCCTACTCGAGGCGGACGCGCATCTGTACGGTGCCGGCGCGTTCGTGCCAGGCGCGAAGCTCGACTTCGGTGCCGCGCGGCGCGGTGACGACCCAGTCGCAATGCACGCGATCGGCGGTCGGCTTGCGGTTCGGCCAGAAGGAAATTCCGGTGTGCAGATAGGCCCAGCCTTCGAGTTCGCCGAGTTCCTCGCGCGGCTTGCCGGAAATCAGCCGGGCGCCGGCCGGCAGCGTGACTTCGGCCAGCACGCCGCGCAGGAGCTTCCTCTGCTCCGCCATCTTCGTCACATAGGTCGGCAGCCAGCCTGAATTCTCGACGACGAGGCGGACACGCCAGGACTCGTCGCCGGCGGGTGTGACTTCCACGCTGCGCAGTTCGAGCTTCGGTGAAATCAGTGCCTGCCACAGTAGCCACTGCGGAAAGCGCGCAATCTCCTTTTCGCGCAGCGCCGGCGGCGGATTGACGAAGACCGCCATCCGGTTCCAGCCTCCGATCTCGACCTGACCAAGCTGCGGATGGTCGAACGGCCTCCAGTCGACGTATCCGTCGCCCGGCGCGATGCGATCGGCCCATTGCAGGACCTTGAGGTCGTCCTCGATCGGGTGGTCGCGGAACCAGTGGATCCACTCCTTGTCTTCGATCCCCGCTTCCTTCTTCGGATTCCAGATCTCGATCGTCCACATGAACATGCCGAGATGCTCGTAGATCCAGTCGAAGGCGCCGCTGATGAACTCGCCGGGGTAATACTGGAACTCGTGCCAGATCGAGATCGCCGGATAGCCGGTCAGCTCCTCGCCCTTCTTGCCGACCTTCTGGTAGGTCCACAAATCCTCGGCCGGCATCTTCTCGTCCGGCAGATGGCCGAAGGGCCGCAGCAGCACGCCGGAAAACGTATGCAGGCTGGTGCCACCGCAGATGTTCGGGTGCTGGATGATGAACTCCACGATCGCGCGGACTTCGGGCTCGGACGTCGGATACGGGCCGGCGCCGAGTTGCTCGAACTCCTGGCGCCACCCGGAAGGAAAGTTGCGATTGAGATCGAGACCCTGTGCCGAGCCCGTCACGCCGGCGATCGTGACTGCGATGCCGTCGTAGTTCTCGATGCGGCCCTCGGGCAATACGCGGTAGTAGTCGCCGCCCGGCGGGTCGGTGGGGTCGCGACGCACCAGCAGCCGCGGCTCCTGCGGATGTTTCTTCCATGGCCCATTCGGATCTGCGATCCGCATCTGCAGCATGCGGCCATCGCCATCGATATCCTCGGCGACCAGCCCGTCGACTGGCTCCTCGTCGAACGGATAGCGACGCGTCGACGAACGCACATACCGCGGGCGATCGGCGAGTGCCCATTCGGCGCCGTCCGGATTGATGCGCGGGCAGATATAGAAGGTGCGCGTGTCGAGTGCGCGCCGGATCTCGGCGTTACTCAGTTTGCCCTTCATCAGCCAGTCGATGAAATACAGGCACGCGCTCGACGCCGACAGTTCGACCGAGTGGATATTGCCGTCGACCCAGTAGGCGGGCTTTTCGCCAGCCGGTCCGGTTGCCAGGCGGGTGACCGTCACGAGCGGGATCGCGCGCCCCTCGTGGCTCGTTCCGATCGATTCGACCGTGACGCAATCCGGATGCTCGGCAGAAAAGGCGTGCAGGATCTGCATCAGCTCTTCGTAGCGGTAGAAGCGCGAGTAGTCGATGGCAGGCATGGGGTTTCGGATCGACGGGGCGAACGCGCGATCTTACTTGCCCCACGCCGGCATATCGCCTGACGTGAGTCGCGCAGGTCAGGCTTTAAGATCATGCCCCATGCAGAGTGAACCGCAGGACGGCACCGCACGGGTAGATCGCGCGCTGAAAGGTAAGCGCGGCCTGGAGCGGGTTCTCAATGCAACGCGCTATTCGGTGGATGGGTTGCGCGCGGCATGGCAGCACGAGGACGCGTTCCGGCAGGAGGTCGCGCTGGCGGCCGTGATGATTCCGGTCGCGCTGTTTCTTCCGGTCGGCGTCATAGAGAAGATCCTGCTGATCGGCGTTGTCGTGCTGGTGCTGATCGTCGAACTGCTGAACTCGGGCATCGAGGCCGCGGTCGATCGCGACAGCCTGGAGATCAACCCGTTGGGCAAGCGCGCGAAGGACATCGGCAGTGCGGCCGTGATGCTGTCGCTGCTGCTGGCCGCAGGGACCTGGATCGCGATTCTCGCGGCGCATTTCCTTTGACCTGATGGCCGTCCCGTAAAATCGCGGATTCGAATCAAGAACAGAAGCGGGCGGGAGCAAGCGATGGCGAGCGGGCTTTTCCAGACCAACATCAAGTCCCTTCCGCTCGTCTATCGCGGCAAGGTCCGCGACAGCTACGCGGTCGGCGACGACAAGCTGCTGATCGTGACGACCGACCGCCTGTCCGCGTTCGACGTCGTAATGAACCAGCCGATCCCGGACAAGGGTCGCGTTCTGAACGCGATGTCGAACTTCTGGTTCGAGAAGCTCGGCCACATCGCGGCGAATCACCTGACCGGCATCGTTCCGGAGTCCGTCGTGGCGGCTTCCGAGGTCGACCAGGTGCGCGACCGTGCGGTGGTCGCGATGAAACTCAAACCGCTGCCGGTCGAGGCGGTCGTGCGCGGCTACCTGATCGGCTCCGGGTGGAAGGACTACCAGAAGTCGGGCGAGGTGTGCGGCATCAAACTGCCGGGCGGGCTGCAGATGGCCAGCCGGCTACCGGAGCCGATCTTCACGCCGGCGACCAAAGAGCAGTTGGGAACGCACGACGAGAACATCTCGTTCGAGCGCATGAAGGAGATCGTCGGCGCGGAGCTCGCGTTCCGGGTCCAGACCGTCAGCATCACGCTGTACCGCGCGGCCGCCGACTACGCGGCGACCCGCGGAATCATCATCGCCGACACCAAGTTCGAGTTCGGGCTCGACGCCACCGGCAACCTGCGCCTGATGGACGAGGTGCTCACCGCCGACTCGTCGCGCTTCTGGCCGGCCGATGAATACGCCGAAGGCGCATCGCCGCCTTCGTTCGACAAGCAGTTCGTCCGCGACTGGCTGGAGGCGCAGGCATGGAACAAGGCGCCGCCGCCGCCGGACCTGCCCGCCGAGATCATCGAGAAGACCGCTTCCAAGTATCGCGAGGCGCTGAAGCGGCTGACCGGAAGAACGCTCGACTGATTGCCTACAATCCCGGTTTTGCAGGGCCGGCCACGACATGAAAAGCGCAGCATGAAAAGTGCAGGTCAGACCGCGCCGCTGGTCGGCGTGGTGATGGGATCGAACTCCGACTGGGACGTGATGCAGCACGCGTGCGAAGTGCTGAAGGAGTTCGGCGTGCGTTTCGAGGCGCGCGTCGTGTCCGCACACCGGACGCCTGACGACATGTTCTCCTATGCGGAAGAAGCGCGCGAACGCGGGCTCGCGGCGATCATCGCCGGCGCCGGCGGCGCCGCGCACCTGCCGGGCATGCTGGCTTCGAAGACGCTGATTCCGGTGCTTGGCGTGCCGATTCCATCCAAGTACCTGCGCGGCGAGGACTCGCTGCTTTCGATCGTGCAGATGCCCAAGGGCGTGCCGGTCGCGACGTTCGCGATCGGTGAAGCAGGCGCCGCGAACGCGGCGCTGTTCGCGGTCGAGATGCTGGCGACCGAAGACCCGGCGCTCGCGATGAAGCTCGCGCAGTACCGCGCAACGCAGACGGAGAAGGCGCGCAACATGACGTTGCCGCTGTAGAAATGCCGATCGCCCCGGGTTCGTGGCTCGGGCTGCTCGGCGGCGGCCAGCTCGGCCGCATGTTCTGCATGGCCGCGCAATCGCTGGGCTACAAGGTCTGCGTTCTCGATCCGGGCGCCGACAGTCCGGCCGGGGCGGTCGCCGACGATCACATTGCCGCCGACTACCTCGACGAACAGGGCCTGGCGGAGCTCGCCCGGCGTTGCCGCGCGGCGACGACAGAATTCGAGAACGTTCCCGCCGCCGCACTCGCGTTCCTCGCGCAGCACTGCAGCGTCAGTCCCGACGCCGAAAGCGTCGCGATCGCGCAGGATCGCATCGCGGAAAAACGGTTCCTCGATTCCTGCGGTATCGCCGTCGCCCAATACACGGTGATCGAATCCGAGGCGGACTTCGATCGACTCGACGCGCGGCTCACGCCCGGCATCCTGAAGTCGGCGCGGCTCGGCTACGACGGCAAGGGGCAGGCGAGGGTCGCCACGCCCGACGCTGCTCGCATGGCCTGGCGGGAAATGCAGCGCGTGCCTTGCGTGCTCGAACAGTTGCTCCCGCTGAAGCAGGAGCTGTCGGTCGTCGTCTGCCGCGCGCGGGACGGCTCGACCGCGACGTTTCCGGTCGCGGAAAACGAGCACCGCGGCGGGATCCTGGCGGTGTCGATCGTCCCGGCGCGCGTCGAGGACGCGACCGCGCAGCATGCGCGCAGCGCGGCGGTGATCATCGCGGAGCGCATGCGCTACGTCGGCGTGCTCTGCGTCGAATTCTTCGTGCTCGACGACGGTCGCCTGCTCGCGAACGAGATCGCTCCGCGGCCGCACAACTCCGGCCACTACACGATCGACGCCTGTGTCACGAGCCAGTTCGAGCAGCAGGCGCGGATCATGGCCGGCCTCCCGCTGGGCGACACGACGCAGGCGCTGCCGGCCGTCATGCTCAATCTGCTGGGCGATATCTGGTTTGACGGCGCAAGCAGGCGCGAACCGGACTGGCCCTCAGCGCTCGCGGTTCCCGGCGCAAAGCTGCACCTGTACGGCAAGAGGGAGGCGCGCATCGGCCGCAAGATGGGCCATGTCACCTGTCTCGGGCCGACGCTGGAAGAGGCCCTGCAACGCGGGCAGCGGGTCGCGCAGGCATTGGGTCTGCAGTGCGCACGGCAGACATGAATGTGCCTCCGGTCGATGCGCGCCAGATCGACCGCGCCGTCGCGATCCTGCGCCAGGGCGGTCTGGTCGCAATGCCGACCGAAACCGTATACGGGCTCGCGGCGGACGCCGACAACGCGGATGCGGTGCGGGCCGTTTTCGCCGCCAAGGGGCGGCCGGCCGATCATCCGGTCATCGTGCATGTGGCCGATTCGATCGCGCTCGGGCGCTGGGCGCGCGTCGTGCCGGAGAGTGCGCGCGCGCTGGCCCGGGACTTCTGGCCCGGCCCGCTGACGATCGTGCTGCCGCGCAGCGCGCGCGCGTCGGACCTCATTACCGGGGGCCAGGACACGGTCGCGCTGCGTTGCCCGTCCCACCCGTGGGCTCATGCGCTGCTGGCTGCGTTCGACGGCGCCGTGGTTGCGCCCAGCGCCAACAGCTTCGGCCGCGTCAGTCCGACCACGGCCGCCCATGTGCTCGCCGACCTCGGCATCAAGCCTCACGGCAAGATCGATCTCGTTCTCGACGGCGGCCCGTGTCCGGTCGGCATCGAATCGACGATCGTCGATTTGTCGGGGGTGGCGCCGCGGCTGCTGCGACCCGGCCTGATCACGCGCGAACAGCTGCAGCAGGTGCTTGGCCGGACCGTCGAAGCGGCCGATGCGGATGCACCCCGCGCGCCGGGCCGGCTCGAAAAGCATTACGCGCCGCGGACGCCGCTGGTGCTGGTTGCGCCGGAGTCGTTGCGCGCGCGCATCGTCGAGTTCGCCGCCCGTCGGCTGGCCGTGCTCGCGCCTGCGAGCGAGCTGGGTTCCTCCTACCCGAATGTCGTGCTGTCCCTGCCGGCGGCGGATGACCTCGACGACTACGCGAGGCTCCTCTATGCGAACC
>DAINBQ010000155.1:0-7645 GCA_036732825.1 Burkholderiaceae bacterium | reverse complement strand
TGCCAGACGTTGACCGCGAAGATCAGCGAGTCGCGGCGCGGCTTGTCGTCGAGCACCGCCTCGATCGGCGTGTTCGAGTAGATCCCGCCGTCCCAATACAGCTCGCCATCAACGCGCACCGCCGGAAACGCGGGAGGCAGCGCGCCCGAGGCCATCACGTGGTCGACGCGTAAGCGTTCGCTGCGGCTGTCGAAGTAGCGCATGGAACCGGTGCGGGCATTCACCGCGCCCACCGTCAGCCGCGTCGGGCGGTCGGCGAGCGACGCGAAGTCGACCAGCTCGGCGAGCGTGCGGCGCAGCGGCTCGGTGCTGTAGTAAGAAGCCGCCTCCGCGCCGACGTGCGCATGCGCGCCATGTAGCGCGGCGACATTGGGCTCGAAGAACCCCGGAACGCCGCGCGTCACGGTGGTCATATTCGCGACGAGGTTGCCGATGCCGAGCCAGTCGAGCGGCGTGGCCGGGAACTCCGGCAGCTCGACATGGCGCCAGAACGCATTCAGCTTGTCCATCCGCTCGGCGGGGTCGCTGCCGGCGATCAACGCGGCGTTGATCGCGCCGATCGAGGTTCCGATCACCCAGTCCGGCTCGATGCCGGCATCGTGCAGCGCCTCGTAGACGCCGACCTGGTAGGCGCCGAGCGCGCCGCCGCCCTGCAGCACGAGCACGACCTGGCCGGGCAGGGCGCTGCGCCTGACCTTTCGTGTGGAACCGGCGCGAGCCCTCGTCATGTCGTGATTGGAAGATGATCAGCAGAAAAGGGCACCTCGACGAGGTGCCCCTTCTGCGGAGAGCCGGAACTCAGGCCGAGTTTAGGCGCCGATCACGGGCAGCGGCATCGCGGCGATTTCCATGCGGACCTGCTCGCGCGTCTTCGCGAAGTCCTTGTTCGCCGCGATCTGCTCGTCGATCCAGTGCTCGACGTAGGCGCGGTACTCGCTGCGCGGGAACTGCGGCTGCGTGACCTGCGTGCTGAGCGGGAACAGCTCATTGAAGTCGCCGGATGGTGCATCGGCGTGGGCGGCGAGCGGGGCGCCAAGCGTGGCAAAGGCAACAACTGCAACAAGTTTGCGGACGTTCATGATGTTCTCCTTGAGTGGACGGGTTGGGCTGGACGTTGGGTGCCTCGCCTGGCCCCTGCTTTGTTCGGGGTTGCGGTTCGGCACGCGATGATTCGTCGTGCCACCGCGGCTGCGCTTACCCGTCCGCTAAGAAAAATAGTTGCCGTGTTTATGCCGGCTGCGCTGTAAGAAAGCGCGCGCAGTCTCGACGCGCACGCGGTCGACACGTTGCCGGCGTTGCGCCGGCAGGTAATGCTCCGGTGGCGCCGCCCGCTTCAGTCCTGCGTGGTCGGCAGACCAGCGATTCGCCACTCGGGCAGGCCGTCCTTCAGCCGGCGCGCCTTCAGTCCCTTCTTGCGCAGCAGTTGCACCGCGTCGTAGGACATCAGGCAATACGGGCCCCGGCAATACGCGACGATCTCCTTGCGCTTCGGCAGTTCGGCGAGGCGTTTCGCGAGTTCGTGGATCGGGATGTTGACGGCGCCCGGAACGTGCCCGGCAGCGAACTCTTCGGGCGGCCGCACGTCGAGCACGGTCACCAGGCCCTGCTTCGCCCGCTGCAGCAGGTCAGCGGCGGGCACCGGCTCGAGGTCGTCCTTCGTCGTGAAGTACAGCCGCACGATACGGTCGACATCGGCCAGGTAGGTCTCGCCGGCCACGCCGAGCGCATCGAACAGTGCGACGACTTCGTTGCCGGCGAGCCGGTACTTCACGAACTGCGCCTCCTTGCGCCCGACGATCAGGCCGGCCTGCTTGAGCTTCTGCAGGTGCTGCGAGGTGTTGGCCACGCTGGCACCGGTGAGCTGCGCGAGCTCGTCGACGCCGCGTTCGCCCTGCGCGAGCAGTTCGAGCAGCTCGAGGCGCACCGCGCTCGACAGCGCGGTGCCGATCCGGGCCAGGTTCGCGAGGATTTCGCGCTTCGGATTCACGGGGTTTGACACGGGCATTTCTCCGGTCTAGTATTCAATCAATCGCTTGAATACTATATTACTCTGAATTTTGGCGCCGCTGGGCGGCAACGGGGCAACACCGATGATCCGCACGTTAGTCGAACACGAGCCGCTCTTGCGCTTCGGCGCATTCCTGGGCGTGTTCGCGCTCGTCGCCGGCTGGGAGGCGCTCGCGCCGCGCCGCGCGCGCGGCTACTCGCGCCGGCAGCGCTGGCCGCACAACCTGGCCCTGCTGGCGCTCGACGGCCTCGCCGTTCGACTGGTCGCGCCGGGCGCGGCGATCGCGGTGGCCATCGCGGTCGAAGCGCAGGGCTGGGGCCTGCTGAACGCGCTGGCGCTTCCGTTCTGGGCCGAGATCGCGGTCGCGGTCGTGCTGCTCGACCTGGTGATCTACTTCCAGCACGTGCTGTTCCATGCGGTGCCGCTGCTGTGGCGCCTGCACCGCGTGCACCATGCCGATCCGGACTTCGACGTGACCACGGGTATCCGTTTCCATCCAGTCGAGATCCTGCTGTCCGTCGGCATCAAGTGCGCCGCTGTCGCCGCGCTCGGCGCGCCGGCACTCGCGGTGCTGTTGTTCGAGGTCGTGCTGAATGCGACCGCGGTGTTCAATCACGCGAACGGGCGCCTGCCGCGGGCCGTCGATCGCTGGCTGCGCTGGTTCGTCGTGACCCCCGACATGCATCGCGTGCATCACTCGACCGTGCAGCACGAGACCAACAGCAACTTCGGCTTCAACCTGCCGTGGTGGGACCGCCTCTTCGGCACGTATGTCGCGCAGCCGGCCGCCGGCCACAGCGCGATGACGATCGGGCTGGACGGCCTGCAGGGCCGCGAGGAGCTGTCGATCGGCCGGTTGCTGACGCAGCCGTTCCGCGCGGGTCCGACGACGGGCGCAGGCGGTTCGCGGCCGCAACCGGCGGAAGCGCTCGCGTCACCGCTGGCAACCCGGCCGAGCGAATCCTGACCCGGTGCTCCTGGAACATGACGGCGGGCAAGCCAATACATCTGGAGGGAAGTGATGACGTCGACGCTGCTGATCCTGAACGATCCACCGTACGGAACCGAGCGCAGCTATAACGCGCTGCGGCTGGCGCGCTCGCTGCTCGAAAAGGGCGCCACCGGTGTGCGCGTGTTCCTGATGGGCGACGCGGCCGGTTGCGCGCACGGCGGCCAGAAGGTGCCGCAGGGCTACTACAACATTGCCGACATGCTGGGCGGCGTGATCCGGCGCGGCGGCGAGGTAAAGGTCTGCGGCACCTGCATGGACGCGCGCGGCATCGGCGCTGAAGCGCTGGTCAAGGGCGCCCACCGCGGCTCGATGGACGAACTCAGCGACTGGACCGCGGAAGCGGACAAGGTCGTGGTGTTCTAGGCGACAGACCCATGGGCCGCACCGTACTGATACTCGGAGCGGGGCTGGGCGGCATCTCGGCCGCGCAGTCGCTGCGCAAGTCCCTGCCGCGCGACGACCGGGTCGTGCTGGTCGATCGCAGCGAACAGCACATCTATCAGTCTTCGTTGCCATGGGTGCTGGTCGGCCGGCGCAGCGTCTCGCAGATCTCGCGGCCGCTCGCGCGCGCGGCCCTCAAAGGCATCGAACTGGTCCGCGGCGAAGTCACGCGCATCGACCCGGAAGAGAGAAGTGCAACCGTCGACGGCCGACGCCTGACCGCCGACGCGCTGGTGATCGCGCTCGGCGCCGAATACAACGCAGCGGCGATCCCGGGCCTGGCAGCGGCCGGTCATTGTTTGTATGAGCCGGAAGGCGCCAGTGCGGGCGCGCGCGCGCTCGAGGCGTTCAACCGCGGCAACATTGCCTTCGTGACCGCGACACCGCAGTTCAAGTGCCCGGCGGCGCCCTATGAGTTCGCGCTGCTGGTCGACGGCGAACTGCGCCGGCGTGGCCGGCGCGCCGATGTGCGGATCGCGTATTACGGTGCGGAGCCGGGCCCGATGATGGCGGCCGGTGCCGAGGTTTCGGCGGCGGTCCGGCAACTGGTCGAATCGCACGAGATCAGTTACAGCCCGGCGCGCCAGGTCCGCGAAGTCGACGCCGAGCGCAGGCTCCTGCACTTTAACGACGGAGCGCCGGCGCCCTTCGATCTGCTCTTTTACGTTCCGCCGCACCGCGCACCGGCTGTCGTCCGCGCTGCCGGGCTGACCGACGATTCCGGGTGGATCCCGGTCGACCGCCATACGCTGGCGACGCGATTCGAGGGTGTCTATGCGATCGGCGACGTGACCGTGATTCCGCTGAAGATGGGTCGGCCGCTGCCGAAGGCGGGTGTCTTTGCGCACGCCGAGGCAGAAATCGTCGCGCACAACATCGCCGCGGCCTGGACCGGACGCGGCACACCGCAGCGCTTCGACGGCAATGGCGCATGTTTCGTCGAGACGGGCGACGGACGCGCCGGCATGGGTGTCGGCAACTTCTACGCCGAGCCGCTGCCCGCAGTGAAGTTGCGCCCGCCCAGCGTGCTCTGGCACGGCGCGAAGGTACTCTACGAGAAGTACTGGCTGTACTCGCGGTTCTGATGCCGGCGCGGGTTGGTCGATCCACGTGACTCACAGGTCCTGACTGCGCGATGCTTGCCGATCGGCGAAACGTTCTGGTGCTGTCGGTCAGCCAGGCACTGATGCTGTCGGCGATCGTGCTGGCGATGACAGTCGGCGCGATCATCGGCGCGGCGCTTGCCCCGGACAAGGGTCTGGCCAGCCTGCCGATCGCTGCGATGGTGGTCGGTACCGCGGCCACGACGCTGCCGGCCGCGGCCTTCATGCGGCGCGCGGGCCGACGAGCCGGATTCCTGTTGGGCGCGACGCTGGGCATCAGCGGAGGCCTGCTGGCGGCGCTTGCGGTCTACCAGCAGTCGTTCGTGCTGTTCGTGGTCGCGCATGCACTGATGGGCAGCTACCAGGGATTCGCCAACTACTATCGCTTTGCGGCGGCGGAAGTCGCCTCTCCCGCATTTGCCAGTCGCGCGATCTCGCTGGTCGTCGCGGGCGGTGTCGTCGCCGCGGTGCTCGGCCCGCAACTCGTGCAGTGGACACGCGATCTCTTTGCGCCGCACATGTTCGTCGGGGCCTATCTGGCGCAGGCGGGCCTCGGCGTCATCGCGCTGCTGGTCGTGAGCAGGCTCGATCGGCTGCTGCCGCGCGCGGCGAGTGCGGGGGACAGCCGGAGCCTGCGCGAGATCGCGAGCCAGCCGGCGTTCGTCGTCGCGGTGGCCGGCGCGACCATCGGCTACGCGGTGATGCTGCTGGCGATGACCGCGACGCCGCTCGCGATGCTCGGATGTGGCCTGCCGGTGTCCGACGCGGTGCGGGTGATCCAGTGGCATGTGCTCGGAATGTTCGCGCCATCGTTCTTCACCGGTTCGCTGCTGCAGCGGTTCGGCGCGGTGCGGGTGATGGGGGCCGGCTTCGTGCTGCTGGTCGGCCACGTGATCATTGCGGTGTCCGGTGTGCAGTTCCTGCACTTCCTGTCGGCGCTGATCCTGCTCGGCGTCGGCTGGAACTTCTCGTTCATCGGCGCCACCGCGCTGCTCACCCGCACCTATCGCCCGGCAGAGCAATCGAAGGTGCAGGCGGCCAACGAGTTCATCGTGTTCACGATCGTTGCCACCACTTCGCTGTCGGCCGGCTGGATGTACGACCGCTTCGGCTGGCAGGCACTGAACCTGGTGGCGCTGGCGGTGCTCGCGGTCGCGATCGCGCTTGCGCTGTGGTTCGCGTCCAGCCGGCACGCGGTGGCGCGCGCGCAGGCGAGTCCCGGCGCGTCCTGATCGCGGGCGGGGCGGACGGACAGTGTCGATCGAAGCGGCCGCGCGCTACGAAGCCTGGTATCGGACGCCGCGCGGCGCCTGGATCAGCGACACCGAATTCCGGCTGCTCGTCAGCCTGCTGCGGCCACGGCCCGGCGAGACTCTGCTCGACGTCGGCTGCGGCACCGGTCATTTCACGCGCCGGTTCGCGCGCGAAACCGGAGTCCACGTCACCGGAATCGATCCCGAGCCGACCTGGCTGGCGTATGCGCGCGCGCAAGCGCAGGCGGGTGAAAGTTTCGTCGTCGGTCGCGCGGAACGCCTGCCGTTTGCTGACCGAAGCTTCGATCGAACGACGTGCATCACCGCGCTGTGCTTCATCGCCGATCAGCGCAATGCGCTGCAAGAGATGATTCGCGTGACGCGGCACCGCCTGGTGCTGGGCCTGCTCAACCGCGACAGCCTGCTGTACCTGCGCAAGGGGCGAGGCGGTGGCGCCGGCGGTTACCGCGGCGCGCACTGGCACACGGCGCGCGAGGTGCGTTCGCTGTTCGAAGGACTACCGGTGAAGGAGGTCGAAGTGCGCAGCGCGATTCACCTGCCCGATGGCGGCTGGCTGGCGCGGCGCGTCGAAACTCTCGTTCCCCGGCAATGGCTGACCGGCGGCTTCCTGGCCGTCGCTGCGGACATTCAGCACTGACCATCAGGCCTGGCTGCGGGCAAGGGTGGACCGCCCACGCAACAGCACGGCAGCGGCGAGCGCCGCGACGCCGATCAGCGCCGAGGAAGCGAAGAGCAGCGCGCGCGCGCCGAAGATCTCGGCCAGCGTGCCGCTGATCAGCGCGCCGGCGAGCGTTGCCCCGTAACCGAGCGTGCGGATGCCGGCATCGACGCGCGCGAGGTACTCGGCCGGCGCGCGCGTCTGGCGCAGCGTGCGGTCGGTGATCAGATAGACCATCGCGCCGGCATCGCCGACGATCTGCTGCGCGGCGAGCAATGCGATGCCGAGCGCGGTTGCGGCTGCTGCGAGCGGCGCGCAGGCGCTGCCGAGTGCCCACACGACGAGGCCCCCCACCAGCAGGGCGCGCGGCTCGAATCGTTTCGCAAGCCGGGCGGCGAGCCAGGAGCCGAAGAGCGAACCGATCCCGCCCAGCGCGAAGATCAATCCGAGCGTGCCGGTCGGGAAGCCGACATCGCGCGCGACATAGATCATGTAGGTCGTCGCTGCAAAGCTCATGCCGAACTCGGTCAACGCGACGACGATCGCCTGCGCGCGCAGCACCGCGTCGCCCGCCAGCGCGCGCAGTCCGTCGCGCACTTCGGCCGCAAACGCGTGCAGCGCGCTGCGCACGGTGGAAGGTCCGGCCGCATCGTCGGAAGAGGGCGCGCGCGGCGGTTCGTCCACCCACATCAGCAGCAGCGCGGAAGCCAGGTAGGTGCAGGCATCGACGACGATCGCGACGAAACCGCCGAGCCTCTGGAAGATCCAGCCGGTGAGGCTGAACGACGCCGCCTCGGTGAGCGCGGCGCCCGCGGCCAGTGTCGAATTGCGCTGCGCCAGGTGTTCGGCCTCGGTGCTCCGCGCGATCCACGCCGATTGCGCGAGTTCGAATGCGACCGAAAGCGCGCCGTTGAACGCGACGATCGCGATCAGCCAGCCGATCGAGAGCGCGCCCACCATCCCGAGCACCGGAATCGCGAGCAGCGCGGCCGCGCGCAGCAGATCACAGGCGATCATCGCGCGCCGCTTCGGCCAGCGATCGACGAGCACGCCGAGCGAAAGCGCGGCCAGCGCGCCGGCCGCGACATCGGCCACCGCGAGCAGCGCCATCTGACTCGGCCCGGCGCCGAGCACCAGCACCGCGAGCCA
>DAINBQ010000154.1:0-7676 GCA_036732825.1 Burkholderiaceae bacterium | reverse complement strand
TCGGTCCAGTTGCGATACACCTGGACCGGCATCGGCGGCAGCACCTCGCGACCGCGGCCCATGTGGCGGCCGGTGCGGATCGTCTCGACGAAGTTGCGCAGCGTCCACTTGCCGAGGCCGGTTTCCGGATCGGGCGTCAGGTTTGCGGTGTAGCTGATGCCCCACGGGCCGGCCCACGCGGTGTTGGTGGCGGCGGCGGTCATGACCCACGGCGCTTCGACCTTCGGCGGCGGCGGCAACACCATGTCCTGCGGATGGCCGGACAGCGCGCGCGTCATGTCGGGCTCGGGTCCCTTGGGTCCCAGCACCCATGGCGTGTGGCAGTCGTGGCAGCCGGACGTCGTCACCAGGTACTTGCCGCGCGCGATCTTCTCGGCCGTCGTTTCGGCCTTCAGTTCCGCACTTGCGGACTGCGCGCGGGCGGGCAGCGAAACGGCAATCGTGGACGCCACCGCAGTGGCGAGCACCAGGTATTCGAAGGCAATGCGTTTCATCGAAGTTCTCCTTTGAGGGCAGTGAATCAGGGGGCAGTAATTTCGGTGATCCAGCGTTCGACGAGGGCGACGCCCGCGTCGTCGACGACTTGAACGCCGAGCGGCGGCATGCGCGCGAGCCGGTTGGATGTCTTCATCCGCAGCGTCAGCACGTTCGTGCCTCCGCTCGCGTCAACGCGCCGTGCGCTCTCTGCACCGTGCGGGCGGAAGCGGCTCGAATGACCGAGCAGCGATGCAAGCACCTTCGCGCCGCTCTCGGCCGGCGCATCGGCCTGCTGGGCGAGCACCATCTCGACGCCCGCCAGTGCCCCGCCCTCGTTGTGGCAGTGGCCGCAGTTGCCGTGCAGGTAGCCGAGTGCGGCGCGCGCGGTCGGGCTCGACGCGGCGATCCGCGGCGGCGACTCGAGCATCGCCTGCGGCAGGTTGCGCAACAGGCCGCTTTCGACCAGGCGCCTGAGGTTGGTGTGCTCGGCGCGAGCGGGTTCGGCGTGCGGCGCCAGCGGGTCGCGATCCGGCGACAGCTGCAGCGCGCTGAAACCGAGCACCGGCACGGCCGGCCCTTCATGGCAGGCGAGGCAGTCGTTGCGTGACGGAACCGAATAGCGCCCGCCGGGTGCGCCGGCCACGGGCGCAACCGTTCCGTCCTCCGGCACGAGCTGCGCGTCCGTTCCTTCCGCATTCCACAGGTAGGTCGCGAAGCGCCAGGAGCCGTCTGCGAGGCGCTCGATGTAGCGCGTCTCCACACGGCGGCCGAAGCTGAACTCCTTCCACAGCCGCGTTCCCGCCGGGAACTCCCAGGCGTCAGGCCGCGTCGCGTCGATCGCGGTTCCGGCCGGCAACTGGATCCAGCGGCGCTTGGTCGTGCCGTCCGACCACAGCGGATACTGCGGCGCGAACGACATGATCTCTGGGCGCAAGGTCGTGGTGCCGGGCGCATAGAGTCCTGTGTCGTGCAGGCGCTGCGGCAGCGGCGGCACGGGCGGCGCAGCGATCGCGGCCCCGGCCAATGCCACAGCGACGACGAGCATCGAAACCAGGCGCATCACGCGGCCTCCATCGATCGCGGCTGCACCGGGATCCGCGTCCTGTTGCGCGCGAGCCATTGCGCGAAGGTCTGCATCCGCGGATGCAGTTCGCGCGAGCAGGCGAGGGGACGCGCCGCACGGTAGTCGTGCTCGAACTCGCGCTTGAACTGGAACATGTTGGCCAGGTCATCGGCGCCCGGGAATCCGAGCGCCGCGTACTGCTGGGGCGTCAGATCCGCATGCACGACCGGCTCGCCGAGTGCGAGCGTGAGCTGCTCGGCCATCTGCGCGCCGCTGAGGTGCTCGCCGGCGATGCCGATCGATTTGCCGATCAGTTCGGCGCCGCGCGCGAAGATCGAAAACGCGGCGGGCCCGATGTCTTCGGCGGCCATTCCCGGCAGCAGCGCTTCGCCCATCGGTAGCACGAACTGCAGCCGCCCGTCTGCGCCGCGCTGCGGCTGCATGCCGAAGTGGATCAGGTTGTCCCAGTAGAACGACGTGTAGAGCAGCGTCGTCGGCACGCCGCGCGCGAAGAAAGCGCGGTTCGCCTCGCCCTTCGCGTCGTAATGCGGGACGTTGTACTTGCCCATCAGCACCGGCATGCGGCTGCCGGGCGCAAGGTAGTCGCGCGTGTCCTCGAGCGTCGACCAGATCACATGGGCAACGCGCGCATGCGCGGCGGCGGCGGCCATCGTCTGCGCCTGCGCGAGCTCCTTCTCCGGCGAGAAGTGTTCCCAGAAGTTGGTGACGCAGAAGGCGCCGTGCGCGCCTTCCATCGCGCGGCGCATGCTCGCGGGATCGTCGAAATCTGCAGCGACGATCTCGGCCCCTGCTTCTACCAACGCACGGGCGGGCGCCGACTCTGGCTTGCGCGTGACCGCGCGGACCCGGAATCTGCGCTGCGGATCGGCGAGGATCGCGCGGGCGAGACCGCCGCCCTGCGCACCGGTGGCACCGAGGATCGTGATCAAGGGGGACATGCAAGGCTCCGTTCTGCGGTCGGGACATCCGCCGTTCTGGAGTTGCAGTGTCCGGATGCGGACCCCGCCCCGCATCGGCCAGAGGAGCCATCGCGAACTGCGCGAGGAGCCATTCCGGGAGCCATCGCGCCCGGTCGCGAGGTGATCTGTCGGGCTAACAGCGCGTCTGTGCGCGATGCCAGGAGGCCGCCTGACCGCGGGTGTCGACCCCGAGCTTGCCGAGGATGTTGGCGACGTGTCGCTTGACGGTGTGCAGGCTGAGATCGAACTCGCGCGCGATCAGCTTGTTGCTGTCGCCGGCGGCGATGCGCGCGAGTACCTCCATCTCGCGCGCGGTCAGCGTGGCGGCCAGGGCGGCGCGCGCATCGATCATTGTCGCGGGCGCCCCTTCCGCCGGTTTGGCTCCTGCTGCGGTACCCGCATGCCGTGCCCGCTCCGCTGCGACGATCTGCCACCAGCTGCGGAGTGCGGCCGCCTCGTCGGCGCGCAACAGGCGGCCCCAGTCGAAGGTGGACACGGCTCGCAGCGCTTCGCCAGCCAGCAGAGCGCCACCGGGCCCGTCGATGCGGGCAGCAGGGAACACCGGCGCCAGCGCATCGGCGGCGCCCTGAACATCGCCCCGTTCCAGCAGCGCGCTCGCCAGCCGAACGCGCACTTCGGTGGCGTACCCCATCACATGGATCGCACCCTCCATCGCGAGCGACGCCCGCCAGTCCGCGATCGCGTCGTCCCGGCGACCCTCCAGCCACGCCAGCTGCGCCTGCAGCGGCAGCTCGCGCGGCCGCGCCCGTCGCTCCGGGTCGGCAAGCGGACCGGCGGCGGCGCGCTCGGCCTCGACGCGGGCGAGTGCGGCGCGCAGCGCGGCGAGGTCGCCACCGGTGGCCGCCACGCGCGCGAGGAAGACGGCGAGCACGTAGCGATGCCAGGGGCTGCCAGTCGGCGAGAACGCTGCCAGCCGTCCCTCGGCGGCCGAAATGGCGGCCGGCACGTCGCCGGCAACCAGCGCCAGGACGGCGTTGATGGCGAACTGGTGCGCGCGCACCGCGTGGGTCTGGCCGCTCCAGTGCGCGTCGTCGCGCGCGCTGTCGACCAGGTGCCGGGCTTCGTCGATACGACCACGCCACAGCGCGCACCACGCCTGCGTCTGCACGGCGATCGCGCGCAGTGGCGTCGGCGCATCGCCGGCGACCCGAAGCATCAGTTCGGCGTGGCGCTCCAGCACCGGCGTGATACCGGGCAGTCCCGGCATGCGCAGCGGCGGTGTGGTCTGGTACCAGAGGTCGAGCCGCCCAGCGAGCTGCAGCACGTCGAGCAACCGGCGCATCAGCGGCGCGACCGTCGTGTAGCGGCACACATCGATGTCGTACCAGGCCTCCGCCGTGAGCACGATCGCCTCGGTGCGCGCCGGCAGCGCCTGGCCGCGGAGCCGTGCCAGCACCGCGGCCCCTTCGTCGCAGCGGCCGATCGCGATCAGCGCGATGGCGACATAGGCCGACGCCAGCTGCGCCCGTTCCGTATCGCCGCGCGCCGCGAACTCATCCTCTGCGCGTTGCATCAGCTGCAGCATCACCGGGAAATCCCAGTGCTGGCCCCAGCTCGCCAGCCCGCGCACGAATGCCAGTTCGGGCAGCGCATCGCGCATGTGCGACGGGAACTGGCTGACGATGTGCAGCGTCGTGCCGGCGCCGGAAGTGACGATCAGCGGCGGCAGGTGGTCGAAGGCGAGTTGCGCGGCCGCCGGTACATCGCCTGCTTCCAGCAGCAGCGTGATCCGGCGGATCGGATCGGGCTCGGTGTCGGCCACGCGCCGCCGCAGCAGCGCCAGGCGCGCAGGATCCCGCTGCTGCAGACGCAGCTGCAGCACCTCGCGCAGCAGGTCGTGCAGGCGCAGCGCGCGCTCCGGCGTGTCGATCACGTCGATGCAGAGGCCGAGCCTCTCGATCGCATCGAGGTGCTCGGCCGGTCGGGCGACGCCCGTCAGCGCCGAGCACCGCGCTGGACCGAGCTCCGGCAGGACACTCGTCGCGAGCAGGAAGTCGGCAAGCTCCGGCGGCAGCTGCTCCAGAACCTCGCTGACGAGGAACTCGAACAGCGGCCGCTCGCTCGTGCGCAGCGCGCGTTCGCCTCGTGCGGACTCGGGTTCCGTGCTCGCCTGCACCGCGCCGACCGCAATGCGCAGCGCTGCCGGCCAGCCGTGCGTGCGGTTGAACAGCCGGTCCGCGAGCGGCGCGTCGATTCCCGCGCCGTGTGCAAGTTGTTGCGCCTCGTCGCGTGCGAACTGCAGCTGCAACTGGCGGAACTCGGCCACGTCGTCGTGCGCACGAAGGCGTCCGAGCGCGAGCGGCGGCTCACTGCGCGATGTCAGCGCGAAGCACCAGCGCGGACTCATGCGCTCGATCAGCAGGTCGAGGAAGCGGAAGAACTCCTGATCGTCGATCCGGTGCACGTCGTCGAAGACGATCACGCCGTGCGGCGCTTCGCAGGAATCGAGCGTGTTGATGATCTCGGCCGCGACGGCGCGCAACTCGCCGGCCGAACGCTGACCGAGTTGCGTCAGCAGCGCTTCCGGCGCGGTGCGCCACGGCGGATCGAAGGGCTCGAGCGCGGCCAGCATGCATTCGAGCAGGCGCTGCAGGTCGTCGCCGGAGTCGGCCGAGACCCAGGCGACCGCGCTGCCGGCCGGCATTCGCGCAACCTGCTGCGCAAGCAGCGTCGTCTTGCCGTAGCCGGCCGGCGCGCAGAGCAATACGAGCTTCCGAGTCCGCAGCGCGTCGGCCAGGCGCGCCTGCAGCGCGCCGCGCTCGACCAGACCCGCTCGCGGGCGGGGTGGCTGAATCTTGGTCAGGGCGATGGTCATGATCGGCGCTGCGGAAAGTATCGCCGATGTGATCGCCGCCTGCATCCGGCGCGAACTTCCGGCTCGCCGGAATGCGCCTGGACGCGCCCGAGCTCACGCGCTGCTTCGCCGAACATCGGCCGCGGGAAATCGCAACGTGGGAGTTCGCGCGCGGCCCGCGCTCAGCCGAGCAGCCCGATTGCCCAGCGCGCGAACGCCTGCCAGCCCTCGGTGGCGGAGATCATGAGCCGCAACGGCTGCGAAAGGACAAGCGCCAGCCCGCCCCACAAGGTCACCGGATGCAGCCGCCTGCGCGTGTGCAGGTCCCACACGACCAGCGCGATGATGAAAATGTCCGTCAGCCCGAAGAAGGCCAGCGGTCCAAACTCGCTCAAAACCGGCCAGCGGGCGATCGCCGCGGCAAGCAGCGTTATCGTCGCGAGCAGCATCCACCGCTTGTGGTTCTGAGGAGCCCTCCGCTGCGCGATCCCCAGCGACACGAAGCACGCAAACAGCACCATGTCGAACAGCGGAATCGCGAGGAACTGCAGCGGCGGGACGGGAACACCGACGAAACCGGTCGCGCGACGCGCGGCGACGAGTGCGGCGATTGTTCCGAGCACGACCATCACAAGCGCCAGCGCGGCGCCGACCGCGCCCACCTTGCGGTGCACGCCCGTGCGCCCGGCGCGGATCAGCAACGCCTGGGTAATCAGCAACGCAATCCAGGCTGCAAACGCGGTGCCGTGCACGTAGAAGATCGACTCGGTCGGCGCCGGCCATCCCGGGTACAACGGGCGCAGGAAGAAGCTCGGCGCGAAACCGACGAAGACCGTCACCAGCATCGCCAGCGCCATCCCTGTGTAGAAACGGCGCTCGGCTGCGGAGCCGGGCAGAGGAATCGCGGCAGGGTGTCTCAGCGAAGTGCTCATCGGGCGTCCGTCACAGGAACCGCCGGATTCTGCCGACAAGCATGGTTGCCGGGAAGCCGTCTTGCGATGAGCGGTCTACAGCGCGCCGGTGACTGCATCCTGCGCAGCCAGGATGCAGCTGGGAGGTAAGGCCAATCACCAGCGCGATCAGCGGGATCATCGCGGCGACCCTGATCACCGGCGCTTCGGGTGAGGCCACCAGCGGTGGGCGTTGTGCGCACTATAAGATTGCCAGATGATGACCTCGAAGGATTCGGAACAGGGTCGCGATCGCGCAACACTCGCGGCGCTGGCAGAGACCGTCGCGCGCACGGGGTTCGCGTTCGTCCCGGCCCCTGTGATGCGTCCGCTCCTGGGCCCGGCCGGCGCGCTGTCCGACTGGGAAGCCTTCGTTGCGAGCTGGGACGACCTGCAACTCGACACTTATCTGCCGGACGGTCACCGGTACCGGCGGCGGCGCCATGCGACGCTGTCGGCTCGGGCCGGCGACACGGCTCCGCGGGTCGAGCTGCATCGTCCGCACTATCAGAGCCTCGACTACAACCCGCTGGTCGGCGGCATCGAGCGCTGGTTCGAGCCGATCCGCCCACAGATCATCGCGGGGCCGACGATGCAGCATGTGATCGCGTTCGGATGCCGGCTGTTCGGCGCATTGCGGCCGGATACGGACTGGCATATCGAATGCCATCAGTTCCGCATCGAGGCGCGGCGGGATGCTCCGGGCCTTCCCACGCCCGAAGGCGTGCATCGCGACGGCGTGGATTACGTGCTGGTGCTGCTGGTCAGGCGGACCAACATCGAACGCGGAACGACCACCGTGCACGATCTCGACGGCAGGCTGCTCGGCAGTTTCACGCTCGCCGAACCCTGCGACGCCGCGCTGGTCGACGACGCGCGCGTCAAGCACGGCGTGACTCCGGTCACTGCGATCGACGCTGAACGCCCGGCCTGCCGCGATGTACTCGTGGTCACGTTTCGAGCGCTTCCAAAGGGGTAGTCCGCCGAGACGGAAGCGCTCGGTGGCGGGCCAGATACAGCGGCGTCCGCGACTTCGGCACCTTGCGTACGAAGTTCGACCGAGCGACGTGGTAGCTCGGATCGAAGCCGAAGAAGTTGAGGCGCATTTTCTCGAGTTCCTCGGCGCGGTAAGCGGCCAGCGGTTTTGCCGCTTCGTCGCTGTGGCGCCGCCTGATCTTCGATTCCAGGCGGGATTCAAATGCCGGTGAAAGCGCCATCTCGGCGGCACGTGCGACGACCCCTGCGAGGAAGTCCGCCGGCGTCGTGCCGAAGTGATCGTCGATCAGACCGATTTCCTGCGCCGTTTCCGTGCCCACCGGCAGCCTTGCCTCGATGATCGACTGCGCGCGAGCTCCGACCCGCTTCGGCAGCAGGTAGGTCCAGTATTCGGA
>DAINBQ010000153.1:2738-7684 GCA_036732825.1 Burkholderiaceae bacterium | reverse complement strand
GTCGATCGGCACCTTGCCGTTCCAGTAGTACTTGTTGCCGCCCTTGGCGGGCGCCTTGCCCTGCCACTTGGCGCCGGCCAGCTTGGTGAACGCCGTCCAGTCGTTGGTCGCCTGCGGCACGCCCGCCGGTGCCGCCAGCGCAGCCGCGATGTCGCCAAGCGTCGCGGCGAACGCGGGCAAGCTCACGCATAGACACAGTCCGAACAGCGCGGCCCGCATCATTGATGCGCGGCAACGGCCAACATCGTCAATCGTCATGGTGCCCCCTCCGTCATCGACATCCCTGTGAGTGCTGGCGCGCCCACGGCGGGGCGCTCGATGACCCGACCCTGCGCCGGCTCGTCGATCAAAGCGAACGCGTTACGCCTCACTTGGAGCTTCACTTGCAATTCGCGGGCTTGCGTGCAGCCACGGTTCGCACCGCGGTGTTGGCAACGCCGGTTCCCTGGACGGCCACGTAAGCGCCACTTGCGGTGACAGGACAGGTCACGAGGATGCTGCATTTAGTGGCACCGCCGCAGTTGACCATGCCGCCGTTGGGGACCGTGCACGGCCCTGAGCCCTTCACTGAGCCCGGCGCGAGCTTGAGAGTCACCTGGTATGTCGGCCAGGGCTTGCCCGTCTGGGGATGGATGAGGAATGGCCGTTTCTTCGTCTGCGGATCCGGAGGCTTCGTCGCATCGAACAAAGGCGCCCAGTTCGCGTTGTACTGCCATGTCCCCTTAAGGTTGTCGCATGTCAGGTCACTCGGCTGCAGCGGTGTGATCTGGTGCTGTAGCGCATAGGCTGGGCTTGAAACGGTAACGGTCAGGAAACTCGTGACCAACAATTTTTTCATGTCACTTTTCCTTTCTATGAGCGTCGAGCCGACGGGTGTTCAGACGATGCTGATGAGTGTCTATCTCCGCAGTGGGCGCTATTTCGGCTGCGATCTCCACTCGCTCTTCCATAGCTTTTCTAGTTCGCTCGCCACCGCGGGCGGCGGCGCGCCGATCAAGGTCGATCGCCCTTTCTGATAGACCTTGCCGTAAACCACGTCCTGCGCGCCCGAGTACAGCAGCACCGTGTTGTTATCGGCGCAGTCATGGTTCTTGCAGGCGCTCAGGAGAAAGTAATCAGCGTTGGCCACCTTCACCTTTTTGTTCTGCGGACTGGGGCCGTCCAGCTTCGCAAGCCACGGCTCCTTGGCGAGCGGGCCCAACGCCTTTTGATAAGTGGCCTTGGCCTTCGCGTTGTACAGCAGTCCCGACGCACTGAGCTCATCCAGCGCGTATCCCTTGAACTTGTTCGGATCGGCTTTTGCCTGCGCGTCCGGGCTGCCCGTCCCCGGCGCGACGTTGCGGTTCGGGTCGCAGTGCCGTGCGCGCTTGCCCTTGAATGCTGCCGGCAGCGCGGCCATCACCTTCGGTCCGCCCTCGACCGCGGCGAACAGGCCCGAAGCATTACGGTAGTACACGAACACCAGCGCTTCACCGCCCGCGATCTCGCTCGTAAATGCGGTTTCGAATTCCGGTGGAGGCGTAGCGCCGAAGTACTTGGGCGCGGGCTTCACGTTGCGCCCGGTCAGCACCGCCTTGCCGCCGTCCTGCACGACCAGCGAATCGCCAAGGTTCTTGAGCTGAGGCAGCAGGTAGTTCGAACAGTCCGGTGCCAGCACGCCGAGCCAGGGCTGCATCCGCTGTATATCGCTCTTGCTCTGTGCCCAGGCCGACGCGCTGGTAACGGCGACCATCAGCATTGCGCCTTGAATCAAACGGTTCATGACTTCTCCTGTCGGTTCCTAGCGAGCCTTCGCGGCGCACGCGCTGAAGATCGTCATCGTGCCCTTCATGAAGGCGTCCTGCTCCTGCGCGCTCATCTTTTCTCCGATCGCGTGGGCTTCCGCCTTCTTGCCCAGCATCCCGAGAATCATGGCTTGCCTGGCCTGCGGCGAAAGGGCGGATCGGGCTTCCCTGGCGCCGCACTTGCAGAAATCCTCGTCCTTGACGCCCATTTCCCGCCGCATCATCTTGTTGGCACCCCGTTCGCCTTCGGCGATGCAGGCGGTCACGAACTCGGAGTCGCTGGGTCCGCTGTCACAGGCGGCCACGAGCGCAATGACGATGGCGACTGCGATTCGGCCGCACGCGAGCTGCTGGCTGACGGAGGGCATGGAGTTTCTCCTCAAAGTTTGGGTGCGGCGACCCGGCTGGCCGACTCCCGCGTCGCCTGCGTGGCAAAGCGAGCGGCGGCCTGCCGCATGTCTTCAAATTGCGAGTCGTCGACCAGCGACACGCTCATCCAGCGCACCGTGTCGCTGTTCGACGGACCGCGGTTGCGCTCGTAGCGCGCGAAGACCGTCGTTCCGCAGCCGGCCGTCTTGTAGCCGTTGAAGAGCACGTTCTGGCCACGCGCCGGGGGATCCGTCGGCGGGAACTTGGCACAGCGCGCGTTCACGTTGTTGTCGACGATCTGCACCCCGGTCGCATTGAAGGTCCACAGCATGACGCCTTCACGGGCGAAGCTCGGCGGGCCGTACTTCTTCACGAGCGCCTGCTTCAATGTCTCGAACAGCGGATACTGGTTGGCGGGAAAACCGGTGAAGCGCTCGACGAAGATTGCGCGATGGGCGTTGGGCGGAGGCGGGAAGTGCACGCCGATCGCGTCACCCGAGCCGTCCGAGCCGCGCTGGTTGCCGCGAGCGATGACCCACGAGAGGTAGTCGGTCGCCGCGACGTTGTTGACGATGCCGCGCGTTTCATCAACGCGCATCCCCGGCGAGTGGGCCTGCAGTGCGCGTTTGACTTCATCGTGCGACATGCCCAGCCGGATACCGACGATGTCGACGTTGATGGCGGACAACGCGGCGGCCGCAGGAGCGGCGATCGCGGCCGTCGGAGCGGACGCGGCAGCCATCGGAGCGGACGCGGCGACCTCGAGGGGCGCGCCTTCCGACGCAGGAGCCGGTGCGGCCCCGTGGTCGGGCGTTGAGCCCGGCACCGGGGAAGTGGGATTCGAGATCGCCCCGGCGGCCTCGTTCCGGGCCTGTTCGCGCGCCGGCTGCTGCCCGCCGCCCCGCAGCAGCGTCGCGGCTGCGCCCGCGAGACCGGCGATCACCTTGTTCGCATCGAGTTGGGTGTTGCCACCCGGTGCGGCGGCACCTCCGGGGGCCCCGGCAGCCCCCCCGCCGAACGTCGCGCTCGGCGCGATGGCCAGGTCCTCGCTCGCCACCGTAATCGTCAGCTTGGCCGCGCTGAATCCGAAGTAACTCGGCCCCGCGCGGTGGTTCATCTTGCGCACGTTGAATCCGGCGAAGCGCAGGCCGGACGGCACGCTCAGTTGCCGCACCAGGTTGGACACATCGATCACCTGCGTGAAGGCCGGGTTGTCGGGGCAGTTGGCCGTGATCTGCGCAAGCCGTACGCCCGACAGCGCGTCCGCAGGGTCGGGCCTGCCATTGCCGGCGTAACCAAAGACCTCGAACACCACCGGCTCCGCGCCCGCACACTGGCTGGCACGCGCCCTGAACTGCAGCGTGGCGGAGCGGATGCGTTGCGGCGGATTCTCCGGCAACTGGAATTCGACCACGCCGGTATTGATCGACCCGACCCCGATCTTGGCGCCAGAACTGCGCTGCCAGAAGCCGACCATCATGTGGTTGCCCATCTTGGCGGCGGGCGTCGTCGGGCCACCGGTCAGCGTGCTCCAGTGCACCGACAGCATCGGATCGACGCCGATCTGGCGGTCGGCCGCCAATGATGCAGTCGCGACGGCGAGTGCCGCCACCACGAAGAGCGTGTTGCGGGTGGTGTCCATAGCTCCTCCAGTGTGGATGTGTCGAATTGGCCGCTGCGGCCGCCTGGCATCGCGAGCGCGTTTCACTAGAACATTCCACCGCCCGGCGCGTTCGGGTCCTGCGGAGCCTGGCCGCCGGCCACTTGCCGCGACGTCAGGTTCTGCTGCTGCACCCGTTCCCGCGCAGCCTGTGCCTGAGCCCGCACCTGGGCAAGACGAACCTGCATCTCCGCCTCGACCTTGCTCACGTCGAGGTCGCGCGCGACCTGCAGGTAAATCAGGCACCAGCCCTTCTTCAGCACCAGGCTGAGCAGCGTGCCGACGGTGACGAAGATCAGTGCCAGCCCGATCATCATCGCGACGCCGTAGCCGCCACCGCCGCCGCCACCACCGCGGTACCCGTAACGCGGGCCCCCGAATCCCCCGTAGCCGCCATAGCCCCCGAGCATGTTCGAGAGGCTCGACAGATCGAAATTCACCCCGACGATCGCGAGCGACATCGAAGCGGTCGCCAGCGTCCCCGAGAACGCGATCATCCACAAGACGCTTCCAGCGACCATCAGCAGCACGAACAGCACGCAGCCGCGGACGAGCACGCCGAGCAGCCGCTTGCGCACGACCATCACCACCCTCGCCAGCGCCGCGCCGATCGATTCCCCTGACCAGATCGCAGAGCCCGCGATCGGCGCCAGGATGAAGGCGAAAGAGACGAAGAGAATTCCCAGCAGGACCGCACACAAGGGGAACACGATGAAGTACAGGACCGGCCCGACGCCCGGGATCTTGCAGATCCAGAGCAGCAGCGCGACGACGAGCAGCGCGACCAGCAGCCCGAGGCCGGCGACGAGGAACACGACGATGCCCTTGCCGAACGCGAACAGCCCGGCCAGCAGGGCGTCGACGAATCCGCGCCGCGGCGCGCCCACCGATTCGTCCATCAGCACGACGCCGGCGCCATTGAACCCGGCACCTGCGCACAGCAGGAACAGCAGATAGCCGACGGCGATCAATCCGAACGAGCCGCTGATCCCAGTCGCGATGAACGCCCCGAAGATCGCGACCCCGGCGCCCATCGCGGCCAGTTCAATCGCCAGTGCACGGCCGTTGGCGATGGCATCGACCGCCGGCAGGATCGCGCCGGCGTCGCGGACTTGATTGGATACGGCACTCAT
>DAINBQ010000153.1:0-2638 GCA_036732825.1 Burkholderiaceae bacterium | reverse complement strand
TCCGCATCGACCAGGTGCAGCACGATGCGGATCTGCGGCAGCGCGTTGCCGCTGCGCGCGATGTAGTCGCGGTTGTCGACGTAATGCGCGGTCAGCGCGTGCGGCGGCCCCGACTTGTCATAGAGCAGCGCGCGATCGATCTCTGGCCCCCAGCCGAGCGAGTAGCTCGAACCGAGGTTGCGCGCGTTGGCCACGGCGCCATAGCGGCCGACCAGCGTCTTGCGGAAGACTTCGCCTTCGACGTAGGGAAACACGCGCTCGACCCTGATCGACCGCACGACCTCGTCGGTGTCGAAGAACGCCGTCACGCAGACCATGCCCGGTGCGACGGTGCCGCGGCGTCCGGGGTAATTGGCGCAGGTTTGATCGTTGACCACGAGCGTGCCGCCGAAGCGCTGATCCGCGTTCTTGCCGGCCTGGCCCCGCGACACGTTGCCGAACAGGCGCTGCAGCGTCGACTCGAGGTCCTTCGCCTTCACGCCGATCCGGAAGCCTGCGACGTCGGCGCCGGCGAGATCGAACGGCGGTGCGGCCGCCGCGGCGCCGCCGGCGGCTACAGGCGCCCCGGGTCCTGCCGCGACCGCCACCGGCTGCACGGTGGGCGTGAACACGACGCGGCCCTGCCGGTCGAGCAGGCGCGCGCCCAGCAACTCGGCCCGCATCACGCGCGCACCGGTCACCGCTCCCGACGGGTCACCCTTGCCGATGATCCGGAAGTGGACCTCGTTGACCACGCTGCGACCGATGCGGTTCAGCTGCGTGTCGAACTCCCGTGCGGTTTCCTTTGGCATCGCGATCGGGCGCGCGCTTTCGGCATTGGCGAACGCGATCTGGTACTGCTGGCCGAACGCCTGCACCGGTATGAAGTAGCCGGGAGAGAACAGCGTGATGCTGAACTCGCCGCGGTCATGGTCGTACTGCGAGATGCCGCCGTTGACGCGGATCGTGAACTCGCGCGCCGGGTCCGCCCCATCGAGCGCCTCCTGCAGACGCGCTGTTTCGGCCTTGATCGCATCGGGCCGGTCGAAGTTCGACGCGCGCCGCACCGCGTTGCTGCGTTGTGCGATCGCGTTGAGGTCGAGCGGCTCGGAAGTCAGCTTGTGATAGACGAGCGCGGCCTCCTCGGGATCGAATCCGTCTGACTGCGCCCGCGCAGTCGACTGCGCAAGGGCCAGCACGGCGAACGCCAGCGAGACGATCAGCCAGCGCGCCAGGCAGGTCGGGTGCGCGGCAGAGGAGAGATTCGGTTTCATCGGATGTCCTCCTTTACTTGCGCTCGGTCCGCTGCTGCTTGCGCAGCGGGATCGATTCGCCGCCGGAAAAACGTAGTTCGATCGCATCACCCGCCGACGCAAGCTGCACCTCGCCGCCGCTCGCGAGCTTCAGCACGCGCGCACCGTTGCCGCCCGCGGTCGCGCGTAGCCGTGTCATCCCCGCGTATGCGTCGTCGCCATCGAGGACCATCACGTGCAGGCCGTTCACATAAGCGGCGACCGCGGCCGGAGCGGCGGCACGGTCCGCGACGCGGTCGATCTCCCAGACCTCGCCGGCGCGCGAGGGCGCCGTACTGACTTCGGTCCCGGACGTGCCCGCCTTGTCGCAACCGCTCGCGGCCAGCACGAGAATGCAGGCGATCGCACAGGCGGCCGATCTGCTGTGAGCTTTCATCGCGCCCTCCCCCTCTTGTCGTCCGCTCCAACCGAGCGGAATGGCGACAAGCTAAGTGCGCGGGCGTTACTGGGGTGTTACCGGGTCGCGTTGCGGAGCATCCGATGCGAGGCGCGCGGCCGCGCCTCGCGGCTCTGCGCCGGCGGCGGCGACGGCAGAGGTCCTCGGGTCAGCGATGCCGCCGGCTAGCCAAGGTGATCACGGCTCGATTGACGGGGTTGCGGTTCAGAAAGCTGTCGCAGAACTCGTCGGGCACGTTGGGCAGCGCGGACTGCTCGATCCACTCGACCGCTCGCTTCAGCGCCAGCAATGCCTCGTCCGACTCCCCGGCCAGATCGAGACCCCGGTGCGTACACCAGAAGAACTCGGCGGCCGTCATTCCAGTCGGAGAACACCGGTTCACCAGCGATTCCGCACGGCGCGACCAGTCTCCGGCCGCCGCGCGCTTGCCGGAGTCCGCGGCAATCGCCGCGGCGCGCGCCAGCGCGTGAAGTCGAATACCGTCCAGTTCGCGCTCGCGCGCCTCGGCTTCCACTTGCCGGCACCAGGACAGCGCATCGGCCGTCTCCCCCTGATAGGTGCGTTCGAGCAGGGCGAGTAGGCGCCAGCGAGCTGGACACGCGAGGTCCTTGACGGCGGCATCAATCGAATCGTCCCAGCGCGGCACATCCCAGTTGCCAGCGCGAGCGACGCGTGACTGCGCAAGCCAGCGGGAGACATACGCCTCGGGTGGCGATTGCGGCGGCGATGCGGCCAGCAGTTCGCGGGCACGACCAGGCTGGCCGACGAGCGCGTACAGGAGCGCCAGCTGATCGGCGCAATACGCCAGCCAATACGGACTGCCGCCGCGCAGAAGGTCCGCATGCGCTGCGCGCAGCAGCGCCAGCGCCTCCGAGAAGCGGCCGACATCGCGCAGCACCGCAGCGCGGCGCGACGCATCGCGCGGGTTGCGCTCGACCAGCGCATCTCC
>DAINBQ010000152.1:0-7736 GCA_036732825.1 Burkholderiaceae bacterium | reverse complement strand
GTCAGCCGCCGCACCCCGGACCATCGCCCGCGGGCATCGCCACGATTTCGCTGCGCGTCTGTTCGAGCGCGGGGCGCAGCGGATCGGAGGTCGCGGCGACCGCGAGCGCGCGGTCGATCGTCGCCAGAGCCTGCGTGCGGCAACCCGATCGTCGCAGCAGATCGGCCAGGTTGTTGAGTGGCGCGAGATCGTCCGGATTCAGCGCGAGCAGTTCACGGTATTCACGCTGGGCGGCCGCGACCTGTCC
The DNA here is from genome assembly GCA_036732825.1 of Burkholderiaceae bacterium. Taxonomy (GTDB): domain Bacteria; phylum Pseudomonadota; class Gammaproteobacteria; order Burkholderiales; family Burkholderiaceae_F; genus DAINBQ01. The sequence goes on along the minus strand of DAINBQ010000152.1, from coordinate 7,489 downwards.
TTCGGCGTCCAGTGCGTTCGCCAGTCCGAAACGGGCCACCCGGTTGTCCGGCCACTTTGCCAGGGCCGCGCGGTAGGCGGGCGCCAGGCCGGCGGCCCCCTTCACCGCTTCGACATCAGTCACGCTCTTCAGATAGCGCGCGGCGTCGCCGTCGGACGGCAACTCGCCTGGCTTCAGCACGACCATCGCCCATTGCTTGCCGAGCACCCAGCGCCGGCCGAAATCCGGCGCGCGCTCCAGCTTGCGCCGCTCGATCCCGGATCGCAGCACGAAGGTCTCGTCGGACGCCGAATAGCCGACGACGACCGCGAAGTGCCAGATCGGCACCGATTCCAGCCCGAGGTTCTGCAACACGACGACCGGCCGTCCCGCGTTCAGCTCATCCAGCAGCGCCTGCAGCGTGGGCGGAAGAACATACGGAATTCGCTGTTGCGAGCGCGCGGCAGCAATGAGCTCGACCTGCAGGCTGCCCCGGCGCGCCGGAAGATACATCCGCGGCGCCAGCGACTCCGGAGTCGTCGCCACACCGGAATGGACGAGCACGGTCGCGAGCGCCGCCGGCCCGCACTGGAATTCGTCCTGCGGAAAGAAAGGAATGGCGGTGAGTTCGACCTGCGCCGGGATTGCGCTGGCAGCGACGCGCGGCGCGAGCACAGGTTCGCGCGACGCGCAGCCCGCGGCGAGCAGCAGAGCGGCGGCAACTGTCGCCGCTCGCTGGAGCATGTGGCGCGTCAGTTGAGCTTCAGCTTGCCGGTTGCGAACATCCAGACCAGCAGACCGAGCAGGACCACCAGCAGGATCCAGCCGGCGTCTCCCGCCGCGGGCAGCTGCGCCAGCTCGCGATCGAGCAGCGTGACCTCGGCGTCGGTCAGCGCACCGACACGGAACTTCGCCTGCGCCGGATCCACACCGAGGCCGATCAGCGCGTCGCGAACATCTGCGCGGCTGAGCTGCGCGTCGATCCGCGCGAGGGCTTCTGTCCTGTCCTCGAGGCGGGCGACCGTCGCCGTATCGATGCCGGCGGCGATTGCAGACTGGACGAAGCCCAGGTTGAGCAGGGCGACGATGACCATCGAAGACATCAGGCGAACGAACATCGTGTTGCGCATAGGTTCATTTCTCCGGGAAATTGAAAGCGGTCGAGACGACCGCTTCGGGGTCGACCTCGTCTGCAGGCGACGCCATCACCGGCGATCCGCCACTAGGGAAAAATACCGAAAAGCAAGGGGCCGCGCATCGTGCCTGCGCTCATCCATGCTCCCGCAAATGCGGCCCTAAAGTTCATGCGCGGAGGCCGCGCCGAAGCGACGGATCAGTCGTCGCCGCCGAAGATGCCGAGCAGCGCCAGCAGGCTCTGGAAGACGTTGTAGACGCTCAGATAGACGCCCAGTGTGGCCGTGATGTAGTTGGTCTCCGCGCCGTCGCGCACACGCTTCAGGTCATACAGGATGAAGGCGGAGAAGATGCCGACGGCCAGCACCGCCAGCGTGACCATCAGCGGTCCGGACTGGATGAAGAAGTTGGCGATCATCGCCACCAGCAACATGACTGCGCCGACGAACAGCCACTTGCCCAGCGCCGACAGATCGCGCTTGATGACGCTGGAAAGCGCCGCCATGCCAACAAAGACTACGCCGGTACCGGCGAAGGCCATCATCACTAGGTCGCCACCATTCGCGAGTCCGAGCACCGCGCCGACCAGCCGCGACAGCATCAGACCCATGAAGAACGTGAAGGCGAGCAGCACCGGTACGCCCGCCGCCGAGTTCTTCAGGCGCTCGATCGCAAAGATGAATCCGAACGCGCCGGCGAGAAAGACAATCAGGCTGATTCCCGGCGACAACGCGCGCGCAATGCCGGTCGACACGCCGATCCATGCACCCAGCACCGTGGGAATCATCGACAGCGCGAGCAACCAGTAGGTGTTGCGCAGCACCCGGTTGCGCTGTTCGGCCAAGGCTACGGAACCGAGCTGGCCGGACGTGGTTTGCAGGCTGTTCATGCGAACTCCCCAAAAGGTCGAACACGCAGACAAGGCTCGCATTCTAGTGGCTTGAGCCCGGCCTGCCGGCCAAATGAGAGAAGACCCTAAGCCGAGTGGGCGATGAGCCACTTCTCGGCGTCGGCGATCGACGCAAACAGCCTGACCGGAATGCCGCGGTTGACGGCCACGGTCTCGGCGAACTTCATCATTTCGCCGCTGGCGTTGACGTCGACATAGGCGATCGCCCGGAACACTCCGGAAATGCCGCGGCTCCCATTCGCTGCAATTTCGAAGACATCCATCGCTTCGAGTCGGGGCCCTTCGAGCCGCTCTTCGATCAGAACCCGAAAGCAGCTGCGCGCAACGCACTCGGCGTGCACCTCTTCGAGATAGAGCATGACGTTGGTCCTGCTGTTCTGCCCGGTGACAACGGCATGCAGATAGGTGGCCTTCTGGTCGAGGGTCAGCTTGTAAGACATTGACTCTCCTGCACGAGCCGCCAGAGCTGATGCAGTCTAGACCCGGTGAAATGGGAAGTGGAGGTCGGCGGATGCCCGCTTCAGTCCTCGTCGCGCACCGGCAGGCCGCGTCGTTCCGACCACTGCTCCGCGCGCGCAATCGCGATGCGGATCGCGCGCCCCTCGTCCATTCCTTCCGCGAGCAGCGCGTTCGCGATTTCGATGGCCTTCGCGCGCGTCACTGCGCTCAGATGACGCATCGAAACCGGATAGTCATCCTCGTTCCAGGGCATCTTGGCGCTACCAACGTGGCATTGCCCGAACCGTTCCTTCACTGACGCTCATGCCACGCCCGGCATTCGGCCTCGCGGCCGCGCACGACCCGCCTTCCGGCCAGCGGCCCGGTCGTCGCAGTGACGACCGTGTACTGGCGCTCGGCGTGGTCCTTGTCCTCCGCATACACGACGACCCAGTCGTGGACGCGGCCGAGTTCATGCGCGCGCGCCGTGTTCGAGAAAAGCACGGTGAAATGCCAGTCGCCGCGTCGCGTGTGCAGCACCGGCAGCCACGCTTCGCCCTTGGGGTTGAAGCGGCGCGGCGCGATCTTCGGCAGAGTATCGGCAGCGGCGCGATATTCGCGATCGACGTCGAGCAGGGACTCGACCGACGGCTGCTCTGCAGACAGGTTGACCGGCATGCGCGGACGTCGCAGCGCGCGGCTGCGGTCGAGCATCTGCGTCAACGCGGCGCGAATCCCAGCCGCCCGGCGCGCACCGACGCGCGGCACGCGCTCAAGGCGACCGTCGTGTGCCGCGAGTTCCAGCGCCTCCAGCGAGTCGACCCCGAGCGATTCGTGCAGGCGCCGCGCAAGCTCCGGTCCGACACCGGGAATCGTGCGGAACACGGCATCCGCATCGACATCGCCGCGCAGACGGTCGAGCTGGGCCCAGCGGCCGCGCGTCAACATTTCCCCGATCGCAGCCGCGATTCCCGGTCCGATTCCGGGCAGGGCGTCGAGGCCCGCGGCGCCTTCGCGCTCGAAGATCGCCCGTACGTCGTTGCCGGCAAGGCCCGCGACCGTGTCCGCAGCCCGACGGTAGGCCGCCGCGCGATATGGGTTGCCTCCCTGCGCGTCCAGCAGTGCTCCCATCTCGCGCAGCATCTCGGCCACATCGATGTTCTCGGTCGCCCGCGCGGCGCTGGCGGGTTCAGCCATCACCCCAACGAACCCGCTCAGGCCCGTTTCGCGATGACCTCGCTCACCCGGCGCGTCAGCTCGGGCGCTGCAAGGCTCGTCAGATCGATCGGTGCCGCGAGCACGATCGCCTTTTGAGCGCCGCTGCCAAGATGGGACTTGAGCTCACCGAGAAACGGATTCGACGCGATCAACACCAGTGAAGTACAGCGCCGTTGCGCCACCGCGTCGTCGAGGTGCTGCGCCACCTGCCGGGCAAACTCCTCGTGTTCCTTGCGGCGCAGCTCAGTGCGCGGTTCGAACCCGGTGCTCACCTTCCCGGGGTCTCCGTGCGCCTTCTGCGCATGCCCGGGTCGGTCCGACGCCAGCTCGCTCGCCTTCTGCCGGCTCTGCGGATGGATGAAATCGGCAAGCTCGGCGAGCGCGCCGTCGATCGGGTCGCGCCCGAGGATGCGGGCGCGGGCTGCATTGGCCAGGACGATCCAGTTCGTTTCCATGGAACCCCTTTCCGTTCGCGGCGGCCGGCTTGTCACTGCGCGCGGCTGCGGAGCGAATCGACATTAAATAAATCCCTTTTTCATCATCGTCTGCGCTGCGCACTGCGGATTGAGCCCGCTCAACAGGCGCGGGGACTCTGCCGACTCTGCCCAGGGTCCCGGAGACGGTCTGTTCGGCTCAGGAACGGCAGTGCCCGAGCAGGTGGGCCGCCAGCGCCTCGCAACCCTCCTGTTGGCGCTCTGCCGTCGTCGTATCGATCACGGTCGCATCGCTGAGCTCTTCCGCACCGAGCGGTTCGCGCCAGTCGATCTGACGCTGCAGCACGTCGACGCCGGCCTCCGAAGGGTCCGCGCCCAGCGCGGCGCGGGCGGCGACCCGCGTGCGGAGCACGTCAAGCGGCGCTTCGCAGACCACGAGCGCATGGCGCACTCCGAGTGCTCCGGCCAGCGCGCGAAATTGCTGCCGCTCCGCGCGCCTCAGGAACGCGGCATCCACGATCGCCGGGACCCCGGCCGTTGTCACTGCGCGCGCGGCTTCGGCCATTCGGGCGTAGGTGTGTGTCGTTGCTTCCGCCGTATAAATGCTGCCGTCGGACCTTGCCTCCGGCGCGAGGCCGTACAGCCGTTTGCGCTCGACGTCGGATCGGATGCGGACGCCACCGATGTGTTCCGCCAGCGCCTGCGCGACAGTCGACTTGCCCGCGCCCGAGAGGCCGGTCATCACGATCAGGAGCGGCTCGCCCGGCTGGCGCAGGCGCTCGGCGAGCGCCAGATAGTGCTCGAACGACGTGTGCTCGCGCAGCCGCACCTGCTGCGGCAATTGCGGTTGCTGGATGTGAATCAGCGCGACCTTGGCGCGCACCAGCGCCCGGTACACGGAGTAAAAGCGCAGCAGCGCCAGCCCCTCGTAATCGCCGGTGCGCTCGAGATAGGCGCTGACGAAGCGCCATGCAAGATGCGGCACGCCGTGATCGAGCAGGTCCATGAAGGTGAATGCGATGTCGCTCACGACGTCGATCAGCCGCAGTTCAGCATTGAACTCGATCGCGTCGAACGGCACCGGCTCGCCATCGAGCAGCACGATGTTGCCCAGGTGGAGGTCGCCGTGGCACTCGCGCACGAAGCCGCCGTCGATGCGGGCGGCGATGCGCGCGGCCTGCGCACGCTGCTCGGCAGCGGACCACTCCGCCAGCGTGTCGATGCGGGCCCGGTCGGCCGCCGAATGAACGCGTCCGCGCATCGCCGTGAAGTTCTCGGCCGCCCAGCGCGCGACGGCCTCAGGCGTTCCGAAGTTCGCGGGAGCCCGCTCAGCCTTGCGATGAAAGTCCGCCACTGCCGCGGCCAGACGATCGATATGCGCGGCGGTCAGCCGGTGGCCCTGCGCGAGGCGGTCGAGGATCAACGCATTGTCGAAGCGGCGCATGCGCACCGCATGTTCGAGCGCGTCCGGTTGCGTTGCGCCGCCCGCGCCGATGCGCGGAGCAGTGCGCGAGCCGACGATCGGGACGACATCGAGATAGATCTGCGGCGCAGTGCGCCGGTTGATCCGAAGCTCTTCTGCGCAGTAATGCAGTCGCAGCTCGCGGGTCGTGAAGTCGAGAAACCCCAGGTTGACGGGCTTCTTGATCTTGTACGCGTGCGTTCCGGCCAGCAGCACGGTGGAGATATGCGTGTCGAGACGATCGACGCGTTCGACCGGCTCCGGATAAGCCTCCGGATGCAACAGGCCCGCGATCAGCTGCTCGTGAAGTTCCAGGGCGGATGGCGCATTCATCGTGTGCGAGGCGGTTCGACCCGCGTAATACCCCGCTAGCGCGGCCGCTGCAACATTGCGATCGTCGCTTGATCGTCTCCGTCGAAGTATTTCTCGATCGCGCGCCTGAACAGCGGGTCGTCCGCCACCGCCGCGAACAGCGTCATCGACGAACGGAATTTCATGTCGTCCGGAGAACCGAAGATCTGCGCAGCAGTCCTGCCTTCGACTTCGAGCACGATGCGCGTGCACTCGCTCAGTCGCGGTCCCAGCACCGGATGCTGAAGGTACGCGCGTGCTTCGTCCTTGGAAGCAATTCCGAAGTGTTCCGCGTTCGCGCTGCGACCGAGTCCTCTCAGCTGAGGGAACACGAACCACATCCAGTGGCTGGTCTTCGCACCCGCCGCCAGCTCAGCGCAGACCTGGCGGTAAATGGGGTCCTGCGCGTCGACAAACCTCTGCAGATCGTAGGTTCGGATCATTGCGGCGCGGCTCGCGCGGCCGGCATCGGCCGGCCGACAACGGCAACATTTTCCGCAATTCCGCCGTCCGGCTCAAACCGCGTGGCGACCCGCTTCGACCACCGTCAGGAGGAAATTGTGACGGCCAATGGCGTGCGCCAGATCGGCTGCATAAGCAGCCGCCGCCGGCAACGAACTGAGAACCGCACCGGCGATGAACTTGCCCTGATAGCCGACGACCCAGCAGCCTTTGCCCAGTTGCGCGAGCATGAACTCCGCACCGTTTTTCCTTCCGTTTCGTTTGCTCTTCATCGTGTCTCCCTGAGGTGTACTTGTAAGCCACGCTTCCGCCTCCGGAATGGATGCAATGTCCATGCCAGAGAAGACATCAGGGTTGCAGTGGACAAGAAGGCACGCTGTGGCACGGGGCTTGCTGAAGGAGTTCGCCGCGGGCCGAACGGAATGGTTCGCTCGCGTCCAGCATCACCGTTCAACCTTCAGACGAGGTAATCATGATCAATTTCATCATCTGGCTCATCGTAGGCGGCGTCATCGGCTGGATCGCGAGTCTCATCATGAAGACAGACGCGCAGCAGGGCGCATTTCTCAATATCGTTGTCGGTATCGTCGGCGCGGCACTGGCAGGATGGCTCATCTCGCCTCTGCTCGGCATTCCGACAATCAACCAGGACGCTTTCAGCCTGGGCGCCCTTGTCGTTTCTCTGATCGGAGCGGTGATCCTGCTTGCGATCGTCAACCTGTTCCGTCGCCGCGCGGTGCGCTGACGGCGATGCCGCGGCAGCAGCAAACAGCAACCGGATTGCGGGAGCTGCGCGCTGCGGCCGCGGCACTTCGCGTACGCTCCCGACTCTCCATTGACTCAACCTCATGCACGCTGGCGCAACTGCCGACATCGATGCCCGCGCTGGCGCGAGCTGGCTGGCCACCGCCGGCCCCGCTGATCGGCTGCAGTTGCTCGCCGCATTGCTGAGCCGGTTCAATCACAACTTCCGGACGCCGCTGAACACGATCACTGGCTGGGGCCATCTGCTGCAACAGGGATCGGTCGAACCGGCACGCACCAAACATGTGGCCGACGTCATTGCGCGCAATGCGCGCGAACAGACGCTGATGCTCGAGG
>DAINBQ010000151.1:2594-7740 GCA_036732825.1 Burkholderiaceae bacterium | reverse complement strand
GGCAAGAGCTCGATGCTGAACGTGATCAACGGCGTCTACACGCCGCAGCAGGGCCGCATCAAGTTTGGCGGCAAGGTGCGCGAGAACATGGATCCGCACGATGCTGCGGCCAACGGGATCGCCCGCACATTTCAGAGCCTTGCGCTGTTCAAGGGCATGAGCGTTCTGGACAACATCATGACCGGCCGCAACCTGCGGATGCGGACGGGCCTGCTTGCACAGGCGGTACATCTGGGGTTTGCGCGGCGGGAGGAACTGCGTCATCGCGAGTTCGTCGAGCAAATCATCGACTTCCTCGAGATCCAGCCGTATCGCAGGACACCGGTCGGGCGGCTTCCGTACGGATTGCAGAAACGGGTCGACCTCGGGCGCGCGCTGGCGATGGAACCGAAGCTGCTGCTGCTCGACGAGCCGATGGCCGGCATGAACCTCGAGGAAAAAGAGGATATGTGTCGCTTCGTGCTCGACGTCAACGAGGAGTTCGGCACGACGATCGTGCTGATCGAGCACGACATGGGCGTCGTGATGGACATCTCCGACCGGGTCGTCGTGCTCGATTACGGCAAGAAAATCGGCGACGGGTCGCCGGACGAGGTTCGCAGCAGCCAAAGCGTCATCGACGCCTACCTCGGAGTGGCCCACTGACATGACGCTAACCACCTTGCAACGAAACTGGCCGGTCGTCGCGCTGATAGTCGCGGTGGTGATCGGCGCAATTGCGCCGCTGGTGCTCGGCATGAGTGCGCCCGGCTTCTACTTCGAGGTGCTGCTCGGCGGCCTGATGTCGGGTGTGCTCTATTCGCTGGTCGCTCTCGGCTTTGTTCTGATCTTCAAGGCGTCCGGCGTCTTCAACTTTGCGCAGGGCGCGATGGTGCTATTTGCGGCACTCGCGCTCGCCCGCATGAGCGAGGTGATGCCGCTCGGCATCGCGTTCGTACTGGCGATCGCGGTCATGGCCGTTTTCGCGTGGCTGGTTGAGCGGCTCGTGCTGCGCCACCTCGTCAACCAGGATGCGGTCGTGCTGCTGATGGCCACGCTCGGCATCGCGTATTTCCTCGACGGCTTCGGACAGCTGCTCTGGGGCAGCGACATCTACCGGATCGAAACCGGGCTCCCAAAGGCGCCGGTTATGGTGCTCGACCAGGTATTCGAGGGCGGGATCCTGATCAACACCGAGGACTTCGTGGCAGCTGCGGTGGCCGGGCTGCTAGTGCTGGCCCTCGCCATCTTCTTCCAGAAGACGGCCACGGGCCGTGCGCTACGTGCCGTCGCGGACGACCATCAAGCCGCGCAGTCGATCGGCATCCCGCTGAATCGCATCTGGGTGATCGTCTGGTCGGTCGCGGGATTTGTCGCGCTGGTGGCGGGCATGGTGTGGGGCTCGAAGCTTGGCGTGCAGTTCTCGCTGTCGCTGATAGCGCTGAAGGCGCTGCCGGTGGTGATCCTCGGCGGCTTCACGTCGGTGCCGGGCGCAATCCTCGGCGGGCTGATCATCGGTGTCGGCGAGAAATTCGCCGAAGTGTTCCTCGGCCCGATCGTTGTGCAACAGTTCGATCTTGCTGGCGGCGGCATCGAGAACTGGTTTGCCTACGTGCTGGCGCTGGTATTCCTGCTGGTACGCCCCGAAGGACTCTTCGGGGAGAAACACATCGACCGCGTGTAGCGCCGAGGACGACAGGAACCATGCTCTACCGCGAAAACGGCCAGTTCAAGACGAGCTACGTTGAGGATCAGCAGATCCTTCCGATCGTCCAGGACCGGTGGTTCATGCTGGTGCTGTTGGCGTTCGCCTACATCGGGTTGCCGCTCATCGCGAGCGACTACACCTTCCGCGCGCTGATCGTTCCATTCCTAATCCTAGCTATCGCGGCGATCGGCCTGAACATCCTGGTCGGCTACTGCGGCCAGATCTCGCTCGGAACGGCCGCCTTCATGGCAGTCGGCGCCTACGCGGCATACAACATCGTGATCCGCGCGCCGGTGCTGAATTTCATCGTCGTGCTAGTGCTGGCGGGTGGGGTCGCCGCGGTCGTCGGCGTGCTGTTCGGCATCCCGAGCCTGCGCATCAAGGGTCTGTATCTGGCCGTTGCCACTCTCGCCGCTCAGTTCTTCGTCGACTGGATGTTCGCGCGAGTCAAGTGGTTCACCAATTATTCGTCGTCGGGCTCCGTTTCCACTGCGCCGATCGAGATGTTCGGCTGGGCGGTCGAGTCCGCGCTCGACAAGTACCTGTTCGTCCTGACGATTGCCGTCGTGCTGACCCTGGCTGCGAAGAATCTGGTGCGAGGGCATATCGGCCGCAGCTGGATGGCGATGCGCGACATGGATGTCGCCGCCGAGGTCATCGGTATCCGGCCGCTGTATGCCAAGCTCAGCGCGTTTGCGGTCAGCTCGTTTTACGCCGGAATCGCCGGCGCCCTGTGGGGGTTTGTCCACCTTGGCGCATGGGAGCCGCTGGCGTTCAATATCAACCTTTCCCTGAACCTGCTGTTCATGATCATCATCGGCGGCATGGGTTCGCTGCTCGGCGCGTACTTCGGCGCGGCGTTCATCGTGCTCCTGCCGATCCTGCTTAACCAGGTCCCGGGTTGGTTCGGCATCCCGATTTCAACGGCGCTGGCATCGCATCTGGAATTGATTATCTTCGGCAGCCTGATCGTGTTCTTCCTGATCGCCGAGCCGCACGGTCTTGCGCGGCTGTGGGCGATAGGCAAGGAGAAACTTCGGCTTTGGCCGTTCCCGCACTGAAGTGGTCCACGGCGGGATGGCCTCCAACCAATCGAACTGGACCCAAGAACGAAGGAGACACTCGATGAAAAGTTTGATACGAATGAACGCGAAGACAGCGCTCGCGATCGCCGGAATCGCCGCAGCGGCGCTCTGCACGCCGCTGGCGTCCACCGCGCAGACCAAGGGAGCGGCCGCCGGCAAGGGCGAGCAGTTCTTCCCGGTGCTGGTCTATCGCACCGGCGCGTACGGTCCGAATGGCACCCCGTGGGCGAACGGCTATGTCGACTACCTGAAACTGGTCAACGCGCAGGGCGGCATCAATGGTGTGAGGATCACGTTCGAGGAGTGCGAAACGGGTTACGACACGGCGCGCAGTGTCGAGTGCTACGAGCGGCTCAAATCGCGGCCGAACGTGGCAGTATTCCAGCCGCTGTCGACGGGTGCGACATTCGCCATTACGGACAAGGCGCCGACCGACAAGATTCCGATCATCACCGCCGGTTACGGTCGCTCGGAGTCGGTGGAGGGCGAAGTGTTCCCATGGAACTTCCCCTTGCTCGGCACCTACTGGACAGCGGCCGACGTGCTGGTGCAGCACCTGGGCAAGCTCAACGGCGGCCTCGACAAGCTGAAGGGCAAGAAGATCGCGCTGATCTATCACGACTCGCCGTACGGCAAGGAACCGATTCCGCTGCTGACCGAGCGTTCGAAGCTGCATGGCTTTCAGCTGACGACGATTCCGGTCACGCACCCGGGAGTCGAGCAGAAGGCCGCCTGGCTGCAGATCCGCCAGCTGCGTCCGGACTACGTAGTCCTGTGGGGGTGGGGCGTGATGAACTCCACCGCGATCCGCGAGGCGGTCGCCACGGGCTTCCCGCGCGACAAGATGTTCGGCGGCTGGTGGTCGGCGGCAGAGCCTGATGTCACTCCGGTCGGAGCCGATGCCAAGGGCTACAACGGCATGGCCTATCAGCACGGGGCCGGGCGCTCCAAGGTGCACCAGGACATCCTCAATCTGGTTCACGCGAAGGGCCAAGGCACCGGTCCCGCGGACGAGGTTGGCAGCGTGCTCTACAACCGAGGACTGATCAGCGCGATGCTCGGCGTTGAGGCGGTGCGGCAGGCGCAGTTGCGGTACGGCGTTCGTCCATTGACTGGCGAGGAGGTGCGCTACGGCCTGGAGAACCTCAACATTGATGCGAAGCGCATCGACGCGCTGGGCCTGGCCGGCGTGATCCGCCCGCTGGCGACGAACTGCCGCGATCATGAGGGCTCGCGCTGGGCCCGCGTCCACACGTGGGACGGCACGAAGTGGAGCTTCTCGTCCGACTGGTACGAGGCGGACTCGCAGATCATCAAGCCGATGATCCGCGACGCGGCTGCCCGCTACGTTACTGAGAAGAAGATCACGAGGCGCAGCTGCGAGGCCGAGATGACCGCTGCCGCCAAGGCGGCACCGGCCGCAACTCCGGCGAAGACCGCCCCGGCAGCTCCGGCCAAGGCCGTCCCGGCAGCCAAAAAGTAACCGAAACCAACCAACCGGCCGCGGAGGCGGCCGGTTGTGCAAAGCGCCCGTCAAGGACGCTTTGCACAACACAACGGAGAAGACGGTGACCGCACCGCTGCTCAACGTCAACGGCATCGAGGTGATCTATAACCACGTGATCCTCGTGCTGAAAGGCGTGTCGCTGAACGTGCCCGACGGCAGCGTCGTGGCCCTGCTCGGCGCCAACGGCGCCGGCAAGACCACCACGTTGCGCGCGGTGTCGAACCTGCTGCGTGCGGAGCGCGGCGAGGTGACGAAGGGTTCGATCGAATATCGCGGCGAGAAGATCCAGGATCTGACGGCGTACGACCTCGTCAAGCGCGGCGTCGTGCAGGTGATGGAAGGTCGACGCTGCTTCGCGCACCTGACGGTGGAAGAGAACCTGCTGACGGGCGCGTATTCGCGCGGGTCGTCGGGGCGTGGCAACTCGCGCTCCGAAGTCGCTGCGGACCTGGAGAAGGTCTACGCCTACTTCCCGCGACTGAAGCAGCGCCGCACGAGCCAGTCGGGCTACACCTCAGGCGGCGAACAACAGATGACCGCGATCGGCCGTGCGCTGATGGCGCGGCCATCGATGATCCTGCTGGACGAACCTTCGATGGGCCTTGCACCGCAGGTCGTCGACGAGATCTTCTCCATCGTCAAGGACCTGAACGCCAAGGAACGGGTCTCGTTCCTGCTCGCCGAGCAGAACACCAACATTGCACTGAAGTACGCCAATTACGGCTACATCCTGGAGAACGGCCGCGTTGTGATGGACGGCGAGGCGCGGGCGCTGCGCGAGAACGAGGATGTCAAGGAGTTCTATCTCGGCCTGTCGAAGGCCGGGCGCAAGAGTTTTCGCGACGCGAAGTTCTACAAGCGTCGCAA
>DAINBQ010000151.1:0-2494 GCA_036732825.1 Burkholderiaceae bacterium | reverse complement strand
TCCCGCGCGCATGCGATGGACATCAAGAAGGGCTCCAGTGCCGAAACCAAGGCCGTCGCCAAGAAAGCAGCAAAGAAGGCTGCCAAGAAGACTGCAGCCCGGCGAACTGCCGTGAAGTCTGCGACGAAGAAGGTCGCCAAGCGGGCGACGTCGGCAAAGAAAGCCGTTAGCCGCCTGGTCGGGCGCATCCGGCGCGCGGTCAAGCGGGCGACGAGCTGAGCTCTCTGCAGGCGCCAGGATGAGACTTGGCACTTCGGTTCATCGATCGGTCTGGGTCGTGGTCGGTGCCGCTTGTTGCGTGGCCGCTTGCACGCCACGCGACAGCGAACCGACCAAGACGCCGTTGCCGACGCGGGAGACAACGATTGATCCGGTCACGAAGAAGCTCGACGCGGCGGCCAAGGACATCGAGCTTCGGCGCCAGGCGATCGATGCGCAGAAGTGAGCGCGTTGGATGAGCGAGAACCTCGACCCCCGCGAAGCGCGTGATCCGCGTCAACGCGAGCTGGACCTGATGGGCCACCTTCCGGGCCTGCTCGCCAAAGCTCTCAAGGCGCCAGGCTGGCGACGCCATCTCGGCGACATCGACCCGACGCAGGTCAACAGTCGCGCCGCGCTGGCGCGGCTGCCCATCCTGCGCAAGTCGGAGTTGCCTGGGATGCAGAAGGCGGATCCGCCGTTCGGCGGATTTGTCCCCGAAGAAGTTGACCGCTTCGGTCGGCTTTTCACGTCGCCGGGGCCGATCTATGAGCCCGAAGGGCGTCATGAGGATGCCTGGCGTGCCGGCCGCGCGCTGAATGCCGCAGGATTCCGCAGCGGCGATGTCGTTCTGAACACCTTCTCCTATCACCTGACTCCGGGTGGTTTCATCATGGATGGCGGCGCGCGCGCGCTGGGGTGCGTTGTGATCCCCGCCGGTCCAAGCAATACCGAGCAGCAACTGGAGATCATCGAACGGCTGCAGCCTGCGGCGTACACCGGCACTCCGGATTTTCTGAAGATCCTGCTCGATTCCGCGGAGGCCGCGGGACGTCCGGCCTCGTCGATCCGCAAGGCCGTTGTTTCGGGCGCAGCGTTTCCGCAGTCGCTTCAGTCGGAGATCAAGGCGCGCGGTGTCGATGCCTACCAGGTCTACGCAACGGCAGATCTCGGTGTCGTCGCCTTCGAGACCAGTGCACGCTCAGGAATGGTCGTCAGCGAGGACGTCCTAATCGAGATCGTGCGGCCTGGCACCGGAGATCCGGTCCCCGATGGTGAGGTCGGGGAAGTGGTCGTCACCTCGTTCGATCCGCACCATCCGTGGATCCGGCTGGCACTCGGCGATCTGTCGGCCATCCTTCCCGGGCTTTCGCCGTGCGGGCGCACCAACGTGCGGATCAAGGGCTGGATGGGACGCGCGGACCAGACCACGAAGGTCAAGGGGATGTTCGTACATCCGGGGCAGATGGCGGAAGTCGCACGACGCCACGCAGAGCTTGGGCGAGTTCGGCTCGTCGTGACACGCACCGGGGAGTCCGACGCGATGACGCTGAAGGCAGAATCGCGTTCGCACGATCCCACGCTTGTCCGATCTGTCGGAGAAACACTGCGGGCGATCACCAAGCTCGGGGGGACAGTGGAGCTGATGGCGCCGGGCTCGTTGCCGAACGACGGCAAGGTGATCGAAGACTTGCGCGGCTACCAGTAGCCGGGGCGCGCAAATGAAAACGGCGCCTTTCGGCGCCGTTTTCTGCGGAAGCGTGCCGACGGGCCGCTACCTTCGGCGCCCCGCGGCGGCAGATTTCTTGGCGGCCTTGCCGGCCGGTTTCCGCGTCGTGGCCTTCTTCGCAGCCGGTTTCCGGGCTGCACTCGCCTTCTTCGCGGCGGATTTCGCCGACTTCTTGCCGGCGCCGGCGGGCTTGCGCAACGGTCCGTTGCCTGAGGTGGCGCCGGTGGCCATGTCTATGGCCGCAAACATCGCGTCGCGCATCGTATTGGCCATCGCGTTGATCGCGTCGGTCATCGCCGCCGCCGGCTTGGCGACCGGCAGCTTCACGGTCGTGGCGGGAGGTGCCGCCGCCTCTTCGTTGATGTCCCAGAGTTTCAGCAGCTCGGCCTGCGTCGGCACTGTTCCCTGGGAGAGCCGCTGGCGGCGCGCAGCGACGGAATCGCGGACGATCTTCTCGACGACATCGAGCGGAAGCCGGTTGAGATCGGAGAACTTGATGAAGCTCTTGGCCGCGTTGACGCCGGTCAGCGCATCCTTGTGCTTGATCACAACATCCTTCTCGGCGACGTAGAGCGACATGTGCCGGCGGCCCGATTCGAGAGCGAAAAGCGGCCCGTCGAGCTCATAGAACGCCAATCCATATCGCATACTTTCGCGGACACCACGCGCGGAGCGGCGGATCATGCTGCACAGCCGCGCCATGGCCACGCGACGGTCCGGCGGCAGATCGCGCAAGTAGGCGCCCACCGTCGAGGCAGTCGGGTTCATTTCAATTTCCTCCGGCGT
>DAINBQ010000150.1:0-7765 GCA_036732825.1 Burkholderiaceae bacterium | reverse complement strand
TCGCTTCATCAAGCTGGCAGCGCTTCCGATCCGGCCAGAGCCTGGACCGCGCGATCGTCGCGCCCGATCGGATGCGGCCCGCGGTGCAGGATCTCACCTACACGGCAGTCCGTTCGCTGGCGCTGAGCGAGCAGGTGATTGCGAGGCTCGCGGCACGTCCGCCCGCGCCTGAAGTCGTCGCGTTGCTGGCGGTCGCGCTCGCGCAACTGATCCGGAAACGTCACGCCCCGTACACGGTCGTCGATCAGGCAGTCGAGGCGGCGCGCGCCGAACCCCGCACTGCGCCCGCGGCGGCCTTTGTCAATGCGTTGCTGCGAAACTTCCTGCGTCAGCGGGAAATCCTGTTGCCTGAACTGCAGCACGATCCCGCAGTCCGCTACAACCTGCCACGCTGGTGGCTGGCGAAGCTGCAGCGTGACTATCCGGACTGGACCGCGATCGCCGAAGCACAACTGCAGCCGCCGCCGCTCGTACTGCGGGTCAACCGGAGCTGCGTTGCGGTCGGTGACTATTTGCAGCGGCTGGCCGCCGAAGGTGCGCAGGCGACCCAGGTAGGTGTACAGGCGGTGTGGCTGCATCAGGCGCGGCCAGTCGACGGGATACCGGGTTTTGGCGAGGGGCTGGTGTCGGTGCAGGATGCCGCCGCACAGCTCGCGGCGCCGTGGCTGGGCGTCACGGATGGCCAGCGAGTGCTCGACGCCTGCGCGGCACCCGGCGGCAAGGCCGCACACCTGGCCGAATTGGCCCGCCTCGACCTCACTGTCGTGGAACTGGATCGCGCACGCGCGTTACGCATCGAGGAAAACCTCGCCCGGATCGGAGCGAGCGCCGCGCTGGTCATCGGGGATGCGGCGCGACCGGCGCAGTGGTGGGACGGCCGCCCGTTCGACCGCATCCTGCTCGATGCGCCCTGCACGGGCTCGGGCATCGTCCGCCGCCACCCGGATATCCCGTGGTTACGCCGTCCGACCGATGTTGCGCAATTGACAACGCTGCAGGCCGAAATGCTGCGTGCTTTATGGCCCCTGCTGAGGGTGGGTGGTAGATTGCTTTACGTCGTCTGCTCGCTGTTTCCAGAGGAGGGGCGCGAGCAGATCGCAGGCTTTGTGGCGGAGAGCCCAGGGGCGCGCGAAGTGCCATTGTCGGCCGGCTCGCCTTCAGTGCAACTGATCCCGACTCCTCTGGCAGCGCCGCCCTGGGACAACCGATCGTCGCTGCCGACCTTGCACGACGGCTTCTTCTACGCATTGCTCGAAAAGATCCGATGAACGCGATAGTCGCGCTCCGAGCCTGCCTGACACTGCTGATGGTCGGCGCGCTTTCCGTCGCGCCGACGCCCGTCGCGGCCGACGAGCGCATCGGCGTGATGGCGGCGGCGCTCGACCTGAACCGGGACAACGGCAATGGCCTCGTGCTCGATGCAACCTTCGAATTCGAGCTGCCGCAGGCGCTGGAGGAGGCGATCCAGAAGGGCATCGCGCTTTATTTCAACATCGAGTTCGAGCTTTATCGAAAGCGCTGGTACTGGCTCGACCGCAAGATTGCGTCGAACACGCTCGTCTACCGGCTGTCCTACAGCCCGCTGACCCGCAAATACCGGCTGGCGCGCGGCGGGCTTTCGCAGTCCTTCGAGTCGCTCGACGAGGCCCTCTCGCTGTTGAAAACCGTGCGTGGCTGGAAGGTGGCGGATCCCGGCATCCTGACCGCGCGGGAGGACCACGATGCGCAGGTCCGCATGCGACTCGACGTGTCCCAGTTGCCGAAGCCGTTCCAGGTGAACGCGATCACCAGCCGCGAATGGAGCCTGGCCTCGGACTGGCGCGAAGTGCCGCTGCCGGAGCTTCCGCGCTGAGGGCGGAGCGATGAGCCGGACGCCACAGGCCGTCTCTCGCGTGTTGCGTTACGGACTGCTGCTGGCGCTCGCGCTGTCCGGCGTGCTGCTGTTCCTGCTCGCATCGGCGAGCAGCAACACCGCGTTCTTCGAGCGCAATTACCCGGTACTGCTCGCGGTCAACGGCGTCATCGCCGGCCTGCTTTTCGTGCTGGTACTGGTGCTGCTGCGGCGCCTGATCAAGCGGCTGCGCGCGCGGCGGTTCGGGTCTCGCATGATGATGCGCTTCTCGATCGCCTTCGCGCTGATGGGAGTGCTGCCGGGCGTCCTGATCTACGTTGTTTCCACCCAGTTCCTGTCGCGCTCGATCGAGTCCTGGTTCGATGTGCGGGTGGACGGCGCGCTGGAATCAGGGCTCACGCTCGGGCGGGCAGTGCTCGACAACCTGAAGGACGACGTCAGCGCCAAGGCGCGCGCCTGGGCGCTCGAGCTGTCCGACGTTCCCGAGAGCGCGCAGCTGTCGCAGCTCAACCGGCTGCGCGAGCAGGGCGGGATCCAGGAGGCGCTGCTGGTCAGCGCCAACGGCCAGTTGATCGGTGCGAGCGGCGCTCAGGTGTCCGAGCTCGTGCCCGAGATACCGCAGATCAGCGAACTGCGGCAGGCACGCGCGGAGCGGATATTTGCACTGATAGAAGGCGAGGCCGGTGAAACCGCGGCGCGGCAGGGACTGCGCGCCCGCGTGATCGTGCCGATTCCGGCATCGGCGCCGGTCGCATCGCGCGGGCTGCTGCTGTCGCTCGATGACGCCGGTACCGGGCTGCGCGACCGGACCGGGAGTGCTGCGCCTCGATCCGGTGCGTCGATCGGGAGCATTTCGCCGCCGAGCGAGTCCCGGTACCTGCAGCTGATCCAGCCGGTGCCCGCATCGATTGCCGCCAATGCCGAAGCGCTGCAAACGGGTTATCGCGAATACCAGGAGCTGTCACTGGCGCGCAGCGGTCTGCAGACGATTTACGGCCTGACGTTGACGCTGACACTGCTGCTGGCGATCTTCGCGGCGATCGCCTCAAGCGTGCTGCTTGCGAGTTCGATGACCGCCCCGCTGCTGCAGGTGGCGGAGGGCACGAAGGCGGTCGCGGAAGGGAACTATCGCCAGGTCCGCGAGTTTCCCGGCAACGACGAGCTGAACCTGCTCACGCAGTCGTTCAACGCGATGACTCGGCAGCTCACCGAGGCGCGCGACGAAGTCGAAGGCAAGCAGCGCGAGCTGGAAAACGCGAAGACCTATCTGGAGCGTGTTCTGGCCAACCTGTCGGCCGGTGTCGTCGTGCTCGACAAGGACTTCAGGATCGTCACTGCGAACCACGGCGCATCGCGCATCCTGGGGCATTCGCTGATGCAGCAGGCCGGACGATCGCTGCACGAGCTCGAGGGGGCGCTGGCGACGTCGTTCGCAAACGCATTCGCAGACCAGGCGCTGACGGCATCGCCGAAGGATTCCTGGCAGCAACAGATCGAAGTCAAGCGTGGAACCGCGAGCAGCGGTGGCGGTGAACCGCTGATGCTGCTGGCACGAGGCTCCCGGTTGCCGCTGGACGACGGGCTCGGCTATGTCGTCGTGTTCGACGACATCACGCAGGTGATTTCGGCGCAGCGCGCGGTCGCGTGGGGCGAAGTCGCGCGGCGCCTGGCGCACGAGATCAAGAATCCATTGACTCCGATCCAGCTGGCAGCCGAGAGGCTGCAGATGAAGCTGGTCGAGAAGCTGCCGCTAGCGGATGCCGACGTGTTGAAGAGAGGAACCTCCACGATCGTCAACCAGGTCGCCGCGATGAAGCGCATGGTCGACGACTTCCGGGACTACGCGCGGGTCCCGCCGGCACGGCTGTCGCCGCTTGACCTGAACGCGCTGATTGAGGAGGTCGCGGCGCTCTACGGTGCAGGAACCGAAGGCAGCGTGCTTCAGCTTGCGCTGCAACCCGGATTGCCTTTGATCGAAGGCGACGCGACGCAATTGCGCCAGGTGATCCACAACCTGGTCGTCAATTCGCAGGACGCCCTGGTCGGCCGACCCGGGCCGCACATACTGGTGCGTACCGAACTGGTCGAGTTCGACGAGGCGAATACGACCGCGCGTGCCGTCAGGCTGGCGGTCGAGGACAACGGGCCGGGCTTCCCGGCGAACATTCTGCGCCGGGCGTTCGAGCCTTACGTGACGACCAAGCCGAGCGGTACCGGGCTGGGCCTTGCAATGGTCAAGAAGATCGTCGACGAACACCGCGCCCGCATCGAAGTCATCAATCGCACCGGCGGGGCCGGTGTCGGCCAGGCGGGAGGAGCGATCGTCACGATCGTGTTCCGGCGCCTGGCGCAGGCAGACACGGCGTACCACCGGGCTCCGCGTCGCGTCGCCTGAGCGCTCGGTGTAATCTCCGCTGTGTCTGCAGCCTCTCGGGTCGCGATCTGTGCGCCGGCCTCCCGGCCGCCCGCAAGGCTGCCCTAACCAGAGCGCTTCGAGTGAACGATCGACCCGCAGGGTCGAGTGAACGCGAGGCCCATTGACCTTCATGGCAAATATTCTTGTCGTCGACGACGAGATCGGCATCCGCGAACTGCTTTCGGAAATCCTCGCTGACGAGGGGCACACGGTGCTGACGGCCGAAAATGCCGCTGCAGCGCGCGCGGCGCGGCTGAGCGAGGAACTCGATCTCGTGCTGCTCGACATCTGGATGCCCGATACCGACGGCGTGACGCTGCTGAAGGAATGGGCATCTCACGGCCAGCTGACGATGCCTGTCATCATGATGTCGGGCCACGCGACGATCGATACCGCGGTCGAGGCGACGCGGTTCGGCGCGCTCGAGTTTCTCGAGAAGCCGATCGCGATGGCACGGCTGCTGTCTGCCGTTCGTGCGGGCCTCGAACGCGGCCGCATCATGCGCAATGTCCGTTCGGCAGTGGCCTCGCCGCTGATCGAACCGCCGCGCACTCCGGTCGAGTCTGTGCCGCCGGCCGTGCCGGCCGTGGGCGAGGGGAATGAAACGGCTCGGCATAACGGGGTCGCGCTGGATCAGCCGCTGCGCGGCGCGCGTGACGAATTCGAGCGCGTTTACTTCGAGTTTCACCTGGCGCGCGAGAACTACAGCATGACGCGGGTTGCGGACCGCGCCGGCCTCGAACGCACCCATCTGTATCGCAAGCTGAAGCAGCTCGGCATCGAACTCGCGCGCGGCGCGCGCCGGACCGAGCGGCTGCCTGAGGAACTGCCGCCGGCAGCGCCGCCGCCGGTCCGCCACGAAGCTCCCGTCTACGTTCCCCGCGACGAATACGAAGACTGAGACTTCCGTGCCGTCCAGGCGCTTAGCCGACACATGAAGATCATCATCGTTGGCGCCGGCCGGGTCGGCAGTTCGGTCGCGGAGGCCCTCGTGTCGGAGGCCAACGACATCACGGTGATCGACACCGATGCCGCGCGCGTCGCCGAACTGCAGGACCGGTTCGACCTGCGCGGACTGGTCGGCAACGCTGCGCTGCCTTCAACGCTGAAGCAGGGCGGTGCCGACGACGCGGACATGCTGATCGCGGTCACCGCGTCCGACGAAACCAATCTCGTCGCCTGCAAGGTGGCGGCCGACCTGTTCAACATCCCTTCGCGCATCGCGCGTGTGCGCAACGTCGAGCTGCAGCAGCACCCGAAACTGATCGGTGACGAGGGTTTCCGCGCCACGCACGTGATCTTTCCCGAGCAGACGGTCACCGACTACCTGCTGAAGCTGATCGAGTTCCCGGAGGCGCTGCAGGTGCTCGAGTTCGCCGACGGCCGGGCCAGCCTGATCGCGGTGCGCGCCTATGCGGGTGGACCTCTCGTGTCGCACCCGATCAAGGACATCCGGCGCCACATTCCGAACGTCGATACCCGGATCGTCGCGATGTTCCGCAACGAAGCGAGCGTCCGCGTCGACGGCGACACGATGATCCAGCCGGGCGACGAGGTGTTCTTCCTGGCCGCCACGCGTGACGTCCGCCTCGTGCTGGCCGAATTGCGGCGCATGGACAAGCCGGTCCGGCGCGTGATGATCGCCGGCGGCGGCAACATCGGCCTGCGCCTCGCCCGCGCGCTGGACACCGGCGAGGGTCTCGACATCGCCGAACGCTTCAACGTGAAGATCATCGAATCCAACAAGCGACGCGCCGAACAGCTTGCGCAGCAGCTGTCGGCCAACGTGCTGGTCCTGTATGGCGACGCGACCGACGAGGACCTGCTGTCGCAGGAGGGCGTGCAGGACACGGACCTGTTCTTCGCGCTGACCAACGACGACGAGAACAACATCATGAGCGCGCTGCTGGCCAAGCGCCTCGGCGCCCGCCGCGTCATCTCGCTGATCAACCGCAAGAGCTACGGCGACCTGATGCAGGGCACCCAGATCGACATTGCAATCTCCCCCTCGTACGCGACGCTGTCGGCGCTGCTGCGATTCGTGCGGCGCGGCGACGTCGTGGCCGCGCACAGCCTGCGCCGCGGCGCCGCCGAGGCGCTGGAACTGATCGTGCACGGCGATGCCAAGAGCTCGCGCGTCATCGGCAAGGCCGTCGAGCAGATCGAGCTGCCGCGCGGCGCGACGATCGGCGCGGTCGTGCGCGGGCAGGGCGACACGACGCAGGTGCTGATGGCGCACCACGACATCGTGATCCAGCCCGAGGATCACCTGATCGTTTTTGTCGAGAACAAGCGCATCATCCCGCGCGTCGAGAAGCTGTTCGCGGTCGGGCTCGGCTTCTTCTAGGGATTGCTGCGCTGCCGCAAGC
Organism: Burkholderiaceae bacterium; assembly: GCA_036732825.1. GTDB lineage: Bacteria > Pseudomonadota > Gammaproteobacteria > Burkholderiales > Burkholderiaceae_F > DAINBQ01. Next base: position 1,128 of record DAINBQ010000150.1, on the reverse strand, counting down.
TTGGACAGGCTAGGGGTTACGCCAACCGAGCGTCCGTGACGCCACACCGGGCACCAGCTTTGAATAGAATGCATGTCTGCGGCATTGTTCTAGCGACTCTTGCAGTTGCCGCACGCCAGGAAGCAATGGCCTCGTGCCTGTGAGTCGTATCGATTTTCCACAACGATAGGTCGCAAGACCAAGGAGACGTGTTGATGGATTTCCTGAAGAAGAAAGTAGCGAAGGAAGCGGCACCGACTCGCCGCAGTTTCCTGTCAGGCGCGGCTGCGGCAAGCGTGGGCACAGTGGCACTCGGGTTCCCGATGATCGCCAAAGGGCAGGCGACTCCGATCGCGATGCGCTGGCAGTCGACGTGGCCGTCGAAGGACATCTTCCACGAGTACGCGCTCGACTTCGGCAAGAAGGTCAACGACATGACCGGCGGCGAGCTGAAGATCGAGGTGCTGCCTGCCGGCGCAGTGGTCCCGGCCTTCGGCCTGCTCGACGCAGTGTCCAAGGGCACGCTCGACGGCGGCCACGGTGTGCTCGTCTATCACTATGGCAAGCAGAACGCCCTGGCGCTGTGGGGCTCGGGCCCGGCCTACGGCATGGATGCCAACATGCTGCTCGCCTGGCACAAGTACGGCGGCGGCAAGGAACTCCTGACCAAGCTGTATTCGTCGATCAATGCCAACGTGGTGTCGTTCCCGTACGGGCCGATGGCGACGCAGCCGCTCGGCTGGTTCAAGAAGCCGATCACCAAGCTGTCGGACTTCAAGGGCGTGAAGTTCCGTACGGTCGGTATCTCGATTGACGTGTTCACCGGGCTGGGCGCGGCGGTCAACGCGCTGCCGGGCGGCGAGATCGTGCCGGCGATGGATCGTGGGCTGCTCGACGCGGCCGAGTTCAACAACGCCAGCTCTGATCGCCTGCTGGGCTTCCCGGATGTATCAAAGGTCTGCATGCTGCAGAGCTATCACCAGAACGCCGAGCAGTTCGAGATCATGTTCAACAAGACCAAGTTCGACGCGCTGCCGGCGAAACTCAAGGCGATCATCGAGAACGCCGTCGAGGCAGCATCGGCCGACATGTCATGGAAGGCGATCGACCGCTATTCGAAGGACTACATCGAGATGCAGACCAAGCAGG
>DAINBQ010000149.1:4004-7803 GCA_036732825.1 Burkholderiaceae bacterium | reverse complement strand
GTCAACCTGTGGCTGCCCGAGGGATCGAGTATCGCGGCCACCGAGGAAGAGACGAAGAAGTTCGAGAACTGGCTCGGCGCGCAGCCCGAGCTCGACTACTACGTCAGCTACGTCGGCACCGGCGCGCCGCGCTTCTACCTGCCGCTCGACCAGCAGTTCAACAACACCAACCTCGCCGAGATCATCGTCACGCCGAAGTCGCTCGCCGATCGCAACGCCCTCCGGAACCGGATCGTCGAACTGTTCCGCAACGACTTCCCGAACCTGCGCGGGCGCGTGAAGCTGCTCCCCAACGGACCGCCGGTGCCGTATCCGGTGCAGTTCCGCGTGCAGGGAACCGACATCGAGAAAGTGCGTAGCTTGGCGGACCGGGTGAAGGAGATCGTGCGCGCGAACCCCAACACGCTGGGTGTCAACGACAACTGGAACGAGCACGTCAAGGCCCTGAAACTGACTCTGGATCAGGACAAGGCGCGCGCCCTCGGAGTCTCGACACAGGCGCTGGCGCGCGCCGCGCAGACCGTGCTCTCCGGGACCACGGTTGCACAGTTCCGCGAAGCCAACGAGCTGATCGACATCGTGCTGCGCCAGCCTTACGAGGAGCGCGCCGTGATGTCGCGCCTGGCCGACGCGAACATTCCGACCGCGTCGGGCCGCGCGGTGCCGCTGTCGCAGCTGGTCAAGGTCGAGCTCGGCTGGGAGCCGGGCGTCATCTGGCGCGAAGACCGCGATTTCACGATCACCGTGCAGAGCGAGGTCAAGGACGGCGTGCAGGGAGCGACCGTGACCGCGCAGATCGAGCCGCAGCTCGCCGCACTGCGTGCCGCGCTGCCCCCCGACTACCAGATCACCGTCGCCGGCGCCGCGGAGGAATCCGCGAAGGCCGGCAAGTCGATCGCGGTGAACATTCCGCTGATGCTTTTCATCGTGTTCACGCTGCTGATGCTGCAGCTGCATTCGTTTTCGCGCTCGCTGCTGGTGTTCCTGACCGGTCCGCTCGGATTCATCGGCGCCGCGGCGACGCTGCTTGTCTTCAACGCTCCGTTCGGTTTCGTCGCGCAGCTGGGCGTGCTGGCGCTGCTCGGCATGATCATCCGCAATTCTGTGATCCTGGTCGACCAGATCGAGCGCAACCGGGAGGACGGCCTGGCGACGTGGAACGCGATCGTCGAGGCCGCCGTGCGGCGCTTCCGGCCGATCATGCTGACCGCAGCGGCCGCAGTGCTCGCGATGATCCCGCTGTCGCGCAGCGTGTTCTGGGGCCCGATGGCGATCGCGATCATGGGTGGCCTGGTCGTCGCGACCGCGCTGACGCTGCTGTTCCTGCCGGCGTTGTACGCGGCGTGGTTCCGGGTGCGGCGTCCGGCCGCTGTCCCGCAACCAGACGCCACGGGCATCGTCGCTGCCGCCTGAGCCAGACTCAGTCGAATGCGATCGAATAGACGAGATCGAGCGCGTTCGTGCTGCCGGCGCGCGCGATCAGCGACAGGCGACGCGTCAGCTGGTAATTGAGTGCAACGTAATAGGCGGCACCTGAAAGCGCCTGCTCGAACGTCAGGTAGAGATCGTCGTTGATGCGCTTGCCGATCGCGACGAACTCGCTGGCAGCCGTCGTGCCGCTGGTGCTGCGCAAGGTGCCGGCCACCGTTTCACGCGGCAGAATCGACGAGCTGTCCTGGCCCGGACGCAGACTGATCTCGTCAATGCCCAGCGAACGCATCAGGTTTGCGCTCGCGCTGTCGCTCTGCCCTGCGAACAGTGCGCTCGCGGCAGCGGTCAGCAGCGCGCGTTCCTGCGCAAATCCGTCGCCCGACCCACCCGGCGGGCGGCCGAGCACCAGCCAGTTCAGCCGTTCGACGTCGGACATCGCCGGATCCGAGTGCAGGCGGACCAACGGCTTCAGCGCGGTTCCGCCGATCGCAACGCCGACTTCGACCGGCAGCCCGGTACGCACCGCGAGTACGTTGAGCGCCGGATTGTCGAGAGGACCCTGGAAAGTCACGATGCCGCGTTCGATCTGCAGCCGTTGGCCATAACCCTGGTAGATGCCGTCGAGCGTTCGCACCGTGCCGGTGGCCCGCAGCGCGCCGGGGCGACCGGTGACGTCGACCTGGCCGGCCAGCCGCGCTTCGAGCCCTGCACCGCGGATGTAGAAACGCCGGCCGAGCCGGCCCTCGACATCCAGAGTCACCTCGATCGGCGGCGCAGTCACCGTACGTCGCGGCTGCTCCGCGCGCACGACGACAACATCACCCGGCAGCGTCCGCGGACCCCGCAGCCCGCTGAAGTCGATGTAGGCGCCGTCGACCTGGACCTTTGCATAGAGATCGGCGCGCGCAGTCGTCAACGTGATTCCGCCTTCGCCGCTGACGACCATCCAGCGATCGCGCCGCAGCAGTATCGGAAGTCGATCGGCCTGGACGCCGATGCTGCCGGTCAGTGATCGCAGCGCGACCCGGCCGACGGCGCTCAGGTGCCCGGGTGTTTCGAAGTTGATGGCTTCCAGTGCGCGCTTGTCGTCGGGCATCACGCGCGGGATCCCGGTGAACACCAGCTCGTTGATCACCAGCACGCCTTCTTCGAGCTTGGCGTCAAGTTTGCCGTTCTCCAGACGCAACCCCTGTTCGACCCAGGCCAGCCGCATCGATTCGGCACGGATGTCGCCCGATGCGGTGGGATCGCCGGGGGTCCCCGAAATCGTTGCGCGAATCGTCCCCGCGCCTCCGACTTGCACACTGTCGCCGATCAGCGGACCAATCCAGCCGAGGTCGGGCAGGACGGAGTCGATGTCGATGCGGAACGGTCGGTCCTGCGCAAGCCGCAGGACGCCTGAGGTATCGACATACGCATCGATGATCGCGTCGAGCCTGCCGAGCGACTTGCCGCGCACGTAGACCGTGCCGGTCACCCGGTTGTCGAGGACGCTGAGCGCTGCGCCCATGCCGCTGATGCCGATCGGATTCTGCGCATCGATGCCGCCGTAGAGGTCGCCATCGGTTCGTTCGATGATGGCTACGCCAGAAAGGGTTTCCGCGAGGTCGAGGTCCCAGCGGCCGCGCATCGTCAGCGGCGTGCGATCGCCGGCGCCGCTGCGAACGACCCGGCGCGGTGCGCGCGCCTGCGCGTCGAGCGCCTGCGGGTGCAGGTCGTCGAAGTTGCCGGCGAACCGCCAGCGTGCTTCCTGGCGGCGCAACTCGACCGCCGTGAACTTCGCCCCGCGCATCTCGAAGTCCGCCGGACCGAAAGACAGTGACTGCGGCCCGACAACGAGCGCCGCCGGAGTGCGCAGGCGCAGCTCGAGCGGCCGGCCGCTTTCGGCCGCGACCAGCGAACCGCGCCAGGCGCCGTCTCGCCAACCGCCGCTGGCGATCGCACGCATCGGCTGCTGCGAACCGGAGGTCGCGTTCAACTCGACGCTGTGGTCGGACGTGGTGCCGCGCGCAATGAGGGTCGCACCGGCAATCGATGTGTCGAGGCTGCCGGACGGCGCACGGTGGCCGGTGAGCTTGGCCATCACGGCCAGCGTTGCGTCGGGTGCAAGGCCTCCGGTCAGCGAAGCGTCGACATGCTGGATGCCATGGCCGCCGGGCAGTTTCAGGCCCTTCGCGACTGCGGTCATCTGCAACGCCGGCGTCGAATATTCGCCGCGGATCGTGCCGCGCGCCTCAATCTGGCCCGCATAGGGCGGCAGGAGTTCAGCCAGATCGGGCGCGATCAGTTCAAACGTCAGTTCCTTCCCGGCACCCAGACCGCCCTGTGCAGTCAGGTGGGCCGAACCCGACCGGGCATCGATGTCCGC
>DAINBQ010000149.1:0-3904 GCA_036732825.1 Burkholderiaceae bacterium | reverse complement strand
TCGATGCCCGAAACGCGGGCCGACGCGTCGATGCCCTCCTGCGCACCCCACTTGAAGCTCCCGCTGGCCGTACCACGCACCGCCTCCAATTGTTCGATGGCCAGCACGAGGCTCCCCATCGCCCAGGTCAACTTGCCGCGTGCCGACCGGACCGGCAGCCTTTGTTGATCAATCGGCCCCGGGAGTTCGTTCGCGACCGTGAATGGGCCCGACAGGCTGAACTCTGCACCGGCCACTGGCTTCAGGTCGGTGTTGCCGCGCAGGCGCATCGTCGGCACACCTTCGAACCAAAGTGCCGGATCGAAGCCGGCGACATCGGCCGTCAACTGCGCAAGCGGCACCGGCGCGAACGGTGTCAGCGTGGCGCGGGCCTTGATGCGGGTCTTGTCGCTGTCGCCGTCTATTGCGAGCTGGACTTCCGTCAGCGATCCGCTCGCATGCACCTGTGCGCCCACATCGTGTTCACGCAGAGTAGAGACGATCTTCGAATCCGCCTGCAGAGCAAATGGAGGCCGGGCATCGATCCTGCCTGCAATCGCTACTCGGGCGGGTCCGTGCCGGAACTCGCCCCGCTCGATAACGGCGGCTTCGCCGTTGATGCGTCCGCTGAGCGCGATCTCCGTGACAACGGTCGGCGCCGCGCCGCGCGCGCCCACCTGCAGCGAACGGATCGACGCTGTCCGCAGTCGCAGGTCGATCGGAAGCGCAAGCGTCGCGGGCGTGGCGGGCGGGGTGGCCGGAGTTGCGCTCGCAACCCAATCGACGATCACCGACTGCGCGTGAACCCGCTCGAGGTCGACGATACGGCCGGCCCACTGCAGCTTGCGCGGTTCGAATCGGACGTCTTTCGCGCGCAGTGCCCAGCCCGAGCCTTCAATCACGATCGATTCCGCGGTGAAGCCCGAGCGGATCGAACCCTGCAAACCGTGCGCGGTAATCGAGGGCGACATCAGTGCGCCCGCAATCGCCACGAGTGCACGCATGCCGCTGCTCGTCCCATAGAGCCACCAGCCCGTTCCCGCAACCAGCGCAAGCGCCAGCAGCGCGGGAACCAGAACGACGATCAGCGAAGTTGCCCAGCGTGGCCGATGAATGCGGCTCAACGGGGCAGGTGATTGCTCGTGATTCGGTGGCGGGTTCATCGGCATGGTCAGAATGCGATGGCGACCGAAAAGTGGACGCGCGCCTGACGCTCGCGTTCGCCCCACGCGACATCGAATGCCAGCGGACCGGCGACCGTGCGCCAGCGCACTCCGAGTCCGACGCCGACGGCGAAATCGAGTTCATTGAAGCGGTCGGCCGCGTCGCCGACGTCGACGAAGCCGGCGATCCCCCAGTCGCCGCCCCAGCGTTCGGGCCACTTCACGTATTCGACAGAGGCGACGGCCAGTGCGCGGCCGCCGACGATTGCGCCTCCCTGCTCGACGCCCAGACTTTCAAAGTCATAGCCACGCACGGTGGTCGAACCGCCGGTACGAAACAGGAACTTGGTGGGCACAACATCGGCAGTATCGGCGCCGACTGCACCGGCCTCGGCGCGCAGTAACAGGACGTCGCGCTCGCCGACCGGGATGTACTGGACGAGGCGACCATAGCCGCGCACGAAGGTCGAATTGACCTTGGCGCCGCTGGCACCGACGGTGCCTTCGAGGCGGAGGATGTTTCCACGGCGCGGATTCGTGACGTCATCCACGTCACGCCGGATCCAGTTGTAGGTCGTCGAAAGCGTGCCGAGTTCGATCCACGGTTCGAGCGGCGTCTTGCGGCGCTCGTCCTCGTAATTGACGCTGAGTCTGGTCTCGATGTTCTTCGACGTCCGCGGGCCGCTGATCATCGAGCGGGCCGCCCCGACGCCCCAGCGCTTGATGTGCAGGTTCTCGATGTCGGAGTCTTCGACGAGGACGCCTACGCTGTCGCGTGCGCCTCCGGGCCTGGGCGGCAGCAACAGGTCCGCGAACGCGAACCCTCCGGTCTGGTCGATGCGCATGCCGGTCAGCAGCGCATACGGCTGACCGAATGTCAGATTCTGCCGGTAGGCGAGTTCGAGGTGCGCTCCAGTGTTCGTCGCGTAACCGACTCCGACGCTGAACCTTCGCGTGCGCGATTCCCGGACTTCGACGTGCAGTGGCGCCTGCTCAGACTTGTCGGGGTCGAGCTGCAGAGTGACGATCGCGGTCGAGAAGAACGGCGTGTCCTGCAGCGCCTGCTGGAATTCGACCATCTTGGCGCGGTCGAATGGCTCGCCCGGGCGGAAGGGGTTGAAACGTGCAACGAGGTCCGGCTCGAAGCGCTTCAGACCATCGATCTGCAGTGTCCCGACCGTATACGCCGGCCCGCTGTCGAGCAGGATCTTCACATTGGCCAGCGAGCGGACCGCGTCGATCTCTGCGCTGGACTCGGCAATGCGTGCGCCGGCGAAGTCGCGCGACTGGGCATCGAGCAGCAACCGCGTCTTCGCCGCCTCCCAGTCCGGCGACCGAAACGCGGCGCTCGTCGGCAGCGACCACGCCGAGCGCAGCGCAGCGACACGGTCGGCAAACCGCGGCTCGGTGATCGCGCCGGAAAACGACAGTTCCAAAGTGCCGACCCGGGTCAGCGGACCCAGGTCAACGAGCAGCCGGTAGCGGGCGGCTCCGGTTCCGGGCTCGAACCGCAATCCCGGGCTGAAGTGACCCTCGGTGGCAAGCGCCTCCCGCGCCGCGCGCTCGGCGCGCCGCAATTCGCGCTCCTCGTCCGCCTCGTCGGCTTCCGGCCCCAGCGTGAAGCGCGCAATCGCCTCATCTACGACTCTTGCGAGGGGAGCGGGCAGGGTGGATCCAAGCTCGGCGACGCGCTGGCCGTCCTGCGCGAAAGCGGGGAGGGGTAGGGCGAGGAGCAGGACCAGCAGGACGGCCGTTGAATGACTGCGCACGTTCACGATAGCTAACGCCCACGAAGGCAACAGCCCGCCCGGCGCTGCAGCGATCCTAGCAAAGGGCCGCACTGCGGCTTGAAACGAAGGCGGTCGGCCCAAAGTACACGCCAGCGATAGGGATATAGCCGGCCTGCAGGGCGAAATAATGAGACTCGACAAACTGACCACGAAATTCCAGGAAGCACTGGCTGATGCGCAATCGATTGCGGTCGGCCACGACAATCAGTACATCGAGCCGGTGCACGTGCTGCTCGCGATGCTGCGGCAGAGCGACGGCGGTGCGAAGTCACTGCTCCAGCGCGCCGGTGTCAACGTCGCTGCGCTGACGAATGCGCTCGATGCGGCGGTGAAACGACAGCCGCAAGTCCAGGGCGGCGACGGCCAGGTCCAGATCGGCCGCGAGCTCAACTCGCTGCTGAACGCGACCGACAAGGAAGCCCAGAAGCGAGGCGACAGCTACATCGCCAGTGAAATGTTCCTGCTGGCGGTCGCCGACGATAAGGGCGAGGCCGGACGACTGGCGCGAGAACACGGGCTGGCGAAGAAATCGCTCGTTGCGGCGGTCGACGCGGTGCGTGGCGGCAGCAATGTCGAGAGCGCAGAAGCGGAAGGTCAGCGCGAGGCGCTGAAGAAATACACGATCGACCTCACCGAGCGCGCCGAGCAGGGCAAGCTCGACCCGGTCATCGGCCGCGACGACGAGATCCGGCGCACGATCCAGATCCTGCAGCGGCGCACGAAGAACAACCCGGTGCTGATCGGCGAGCCGGGCGTCGGCAAGACCGCGATCGTCGAGGGTCTGGCGCAGCGCATCGTCAATGAGGAAGTGCCGGAGACGCTGAAGGGCAAGAGCGTGCTTGTGCTTGACATGGCGGGGCTGCTGGCCGGCGCCAAGTACCGTGGCGAGTTCGAGGAACGGCTCAAGGCCGTGCTGAAGGAAGTCGCCGCCGAGGCTGGCCGCATCATCCTTTTCATCGACGAGCTGCACAC
>DAINBQ010000148.1:0-7809 GCA_036732825.1 Burkholderiaceae bacterium | reverse complement strand
CTTGCATTTGGCGGGCAATTGCCGCATAAAGCGCCCCTTCGCCCCAGCCGTCCACGCCGCACTCAATGGCAAAGCCCGTCTCCAAGGTGCTCGTCATCAACGACGAGCCATTGATCCTGCGCGAACTGCTCAAGGGGCTGAACTCTGCCGCGCGCGCGCTCGACAACCCATTCGGAATTTCCTTCATCGGCGCCCTCACGGCTAAGGAAGGGTTGACGCTGATCGAACGCGACGGCGACATCCAGACCGCCATCGTCGACGACAAGCTGTACGCGGCTCTCGATTCGAAAGGCAACGGGCGCCGGACGGGCGAGGCCAAGCGCAGCCTGCAGGTCACTGCGCTGAAGCTGGTGCAGAGAATCACATCGCTGCGGCCGGAACTCGACATCTACATCCTGATCGAGAAGGAAAAGGAAGATCAGGTCGTCGATGCGCTGTTCACCGAAGCCGTCGACGGCTATTTCTATCGCGAGGAGCGCGACTATCGCGGCATCTATCGCATCCTGAATGCACAGATCGCCGAACGTGCGCGCACTCCGTTCTACGACGCGCTGAAGGCGTACGTGATGGCCGCCAAGGATGCCTGGCACACGCCGGGACATTCGAGCGGCGACTCGATGCGCGGCAGCCCGTGGGTCAACGAGTTCTACGACTTCATGGGCGAGCACGTGTTCGACGCCGACCTCTCGGTCTCGGTCAAGGCGCTGGACTCGCTGATGGAGCCGACCGGCGTCATCGCCGAAGCGCAGCAAATGGCCGCAAACGCCTTCGGCTCGCGGCGGACGTTCTTCGCAACCAACGGCACATCGACTGCGAACAAGGTCATCCTGCAAACACTGATCGCTCCCGGCGAAAAGCTGCTGCTGGACCGCAACTGCCACAAGTCGGTCCACCACGGCGTCGTGCTGTCGGGCGCGCAGCCGGTCTACCTGGACTCTTCCGTCAATCGCAAATACGGGGTTTTCGGCCCGGTGCCGAAAGAGACGATCCTGCGGTCGATCGCAGAACACCCCGACGCGGAGCTGCTGGTGCTGACTTCGTGCACCTACGACGGACTGCGCTACGACCTGAAGCCGATCATCGATGCGGCACACGCGCGCGGCATCAAGGTGCTGATCGACGAAGCCTGGTACGCGCACGCGCGCTTTCACCCGGCGCTGCGTCCCACGGCGCTCGAGTCGGGCGCGGACTACGCGACCCAGTCGGCGCACAAGACGCTTTCCGCGCTGTCGCAGGCCGCGTACATCCACGTGAATGACCCGACCTTCAACGAGCACATCTTCCGCGAGAACTTCAACATGCATACATCGACGAGCCCGATGTACAGCATGATTGCGAGCCTCGACGTCAGCCGGAAGCAGTCGGTGCTCGAAGGCTACAAACTGCTGCAGCGGACGCTGATGCTGGCCGATGAGTTGCGCGAGCAGATCAACTCGACCGGAGCTTTCCGCGTGCTCGAGCTCGACGACCTGCTGCCCGACGAGGTGAAGAGAGATGGAATCCGGCTCGATCCGACCAAGATCACCGTCGACATTTCCTCGTGCGGGATGACCGTCGATGAACTGCAGAACGAGCTCTACACCCGCTTCAACATCACGGTCGAGAAATCGACGTTCAACACGCTGACGCTGCTGCTGACGATCGGCACGACGCGCTCGAAGTGCTCCCGGCTGTACGACGCGCTGATGCGGATCGCGCGCGAAAAGCGCGCTCCGCGCCGCCTGTACCGCACGCCCGACCTGCCGCCCTTCACGCAGCTCGCGTTCCTGCCGCGCGACGCCTACTACGCGACCGGCGAACTGGTGCCTCTGCTGGACGAGAACGACCAGCTGAATCGAGGTCTCGCCGGCCGCATCAGCTGCGACCAGATCGTTCCCTACCCGCCCGGCATCCCGGTTCTGGTGCCCGGCCAGCGCATCACCGACAACATCGTCGAGTATCTCGTGCGCTACCTGCGCGTACAGAACAAGGTCGAACTGCACGGAGTCGTCTACCAGGGCTACATGCCTTCGATCCGCGTGCTTACTGCGGACGAAGAGCAGCACCTGGTCGCGCTGGTGGCGAGTCGACCGGTGCGGCGGCGCGCGGCCTGATCAGCGCGCCGGGTCAGGACCGGCGGCGGTGCAACGCGCCGATCACGAGTTCCGCGCCCTTCTCCGCAATCATCAGCGTCGGCGCATTCGTGTCGCCCGACGTGATCGTAGGCATGATCGAGGCGTCGACCACGCGCAGGCCCTTCATTCCGTGTACGCGCAACTCGGCGTCGACGACCGCCAGCGGATCAGCGACTGGCCCCATCTTGGCTGTTCCGACCGGATGGAACATCGTCGTGCCGATCTCGCCCGCCGCATGCATCAGATCTTCCTCTGACTGAACGTCGATGCCGGGCCTGAATTCCTGCGGCGCGTAGCGCGCGAGTGACGGGGAAGCGACGATGCGACGCGTCAGCTTCAGCGACTCGACTGCCACCCGGCGATCGGAGGACGTCGCCAGGTAGTTCGGCGCGATTTTCGGGGCCGCCAGCGGGTCGGCGGACGAAATGCTGACGGCTCCGCGTGAAGTCGGACGCAGGTTGCAGGCCGACGCCGTAAACGCAGAGAAGGAATGCAGCGGATCCCCCGGCCGATCGAGCGAAAGCGGCTGCACGTGGTACTCGACGTCGGGTCTGGGCTGCGACGGATCCGAACGCGCGAAGGCCCCGAGCTGGCTCGGGCTCATCGTCAGCGGCCCGCGCCGGAACAGCCTGTACTGCAGCGCGCTGCCGAGCCTAGCGAGCGGGTTGGCCGCGATCCGGTTCAGCGTCGCGACGCGGCGCACCTTGTAGATCATGCGCAGCTGCAGATGATCCTGCAGGTTGGCGCCGACTCCCGTCAGCGTGTGTACGGGTGCGATCCCGCAGTGCTGAAGCAACGACTCCGGTCCGATGCCGGAGAGCTGAAGCAGCCGCGGTGAAGAAACTGCGCCGGCGGCAAGGATCATCTCGGCCTTCACACGAATCACGCCACGGCGACCCGCACGCGACACCTCGACGCCCGAACAGCGCCGGCCGTCGAAGATCAGTCGCTTGGCGAGCGCACCCGTCAGGACTGCCAGGTTGCCTCGCCCGGCGATTCCGAGCAGGAAGCCACGGGCCGTGTTCCAGCGCTCGCCGCGCTTCTGGTTGACGTCGAAGTAGCCGCAGCCGAAATTGTCACCGCGGTTGAAGTCGTCGGTGGGCGGTATGCCCTGCTCGGCTGCGGCGTGCCGGAACGCGTCGAGGATCTCCCATGCGACGCGCGGTTTCTCGACGCGCCATTCGCCGCCGGCGCCGTGCATCGCGTCCGGGCCCCCGGAGTAGTCCTCGTGGCGAAGAAACTCCGGTAACACATCGTCCCACCCCCAGCCGGGATTCGCTCCGTAGCCATCACCCGCGCGCCAGCCCTCGTAGTCCTCCCGCTGTCCGCGCAGGTAGACCATTTCGTTGATCGACGAGCACCCACCGAGTACACGGCCACGCGGATAGGCAAGCGAGCGACCGTTCAGTCCCGCCTCCGTCTCGGTCACGAAGCCCCAGTCGGTCAGCGGACTGCCGATGCAGTCCAAGCTGTTGCCCGGTACCCGGACCCGGAGGATGTCATCGCCGCCCCCCGCTTCGAGCAGCGCGACTTTGACCGAGGGGTTGGCCGACAGCCGGTTGGCGAGCAGGCAGCCGGCCGTGCCGGCGCCGACGATGACGACGTCGAAGGTCCCCATGTATTCGATCGCGGACATCATCCCGGGCTCTTTCTGCGAGCTCTTGCCTATAATCGATCAAACGCGGCCGCCCCTGGCTCACCCCCGGCGCCGCGTTTTTCTTTCGCCCAGCGCACGGAGTGCGAACGATGACGCACCTGATGAACACCTACAGCCGACTGCCGGTCGCCTTTACGCACGGCAGGGGCGTACGCCTGTACGACGAGCAGGGCCGAGAATATCTCGATGCGCTCGCAGGCATCGCGGTCAACGGGCTGGGCCACGCGCATCCCCGCCTGGTCGCTGCGCTGACCGACCAGGTCGGCCGCCTGATCCACACATCGAACATCTATCGCGTTGTCGAACAGGAAAAACTCGCGGATCGCATCTGCGCGCTGGCCGGCATGCAGGAGGTGTTCTTCGGCAACTCCGGTTCCGAGGCCAACGAAGCGGCATTAAAGCTGGTGCGGATGTACGGGCACCAGCACGGACAGCCCGAAGCACAGACGATCGTGATGGACCGCGCGTGGCACGGCCGCACGCTGGCGACGCTGGCTGCAACCGGCAGCGACAAGGCGCGCAAGGGCTTCGCGCCGTTGCCGAGCGGCTTCATCCGTGTGCCGTACAACGACATTGACGCCGTCAAGCGCGCGGCGGACGCCGACGGCCGGGTGCTGGCCGTCTGGGTCGAGGTCCTGCAGGGCGAAGGCGGGATTGTCGTCGCCGACCTCGAGTACATCCGCGCCTTGCGCAAGCTGGCCGAGGAGCGCGGCTGGCTGCTGATGATCGACGAAGTGCAGAGCGGAATCGGCCGCACGGGCAAGTGGTTCGCGCACCAGTGGGCGGGCGTCACGCCCGATGTGATGACGCTGGCGAAGGGTCTCGGGTCGGGGGTTCCGATCGGCGCCTGCGTGGCTGCCGGCCGCGCGGCCGGAGTATTCGGTCCGGGCAACCATGGCACGACGTTCGGTGGCGGGCCGCTTGCGATGCGAGCCGGCCTCGAAACGCTCGCGATCATCGAGGACGAAGGCCTGATGGCGAATGCGTCCGCGCAGGGCGAGCGCATCAGGGCCGGCCTGCGGCGCGCACTCGCCGGCCTGTCGGGTGTCGTCGAGATCCGCGGCATGGGTCTGATGATCGGCGTCGAGCTCGACCGTCCTTGCGGCGAACTGGTGCGCCAGGCGCTCGATGCCGGCCTGCTGATCAACGTGACGCAGGACCGCGTCGTGCGCCTGCTGCCGCCGCTCGTGCTGAACGCGGCCGAGGCCGACGATATCGTCGAGCGCCTGGCGCCGCTGATCCGCACGTTCGCCGCCACCCCGGCCAAGGCGGCCTGAGCGCGCCGGCAATGCCGCTCCGCCACTTCCTGCAGTTCGCCGACTTCGCGCGCGACGAACTCGAATGGGTGTTCGAGCGCTCGCGCGTGATCAAGGACCGGTTCAAGCGCTACGAGTTCTACCAGCCGCTCGCAGACCGCACGCTGGCGATGGTGTTCGAGAAGGCGTCGACCCGCACCCGGGTGTCGTTCGAGGCCGGCATGTACCAGCTGGGCGGCTCGGTGATCCACATCACGACCGGAGATTCGCAGCTGGGGCGCGCCGAGCCGATCGAGGACACGGCCCGCGTGATCTCGCGCATGGTCGACATCGTGATGATCCGCACCTACGAACAATCCAAGATCGAACGTTTCGCCGAGTACTCGCGAGTGCCGGTCATCAACGGCCTCACCAACGAATATCACCCGTGCCAGATCCTGGCCGACATCTTCACCTACATCGAGCACCGGGGACCGATCGCAGGGCGCACGGTCGCGTGGATCGGCGACGCCAACAACATGGCCTACACCTGGCTGCAGGCGGCGCGCCTGCTCGATTTCCGCGTGAACGTCTCGACGCCGTGCGAGTATCCACTCGATCCGACGCTGGCACCGGCGGGTGACCATCTTGCGGTCTTCGCAAATCCGGTCGATGCCGCGGACGCAGCCGACCTCGTCACGACCGACGTCTGGACCAGCATGGGTTACGAGGACGAGAACGAGACGCGCCGCGCCGCGTTCGCGCGCTGGCGGGTCGACGCACCGATGATGAAGGCAGCGCGCCCCGACGCGCTGTTCATGCACTGCCTGCCCGCGCATCGCGGCGAGGAAGTGACCGAGGATGTGCTCGAAGGTCCGCAGTCGGTCGTCTGGGACGAAGCGGAGAACCGGCTGCACGTGCAGAAAGCGCTGATGGAATACCTGCTGCTCGGCCGCGGCGTGCACTGAGGCAGGACATGTCCGGCCCGCAGCGCGTTCGACTCGAAGGGCGGCGGCGGGCTGCGGCTCTGGCCGCAATGCTTGCGATCGGAACGACCGGGGCGCACTCGCAAGGCGGCCTCTGGGTCCACCCGGGCCAGTTCAAGCCGGAGCCGGCGGCGTCCGAAGCGCCGGCGACGGAACCGGTTGCGCCCAAGGCGATCTACGCGCTGGCTTCTGCGATCGGCGGCGAACTCGGCTATGTGATCGCGAAGGAAGAGGTCGGCTCGCGGATGGACCCGTACGAGCGCCACGCGCTTCCCTTCCCCGACTACACGCTCGACGCGATCGTGCTGCGCGGGCTGGACCGCGTGATCGCGCGCCGCTTTCCGGACACCGACCGCGTCTTCATGCGCCTGCGCCCCGCGCAGCTGAGCGATGTCGCGCCGCCGGACCGTGAGCGCGTTGCCTTCGAGCGCCTGACAGCAGAGCTGCAGAAGATGCCGCAGCGGCTGCAGTGGGACCGCATCGTCGTCGTCACTCCGCACTATCGGGGATTCGAGCGCTCGGGGCTCGGCAGCAAGCTGCACGGGGTCGGCATGTACGTTCAGGACCTCAGCAGCCGCGCCGAGTATCACGTCATCGAGCCCGACGGCACGCCCGGCACGCAGCGCAGAGACCGCTACATCGCGCTTTACTACTACGCAAAGATCTTCGTCCTGGATGCCAAGACGCTGCAGGTGCTGGAATCAGCGCCCTGGCTGATCGACGAGAAGATCCACGACTCGCAGTCGGATGCAATCAACATCGCGCGCTCGCTCAGCATCCAGCAGCTTTCGCGGCGTCTGGAGACCTTCGTCGAACGCGCGAGCACCCAGGCGCTCGGCTCGACGCTCGGCGGAACTGTCGAAGGTGGTGAGATAACGCCGGTCGGCTCGAAACCACCCCCGCGCTGATCCCGGCGGCGAGCCTTGTCCCCGGGGCCGGCACCGGAGCGCCCCTATAATTCGACCCGCCGGCCTTCCGGGAATCCGGCACAGCATGATCCCGCGTCGTATCGGCTGGCTCAACGATGCGGTGACCGACCGGCATGTCGTCGCACCGCTTGGGCCTCCGATAGACGGGCGAACAGGAAACTCGATGAAGAAATCCAGCAAGTCCGGCGCGAAGGTCGGCAAGGTCGTCCTCGCCTACTCCGGAGGCCTCGACACCTCGGTCATCCTCAAGTGGCTGCAGGACAACTACGACGCCGAGGTGATCACGTTCACCGCCGACATCGGGCAGGGCGAGGAACTCGAACCGGCGCGTGCGAAGGCGCTGCAGCTCGGAATCAAGAAGAGCAACATCTACATCGAGGATCTGCGCGAGGAATTCGTGCGCGACTTCGTGTTCCCGATGTTCCGCGCGAATGCGCTGTACGAAGGCGAATACCTGCTCGGCACGTCGATTGCGCGGCCGCTGATCGCCAAGCATCTGATCGAGATCGCCCGCAAGACCGGCGCCGGCGCGATCTCGCACGGAGCAACCGGCAAGGGCAACGACCAGGTGCGCTTCGAACTCGGCGCGTATGCGCTGATGCCCAACGTCAAGGTGATCGCGCCGTGGCGCGAATGGGACCTGCTGTCGCGCGAGAAGCTGCTCGCATATGCGGACAAGCACCGCATCCCGGTCGAGTTCAAGAAACGCAAGGGCGGAGGCGCGCCGTATTCGATGGACGCCAATCTGCTGCACATCAGCTACGAAGGCGGAATTCTCGAGGATCCGAACTTCGAGCCCGAGGAGTCCATGTGGCGGATCACGGTGTCGCCGGAGAAGGCGCCCTCGAAGCCCGAGTTGATCGAATTCTCCTATGAGCGGGGCGACAT
>DAINBQ010000147.1:0-7949 GCA_036732825.1 Burkholderiaceae bacterium | reverse complement strand
GGCCCGCCGGCGCCGGCCACGTGCGCCAGTTCCGCGAACTTCGCGCGCGCGCCTTCCAGGTTGAAGCGCATCACCGGCTCGAGCATCAGCGCATTGGCCAGCCCGTGATGCAGGTCGCAGACGGCACCCAGCGCGTGCGCACAGGAGTGAACTGCGCCAAGGTCCTTCTGAAACGCGATCGCGCCCATCATCGACGCCATCATCATGTCGGAGCGAGCGTCAAGGTCACGGCCGCTGTTCACGGCGAGCGGAAGAGCGCGTGCTGCAATGCGCACGCCCTCGAGCGCAATGCCGTCGCACAGCGGGTGATACGCCGGCGAAAGGTAGGACTCGATGTTGTGCGTCAGCGCGTCCATGCCGGTCGCCGCGGTCACCGCCGCCGGCAGCTCGAGCGTCAGCTCCGGATCGGCGAACACGGCCTTCGCGAGCAGCTTCGGCGAGAAGATGACGCGCTTGACGTGGGGGCCGGCGCCCGCGTCTTCGCTGACCACGCTCGAGCGCCCGACTTCGGAGCCGGTGCCGCTGGTTGTCGGCAGCGCGACGAACCAGGGCAGTTCGTTCGTGATCGGTCGCACCTGCGGATGATCCCAAACGTATTCGATCACGTCGCCCTCGTGCACGGCCATCAACCCGACCACTTTCGCGACGTCGAGCGCCGCACCGCCCCCGATGCCGATCACCGAATCGGCGCGGTGCGCGCGGAAGGCATCGCGGCCCGCCATCACCTGCGAGGCGGTCGGGTTGCCGTGCACGCCCGCATAAAGTGCGGCATCGAGTCCGGCAAGTGTCGCAAGGAAGTTCCTCAGAACCGGCAGCGCGGCGAGGCCCTTGTCAGTCACGACCAGCGGCCGGCGCAATCCCTGCTCGCGCAGGTGGTCGCCGACGAGCCGGCTCGCGCCGGGTCCGAAGTGGATTGCGGTCGGAAACGAAAATCGATGGATCGTCATGTCGTGTGGAGTTCAGTCGATCTGTACCCAGCGCAGTTCGAGGATGTCGCCGGGCCATTGCACGACACTGACGTTCGGCCGCATCACCCAGGTCAGCACACGACGATACAGCGGGATCAGCGGAAGTTCCTCGCGCAGCAGGCGCAGCGCGTCGCCAACCATGCGGCGCCGCGCACCGAGGTCCGGTTCGACGCGGATCGCATCGATCAGCGCATCGAGCTGCCGATTCGAATAGCGCCCGCCATTGAATGCGCCGCTGCCCCTGCCGTCATGGCTGCGCACGGTCGCGTTAAGCATCACCCAGGCGTCGGTGCCCGGCGTCCAGCCGAACTCGAAGAAACTCGTTGTCGCCTGGGTCAGCTTGGGGAAGAACTGCGCGCTCGGCGCAGGCTGGAACGATGCGCGGATGCCGAGTTGCGCGAGCATCGCGGTGATCGCCTGGCAGACCGCCGCGCGGTAGGTCACGTTTACGCAGTCGAGCGTCACGCGGAACCCGTGCGCATAACCCGCCTCCGCCAGCAATCTGCGCGCAGCGGCCGGGTCGTAGGGCAGCCTGCGTTCGAACTCCGGGACATGGCCGTCGACCATCTGCGAAAGGTGCGAACCGGTCGCAACCGCCTGGCCGCGCAGCACCTTGCTCACGATC
The DNA here is from genome assembly GCA_036732825.1 of Burkholderiaceae bacterium. Classification (GTDB taxonomy): domain Bacteria; phylum Pseudomonadota; class Gammaproteobacteria; order Burkholderiales; family Burkholderiaceae_F; genus DAINBQ01. The sequence continues at coordinate 6,356 of DAINBQ010000147.1, read as the reverse complement.
AGGTCGACATCGATCGCCTGGTAGATCGCGCGCCGCACCCGAACGTCCCTGAAAGGGTTGCGCCCCCTGATGTCGGCGGACTCCAGCGCGCTGCGATGCTGGTCGAATCCCAGGTACTGCGTGCCGATGTCGGCCATCGCCATCAACTTGAGCTTCGTGTCCTGCTTGAGCCGGGCGACGTCCTGGAATGGTGGATCGATGACGAAGTCCACATGACCGGAGGCCAGCGCCGCGAGCCGTGTCGCATCGGACTGGATCACCGTGTAGATCGCTTCGGAAACGTTGCCGCGCTGCCCCCACCAGTCCGGGTTCGCGATTAACACCGTGCGCGCATCCGGGTCGTAGCTTTTCAGCATGAAGGGCCCGGTGCCATTTGCATTGCGGACCGCGAAGGTCTCCTGACGCGCGTTGTAATCCTGCGGCTGCAGCACATCGTGGCGCGTCGACCAGGCCTTGCTCATCATGCCGACCAGCCAGAGTTTCTCCGGCAGAACGGCATCCGGGGCTTCGAGCAGGATGTCTATCGTCAGCGGATCGACCCTGCGCACGCCGGTAACGCCGCGCAGCTGCGGTGCGCGCTGCGACGGCGCCTGCAGCGCGCGCTCGATCGAGAACACCGCGTCGTCCGCAGTGAAGGGCGTGCCGTCGTGGAACTTCACCTTGGGCCGCAGCCTGAAGCGCCAGGTCCGCGCATCGACCGCCTGCCACGAAACCGCGAGCGACGGCTCCAGCCGGTACTCCTTGTCGCGATTGACGAGCGACTCGTAGATCTGCGTGACGACGCGCGTGTGATAGAGCAACGCCAGCGCATGCGGATCCATCGATTGCGGGTCGAAGGCACTGGCGAAACGCAGCGTTTTCGCATGCGGCGCGTTCGGGCCCGGCGCGAGCGCAAGCAACACGAGGGCGAGGGCGGTGAGGGTTCGGATTCGCACGAGTCAGGAGTGTGAGCGGCGGGCAGTTCCGGACGCCGCTGGAGCGGGACGAAGCGTAGCGAGGATCGGGCTGTCTTTGTTGCCGGATCCGCCCCGACGCGGGTAAGTCCCGCGCTGTCCGTCGCCCAAATCATGCGAACTTCGACCCGAGTTGGCACAATGCGTCCCATTTGGTCGGCCGCGGGCGACCGCGATCGAACCGACCGGCGCGATTCGGAGTTGCGACATCACATACCCGGTGCGCGAAGAAAAATCGAGGGAGGAGCATCGATGGACCTGAGACAAATCGCATTTGCGGCCGCCCTCGGCACGTGCGCGACCGCTGCCTCGGGCCAGGTGACTCTGTACGGAATCGTCGATACCGGAGTCGAGGTCCTGAACCACGTGAACGGCGACACGATGACGCGCGTGCCGACCTTCACCGGCGGCCAGTACCCGTCGCGCTGGGGGCTGCGCGGCGCCGAGAACCTCGGTGGCGGGCTCTCCGCCGTGTTCACGCTGGAGAGCGGGTTCGCGATGGACACCGGCTCTTCGCTGCAGAACGGCCGGCTCTTCGGCCGGCAGGCCTTCCTCGGATTGAGCGGCAACTGGGGCACGCTGACGCTTGGCCGGCACTGGACGATGACCTTCTACTCGCTGCTGGATGCCGACGTCATCGGCGCCGCGGTGTTCAGCATGGCGTCGCTCGACAGCTACATCCCGAACGCACGCAGCGACAACTCGATCCTGTACCGCGGAACGTTCTCGGGCCTCACGATTGGCGGCACCTACACGTTCGGGCGCGATGTGCTCGCGGCCGGCAACTGCCCCGGCGAAAACGCCTCCGGCAGCCGCAAGGCCTGCACCGGCTGGTCGGCGCTGCTGAAATACGACGGAACGTACTGGGGGTTCGCGGCCGCATACGACATCTTCCACGGCGGAGCGGGTGCAACGCCGATCATCGTCGTTCCCAGCAGTTCACCGGCTCCCCCAGGAACCACGACGGTCGCGTTTACGAGCCCCGATGACGACGACGGCCGTACGTTCCTGAACGGCTACTTCAAGGTCGGAAGCCTGAAGATCGGCGGCGGCTGGATCGGACGCAAGATCTCCACCGGCGCCGGTGACGTGGAGTCCGACCTTTATTACCTCGGGCTCAACTATCCGTTCACGTCAGCCTTCTCGCTCGACGCGCAGTTGCTCGGCATTCGCCACGACGACCGCGACGCCGACGCCGACATGCTGGTGCTGCGCGGCAACTACAACTTCAGCCGCAGCACCGGCGTGTACGCAACCGCCGGCTACGTCGACAACAAGGGCACGCTCAGCTACTCGGTCTCAGGCAGCACGCTGCTCCCGGCCTCGCCGGCGCCCGCCCAGAGTCAGACCGGATTCATGCTTGGAGTGCGGCATTTTTTCTGAGCGCGACGGGAGTTTCTGCTCTCGACCGCCCCCGTTCGCCCCGCTGAAGGTCTTGCCGCCTCGCTGCCGCTCCGGCGACCGTGGCATGCGGTTTCCCGCTTCTGCCCGGACAATCTGACCCATGGCCACCAGCCTGCTTGCCCTGCTCGACGACATCGCCAGCGTGCTCGACGATGTCGCCACGCTGACGAAGGTCGCCACGAAGAAGACCGCCGGGGTGCTCGGCGACGATCTCGCGCTGAATGCGGAGCAGGTGTCCGGGGTGCGCGCCGAGCGCGAGTTGCCCGTGGTCTGGGCGGTGGCCAAGGGTTCGCTGCTGAACAAGGCCATCCTGGTGCCGGCCGCGCTGGCGATCAGCGCGGTCGCACCCTGGGCCATCGTGCCGCTGCTGATCGTGGGCGGCCTCTTCCTGTGCTACGAGGGCTTCGAAAAACTCGCGCACCGATTTCTGCATTCAGGTGAAGACAAGGCCGCGCGGGCGGCCGAGCTGTCCCGGGCGCTGCTCGACCCCGCGGTCGATCTGGTGGCGCTGGAGAAAGACAAGATCAAGGGCGCGATCCGCACCGACTTCATCCTGTCGGCGGAGATCATCGTGATTACGCTGGGCACGGTTGCCGGGGCGGCGTTCGGCACGCGGTTGACCGTCCTGGTCGGGATCGCGCTGCTGATGACGGTGGGTGTGTACGGTCTGGTCGCCGGCATCGTCAAGCTCGACGATGGCGGTCTGCTGCTGTCGCGCGCATCGGGTGACAGCGGCTGGGCGCGGCTCAAGCGATCGGTCGGTCGCGGCATCCTGCGCGGCGCGCCATGGCTGATGAAGGGGCTGTCGGTGGCCGGCACGGTGGCGATGTTCCTGGTCGGCGGCGGCATCCTCACGCACGGCATCCCGCCGCTGCACGATGCGACCGAGCATCTGCTCGCCGGCTTCGGCGCACCGATGCAGCCGGTCGGGGCACTGCTGATCGATGCGGTTGTCGGCGTGATTGCCGGCGCGCTGACGCTCGCGCTTGTGAGCGGTGTCAAGCGGTTGCGCGGCGCACGCGCGGTCACCCACTGACGTCGCGACCCGTAGTGCCAGGACAGCGACCGACTGTTCCACGGCATTAATGTCGTAAACAGTCGTCTAGCGATTGCGCGCCTTTCGGGCCGGGTGGACTGTCACCAAGTTCGCCGAATGTCGTAAACAAACGATCGCTGGGAAAGCCACCTTGCGCGGGCTTCATCAATCACAGTTGGAACCGCGGATTCAAGGTCCGTGCAAGGGCCGAGTTCGCACTCAACCTAATCGGCAGCACGCGACCCATAGCCGCCATCAGGGATCGCCGAAAGCTGACGCAACTGACTGTCATGGAAACGGACGTTACCGTAGAGAGCTCACGCGCGTTCGCGCGTCTCGAGGCCAGCACCGAACCGCCGACGCCCTCTCGTGGCGACGCAAGCGAGCCACATCGGATGCGTGTAGTTTTCGTCTGGTTCGGTACTGAGTTTTGCGATTCATCAGGCCGCCCGCACGGCCGACAATCGGTGTCTGGAGCCAGAGGGTATGGCGAAGATCGCCGCAACTGTTCAAACGCAAAGATCACCGGGTGTCCTTGGCGTCGCGCCTGATGGACCCGTGCAGAAGCGACCTGAGGCACCGCTGCTGGAGCGCGAGGACGCCCTCGCAACACTGAACGCGGCAATCGCGGACGCTGGGCAGGGCCACGGGGGCTGCGTAGTTGTCGCCGGCGAAGCAGGCATCGGCAAGAGCGCCGTGGTCGGTCGACTCGTGCGCCAACATGACGCCCAAGTGCGCACATTGGTCGCCCGCTGCGATGCGATGTTCACCCCGCGACCGCTCGGGCCGCTCGTCGATCTCGCTGAGCGGCTCCCGCCGTCGTTAGGCCAGGCACTGCACTCAGGCCAAACGTACAACGGCCTTTTCCCGGCATTTCTTGATTGGCTGCGCCAGACGACCACGCTGCTCGTGTTCGAAGACTTGCACTGGGCCGACGCCGCGACGCTCGATCTGGTGCGCTACGTCGGCCGGCGCCTCGATGGCGTGGGTGCGGCTCTGGTGCTGACGTACCGCGACGACGAACTCGCACTCGCACATCCGTTGCGACAGGTGCTGGGCAGCCTGCCGGGCGCGAGTACGCATCGGATCATGCTCGCGCCGCTGTCGGAAGATGCGGTGACGCAGATGGCCGGGCACGCTGGGCCTGCACCGCACGACCTGTATCGCGTCACCGGTGGCAATCCGTTCTTCGTCACTGAAGTCCTGGCCGGCGACGGCGGTGGGGTGCCGCTCTCGGTGCGCGACGCCGTGCTGGCGCGGCTGGGAGGATTGACGCCGGCCGCGCGCGCACTGGCGCAACAGGCGAGCGTGGTGCCCCATCAGATCGAGCGCGGCTTGCTCGAGGAACTTCACGGACCGGGCGCGATTGCGATCGACGGCAGTCTGGACGAATGTCTGGAGCGTGGCGTGCTCATCGGCGACAGGGAATCGCTGCGCTTCCGGCACGATCTGGCGCGCGTGTGTATCGAGCAATCGATGCCGCCCGAGCGGCGCCGCGCGTTGCATGCCCAGGTCTTCGCAGCCCTTGGTCGCCGCGTGGATGCCGCGGCGCTGCTGGCGCGACGCGTGCATCATGCCGAGCAGGCGGGTCTTGTCGATGCGGTCGTCGAACTGGCACCTCGGGCCGCGCGCGACGCCGTGGCTGCGTCGGCGCATCGCGACGCGGCCGCTCTGTACGGCCTGGCGCTGCGGCATGCGAAAGGACTTGCGCCTCAGGCGCTGGCCGAGATCCTGGAAGCGCGCGCTGTCGAGTGCGGGTTGATCCAGGCACTCGACGACGCCGCCGCAGCGCGTGAACAAGCGCTCGAGTTGCATCGTGCGAGCGGCGACCGGCGTGCGCAAGGATGGAATCTTTCGCGGCTGGCCACCCTGCGTATTACGAGGCCGGAAGCGCTCGACTATGCGCAGCAGGCGGTCGAACTGCTCGAGCAGATGCCACCGGGCCGTGAACTCGCATGGGCCTGCGCCGACATGGCCGCGGTGCTGACGGTGCGCGCGCGCGCGGCCGATGCGCTGCAGTGGGGCCGGCGCGCGCTGGCCATGGCCGAGCAGGTAGCCGAACCCGAGACGCTGGCGTACGCGCTGAACATCTGCGGCTCGGTCGAGCTGTCGCTCAAGTACGAGGAAGGGGCGCTGGCGAAACTGGAACGCAGCCTGGCGTTGGCGCAGCAGCACGGTCTCGATCAGAAGGTCGCGCTCGCGTACGTGAACCTCGCCGGTATGGCGCTGGTCAACCACGACTATCGACGCCTGCTGAACTACGCCGAACAAGGGCTTGCGTTCGCGCTGGGCCGCGACCTCGACTTCATCGTCGCGGCGCTTTATCTGCGGCGGCTCCTTGGTTGGTTCGACGTCGGCCGCTGGCGCGATGCCGCTGCGGAACTCGAACGGCTCGACGCGATGCCGGCGCTGCTGCCGCGCGAGCGCAACACGGTGCGCTTCTTGTGGGCACGCTTGCGCGCGCTGGTGGGCACAGCAAACGATGCCGCCGAGTGGCAAGAACTTGGTGCGCTCGGCCCCGCCGCGCAGACCGAGATGCGACCGGCCTCGGTCGCGTTGTTGTGCGCCGAGGCGGCCTGGTTGCGCGGGGACATGGAGACGGCCGAACACATCATCACCGCGGCTTTGCCGCACGCGATCGAAAGCGGTGAGCCGTCGCAGCTGGGAGCGCTGCTCGTCTGGCTGCCTCGTTGCGGTGCGAAATTGCCGCCGCTGCAGACGGCGATCGCGTTGCCTTATCGACTCGAAATCGAGGGCAAATGGCAGGCAGCGGCGGATGCCTGGGCCGAACTCGGCTGCGTGTACGAGCAGGCGCTCGCCTTGCTCGCCGGCGATGAAGCCGCACTGCGCGCTGCGTTCGATCGCTTCGAATCGCTCGGTGCCAGGCCCGCGGCCGACATAACGCGCCGCCGCCTGCGCAAGCTCGGCGCGCTTGGACTTCGGCGCGGGCCGTACAGCGGCTC
>DAINBQ010000146.1:0-7978 GCA_036732825.1 Burkholderiaceae bacterium | reverse complement strand
GCGGTCGATCTGGGCGCGGCGATGGATGTTCTCGACGACGACGATCGCATCGTCGACCAGGATGCCGATCGAGAAAATCAGCGCGAACAGCGACACACGGTTCAGCGTGAAGCCCCACGCCCACGATGCGGCCAGCGTCGCCGCCAGCGTCAGCACGACCGCGACGCCGACGATGAAAGCCTCGCGCCGGCCGAGCGTGGCCCAGACGAGCGCGATGACGGAAAGCGTCGCGAAGATGAGCTTCTTGATCAGCTGGTTCGCCTTGTCGCTCGCGGTGGCGCCGTAATTGCGCGTGACGGCGACCTGCACGTCGGCCGGAATCAGCTGTCCCTGCAATTGCTCCACGCGCTGCATCACCGCGTCGGCGACCGTCGCGGCGTTCTCGCCCGGCTTCTTCGACACCTGCATCGTGACTGCCGGGCGTTCGGCAAAGGCACGCCGGGCGCCCTTCCCGGTCGTCTGCGGCTCGCCGTGCCAGATGTAGCGCGTCGGCGTGTCCGCTCCGTCGCTGACACTCGCGATGTCGGCGACCGTGACGGGGCGCCGTTCGCGCACACTGACGACGACCTGCTCGACGTCGCGCGCGCTGGCCAGGAACTGTCCGGTGCGCACTTCGAGCGTACGGTTGCTGGCCGTCAGTTCACCCACCGGGGTCGATGCGTTGGCGGCTTTCAGCGCGCGCTCGACATCGGTCGCCGTGATCCGGTGCGCGTTCATTCGCACGGGGTCGAGGGTGATCCGGACCACCTCATCCGGACCGCCGAGCGTCGTGACCTCGCGTGTTCCACGCACCCGCTTGAGTTCGATCTCGAGCTCGTGCGCAACCCGCTGCAGGTCGGCGGCCGTTGCATCGTCGCGCCGCGAGTTCAGCGTCAGCGTCACGATCGGAACGTCATCGACTCCCTTGGGCTTGACGATCGGTTCCGGCACGCCGAGGTTGGCTGGCAGCCAGTCCCGGTTCGACATCAGCGTGTCGTACAGCTTGACCAGCGAGTCGATCCGCGGCTGGCCGACCTTGAACTGCACCGTCAGGATCGCCTGCCCGGGCCGCGTCACCGAATAGATGTGCTCGATGCCGGTCATCTGCGACAGGACCTGCTCGGCCGGCACCGTGACCAGGTTGTGCACGTCCTCGCTCGAAGCGCCGGGAAACGCGATCAGCACATTGGCCATCGTGACGTTGATCTGCGGTTCTTCCTCGGTCGGAGTGACGGCCACCGCAAACACGCCGAGCAGCAGGCTGACGAGCGCGATCAGCGGCGTCAGCGGTGACGCGAGAAAAAACCGCGCCAGACGGCCGGAGACGCCGAGCTTTTCTTCGCTCATATCAGGTTTCAGCGCGCGGCCAGCGGGTCGATCGCGACACGCTCGCCCTCGGTGAGCCCGGCCAGCACTTCAACCAGTCCGTTGCCGGCGGGAAGTCCGACCCGGACCTGGCGCAGCTGCGGACGACCCTCGGCGACAAGAACGTTCACCGCGGTCAGTTCGCCGCGCCGGATCAGCGCGGCCTCGGGAACGACGAGCTTCTTCGTCCGACCGGTCGTGAGCAGCAGCTTCGCAGCGACGCCGGGCGTCAGGCCGGGAATCGCCGCCGCCGGCAGGTCCGCCCGCACCTGGGTCGACAGCAGCCGCGGATCAGACGCCGGAAGCACCGTCACCTTGGTCGCCTCGATCACCTGACGGCTGGAAGGCAACACGACGCGCGCACCGGAATACTTCGCAGACTTCGCCAACAGGTACTGCGGGATGCTGCCGACCGCGCGCAGCGCGGCTGGATCATGCAGGGCGATCACGGCGCGACCGGGAGCGGCAAGTTCTCCGACTTCCATCAGCCGTCGCGTCACAACCCCGTCGATCGGCGACCGCAGCTCCGCATGGCTGCGCGCGGTCGACGCCTGCACATTGGCCGCCCGCGCTGCCTCGACTTCCGCCTGTGCCGCGCGGTAATCAGCATCGGCCTTGTCGAGCGCCGCCTGGCTGATGAAGTTCTTGTCGAGCAGGCTGCGCGTGCGTTCATAGTTCTGCCGCGCCTGCACCATCATCGCCTCGGCCTGCGCAACGCCCGCGCGCCGCGCGGCAACCTGCGCATCGGTGTCGCGCGCATCGATGCGCGCCAGCAGTTGTCCCTTCTTCACGCGATCGCCCGCGTCAACCAGGAACTGCGTCACGTTGCCGGAGATCTGCGCCGACACCGTCGCCTGGTTCACCGCCTCGATCACTGCATCGGCCGCGTAGATCTCGTCGACTTCGCGCAGCGTCACCTGCGCGCCGCCATCACCGGCTGTTGCGAGGGGCGGCGCGGCATGACCGGCCAGCGAAACCGAGAGCAGCCCGATGCCAAGGATTGTGTTCAAACGACTCATTGGCGATGCGCTGCATAGGCGCTTGGATACCATAGGGGGTATTGTATCCCGAAGAGAAGCCCGCCGGCAATCCCGGCGGCGGAGCTGATCCGCGGCATCGCGAAATTCCTGTCTGTATCTGGCCGCGCGCAAACCGAGGCAATACTCCACCCGGTAGGGGATCCGCAGTTGACGCCGGTCAATTGTGCGCTGCAGCGGCTCGCGTCTAATTCGTTCCGTGGCCGGCGTCGCCGACGCGACCACCCGGCGCGAAGAGCGCGAGATGCAGATGACAAGCAATATCACACGCAGGAAATTCCTCCAGATCTCTGCGGCCACACTCGGGGCCGGCGCAGCAGCCACAACCCTCACCGATTCCCTGCTCGGCAGTGATGCCTCGGCGGCCGACGGCTCGGTCCGTACTGTTCCGACGTATTGCGAAATGTGCTTCTGGCGCTGCGGCGGCATCGCCTCGGTACGCGGCGATCGGCTCTGGAAGTTCGAGGGCAATCCGATCGATCCGCAGAGCCATGGGCGCCTCTGCCCGCGCGGCACGGGTGCGGTCGGCTCGCACTACGACCCCAACCGGCTGCGCACACCGCTGCTGCGCAAGGGTGAGCGCGGCCGCGAACAGTGGGCGGCTGTCAGCTGGGACGAGGCGCTCGCCCATGTCGCCGATCGCATGCAGAAGATCAAGGCCGAGCACGGCGCCGAGTCGATCGCGATGCTCAACCACGGCGTCGGCGCGCGTTTCCTGCAGCATGTGCTGAAAAGCTACGGCTGCACCAATTTCGCAGGCCCCTCGTTCGCGCAGTGCCGCGGGCCGCGCGACGTCGGGTTCACGCTGACTTTCGGCTACGGACTCGGTTCACCCGAGCCGACCGATATCGCCAATACCGACTGCCTGGTGCTGATCGGCTCGCACCTCGGCGAGAACATGCACAACTCGCAGGTGCAGGAGTTTGCGCACGCGATCGAGCGCCGCATCCCGATCATCGTCGTCGATCCGCGCTATTCGGTCGCGGCGAGCAAGGCGAAGTACTGGCTGCCGATCAAGCCCGGCACCGACCTCGCCCTCGTGCTTTCGTGGTTGAACCTGCTGGTCACCGAGCGCCGCTACGACCGCGAGTTCGTCGAGCGTTACGGGACCGGCTTCGACAAGTTCGTGGCAGCGATCGCGGGTTACACGCCGGAATGGGCGGCTCGTGAAACCGGCCTCGATGTCGGCCTGATCCGGATCGCGGCGCGCGAGTTCGCGAGCCATCGGCCGGCAGCCATCGTGCACCCCGGGCGGCGCGTGAACTGGAACGGCGACGATACGCAGCGCAGCCGCGCGGTTGCACTGCTCAATGCGCTGCTTGGCAACTGGGGTCGCAAAGGGGGACTCTTCGTGCAGGCCGGCCTGAAGGTGCCCGCCTATCCGCTGCCGCCGTATCCGGAATCGGACAAGCCGCTCGCGGACAACCCGAACGGCGAACGCTACCCGTTCGCTGACGAACCCATCACGACGGGGATCCGCGACGCGACGCTGACCGGTTCGCCCTACCCGATCAAGGGCTGGTTCGTCTATTCGACGAACCTGCTGCAGGCGCTGCCGAACCGGGCCGAGACGCTGAAGGCGATCGACCAGCTCGATCTGATGGTGGTCGTCGACACGCTGCCGAGCGACATCGCCGGATATGCCGACGTCGTTCTGCCGGAATCGATGTTCCTCGAGCGCCACGATGAATTGCTGGTGGGCTGGGGACGGCGCGGGTGGATTTCGCTGCGCCAGCCGGTCGTCCCGGCGCCGCATGATCAGAAGCCCGGCTGGTGGGTTGCGAAGCAGCTCGCGAACCGGCTGGGGATCCCGAAGTCAATGCCTTTCGATCACATCGAGGACTATCTCGCGGCCCGCATCCGCAAGGCCGGCTACGACTGGGACAAATTGAAGTCTGAAGGCGTGATCGTCGGCCCGCAGGCTGCGATCACGGTCGAGGACGGACTCGAGCTGGAGTTCGGCACGCCTTCCGGAAAAGTCGAATTCTGGTCGGATCAACTTCAGGCAAAGGGCTTCGATCCGGTGCCGAAATACACGCCGCCCGAGCCCGCACCGGAGGGGTTTTTCCGCCTGATTTCCGGACGAGCGCCGGTGCACACGTTCTCGCGCACGCAGTCGAATCCGTTGCTCGCGGACCTGATGGCCGAGAACGAAGTGTGGGTCAACGCAGCCACCGCCCGGTCGATCGGACTGAAGAACGGCCAGCGCGTGAAGCTGAAAAACCAGGACGGCGTCGTCAGCAACCCCGTGAAGGTCAAGGCGACCCAGCGGATCCGTCCCGATGCCGTCTACCTGGTCTACGGCTTCGGGCAGACGAACCCGATGATGGCCGCGGTGCATCGCCAGGGAGCGAGCGCCGCACAGCTGACGACAAAGTACAAGACAGACCCGCTGATGGGCGGCACCAGCATCCACAGCAACTTCGTCACCTTCGTCCCGGAGGCCTGAGATGGCACGGTACGGAATGGTCATCGACACCCGCCAGTGCGTCGGCTGCATGGACTGCGTCGTTGCGTGCCAGACGGAGAACGACGTGCCGGTCGGATACGCGCGCGACTGGATCGTCACCGAGGTCCGCGGGACGTTTCCCGACCTCGCGATGGAGATCCGCAGCGAGCGCTGCAACCACTGCGACAACCCGCCGTGCGTGTCGTGCTGTCCGACCGGCGCGAGTCACGTTTCGCCGGTGGGCCAGGTCGTGCTGGTCGACCCCGCCAAGTGCATCGGCTGCAAGGCATGCATCGCCTCCTGCCCTTACGGCGCGCGCTTTGTCCATCCCGACGGCTACGTCGACAAGTGCACGTTCTGCGACCACCGGACGCGCGAAGGCAAGGACCCGGCCTGCGTCTCTGTCTGCCCGACGCACTGCATGTCGTTCGGCGATCTCGACGACCCGGCCAGCCGGGTCAGCGAACTGCTGCGCACGCGGCGGCACCACACGCTGCTGCCGGAAGCAGGAACCCGGCCGCGCGTCTTCTACCTGACCTGAGCGGGCGAACGATGTTCGAGACCACCACCACCCGTCACAACGCGCTGATCGATCCCGTGCTGCGCGTCTGGAGCTGGGAGATTCCCGTCTACCTGTTCCTCGGTGGCCTGGTCGCCGGCATGTTGGTGCTTGCCGGCTGGCACCTTCTGCAGGTCGCACGCGGCAAATCCGACGATGTGTATCCGGTGCAGACACCGTTGGCCGCTTTCGTGTTGATCAACCTCGGCATGCTGGCGCTGTTCCTCGACCTCACGCACAAGCTCTATGTCTGGCGTGTCTACCTCACCTTCGAGCCGACGTCGCCGATGTCCTGGGGCTCCTGGATCCTGCTGCTCGTCTACGCGGTGATCGCGGTGTCCGCGCTGATCCGCCTCGACGAATCCTGGCCATGGCTGGGCCATCGCTTTCCCGCGATCGGCCGGATGTCCCGCAGTTTGCTGGCCCGGCCCGCCTGGCTGCGCGCGATCGCCGGCCTCAACATCGGCTTTGGCATCGCGCTCGGCGTCTACACCGGAGTCCTGCTGTCGACGATGGTTGCGCGTCCGCTGTGGAACTCCGCGATCCTCGGCCTGCTGTTCCTCGCTTCCGGCGTGTCGGCCGCCTGCGCTGCCGTCCACCTGCTGGGGAGCCAGCGTCTGTTCCGGCCGGCGCCCGGCGGAATGATCGACGGCGCGCTGGCCTCGCTGGTTCAGCCGCTGACCCGCGAGATTCCTCCGCGATCTGGTTCGATCGCGTTGGTCCGGTATGACCAGATCTTTCTCGCGGTCGAGTTCGCGCTGCTCGCGCTGCTGCTGATCGGACTGCTGACCGCCACCGCAGCTCATATCGAGGCCGCACGGATGCTGCTCACGGGTGCCTGGGCCTGGCCGTTCTGGGGCCTCGTCGTCGGCGTTGGAATTGTCGTGCCGTTCACATTGCAGGCGCTCGAGCTGAAGCACCGGATTCCGCACACGGTCATTCCGGCGCTGCTCGTGCTCGCCGGCGGTTTTGCGTTGCGCTGGATCCTGGTCAATGCGGGCCAGGCGAGCGAGTTCTTCAGCGCCACGGCAAGGCTTTGATCCTTTCCGGCTTGACACTTTGATCACTCGACAGGTAACCAAGATGAAGAAACGAACACAGTGCTTGACTGCAATGCTGCTCGCGCTCGCGGCGGGTGGAGTACTGGCGCAAGCGGCTCCGAAGCCCAGCCAGCCGGCCGTGTGCAACAACTGCCACCAGCCGGCCCCGGGCCAGGTCTCCGGCTACTTCGAGAACGTTGCCTTCAAGTCGCAGGCGATCCAGCTCGGCATCGATGCGAACCGGGAGATCGTGCGCTTCGATCCGAAGACGCTGAAGGTCATCGATGCGGGCGAGGCGAAGACGCCGGACCACCTGCGCGAAGTGCGCAAGGGCCACGAGACACGCATTTCGTTTGTCGAGAAGGACGGCCAGAAGTGGGCGACCGAGGTGCGGTTCAAGGGCCCGGTCAAGGTTGCAAAGGAAGACCTGGTCGACTATGCCTACGTCAAGAAGCTGGTCGATCAGGGCCCCGGCAACTTCGCGTTGATTGATTCACGTCCGCTGCCGCGCTTCCAGCAGGGGACGATTCCGGGAGCGATCAACGTCCCGTATCCGGCCTGGGACAAGGTGGTCAACCGGCTGCCGGCGGACAAGAACACTTTGCTCGTCTTCTTCTGCCAGGGCGTCACCTGCCAGATGAGTCCGATGTCGCAGCGCAAGGCGATCGCGCTCGGCTACAAGAACACGAAGGTCTATCACGAGGGTGTTCCCGAATGGCAAACGAAGGACTACCTGACGACCCGGCCCCAGTTCGTCAAGGAAGCCTATGTGGACAAGGACATTCCCGCAGTGATCCTCGATGTGCGCGCGACGGACGAAGCCCGGAGCGGGCACATCAAGGGCGCGGTCAACATGCCGGCCGCAAGTGTGAAGAGCCAGCTGAAGTCGTTCCCCGCGGCAAAGTTGCAGGCTCCGATCATCATCTATGACGGCCGCGGAGGCGCTGAATCCAGAACCGTGGCGCGCGAACTGATCAAGTCGGGCCAGACCAACGTGCAGGTGGTTGCCGGCGGTCTGCTCGGGTGGCAGGCGGCCGGGTACGCGATCGAGTCGGGCGTCCCCGCGCTGACCAAGATCGCCTATGTTCCGAAGCCGCGCCCGGGATCCATCGCCGTCGACGAGTTCAACAAGCTCGCGCGCGGTACCCCGCCCGACGTGCTGATCCTCGACGTTCGCAATCAGGACGAGGCCAACGCCGGCATGATCAAGGGCGCGATGCTGATTCCGGACGAAGATCTGGCCGCGCGCATCGGCGAACTGCCGAAAGGCAAGCGCATCATTGCCCACTGCAGCACCGGAATCCGCGCCGAAATGGCCTATCACAAGCTGAAGGACGCCGGCTACAAGGCGGGCTTCCTGAATGCCGATATCGAGATCGACAAGGCCGGAAATTTCAAGGTGACATCGAAATAGCAAAGGACGCGCGCCCCAGCACTTCCCAAGGGCGTCAGTGGCCTTTAGAGCGGGTCCCGAGGGGCCCGCTCATTTTTCTCGGTGCAGGCTGCGGTTCTGCGCTCGCGCTCGATACCCCATGGGGTATATGGGCGG
>DAINBQ010000145.1:6931-7989 GCA_036732825.1 Burkholderiaceae bacterium | reverse complement strand
TCCGCGGCGCGGAACAGTGCCTGTGCCATCGGTGCCAGCACGAAGAACGCAGCGAACAAGGCCAGGCCGCCGAAGGTCAGCAGCGCGCCCGCCAGGACGACTGCCAATACAGCGCGCTCGGCGCCTAGCCGTTCCTTCATCAGGCGCGCGATGGCCGCGGACGAACCGCTGTCGTCCATCAGCTTGCCGAACATCGCGCCGAGCAGGAACAGCGGAAACAGCTGCGCAACGAAACCGCCGGCCGCGCCCATGAACGTCTGCGTCCAGTGCGCGAGCAACGGTTCGCCCGCCGCGAACGCGGCGATCAATGCCGCGGCTGGAGCAAGAACGAGCACGCTCCAGCCGCGATAGGACAGCCAGACGAGGACTGCGAGGCCGAGCGCGACGCCGAGCAGTCCCATTGGTCAGACGCCTGCGAGCAGGCCCTCGAAGTCGAGCGTCGAGCGCACTCCCAGGTCGCTACCGTGCATGTCCAGGAATGCGGCCGCCGACTTTCGTCCCTCGTCGCGCAGCATGCAGAAGAACGCCCACTCGGCAATCAGCTTGGACGAGTATCCGAGATCGAGCATCACGTCGCTCGCGATGCGGTGGACCCGCATCTCGGCCCATACGCTGCCCTCCCCGGTGCCGGGATCGGTCGTCCGGCGCAGGAGGGCCGCTGCACGCAGTTCCTTGATCAACGGCGAATTGAACGAGATCTCGTTCAATCGATTGTGGATCTCGCGTGCCGAGCGCGGAGTACCCGGTCGTTCGATCGGATTGATCTGTACCAGGATGATGTCGCGCGAATTGCATTCGCGGACCAGCGGTGCCATCGACGGATTCCCGGAGTAGCCGCCGTCCCAGTAAGGCTCGCCGTCGATTTCGACGGCCTTGAACATCGTGGGCAGGCACGCCGATGCCATCAGCACTTCCGGCGACAGCTCGGCATTGTGGAACACACGGCCGCGGCCGGTGCGGACGTTGGTGGCGGTGACGAACAGCTTGATCGGCGCCGCCACCAGACGATCGAAGTCAACGGTGTCGAGCAGGATCTGGTTCAGCGGGTTGTCTCCACC
>DAINBQ010000145.1:0-6831 GCA_036732825.1 Burkholderiaceae bacterium | reverse complement strand
CGGCTCCTCCAGCAGGCGATCGAGCACGCCCCAGGTGAACGCGCCGTGCGCGCCGCCGCCCTGCAACGCGAGGTCGATCAGGATCTGATCCCCGTCCGACCTCGCTTTCGCTGTCGGCTTGGTTTTTGATTTCGTTCCCGGCTTCGTTTTTGCTTTCGTTTTCAACGTCGGCTTCGCTGCCGACCGCTTTCTTGCTGTCATTCAAGCTCCCCCGTCGATCACGCCAGCGCCTTTGACTTGAGTCGCGCAAATTCTTCCTGATTGATCGTTCCCGCATCGAGCAACGCCTTCGCCTCGACAATCTGCTCCGCGGGCGACTTGCCGGCCACTTGCCGGATGTAGGAATCGGCCTCGGAACGCGCGCGCTGCAGAGCGGCCCGCTGCCGCTCGGCCATGCCGCCGCCGCGCGCGATGATGTAGACGAGCGCGGTCACGACGGGAAGGAAGATCAGGCCGATGATCCAAAGAGCTTTGAAGCCGCCACCGAGTTCGGAGTCGCGGAACAGGTCGAAGACAATGTGGAACATCACGAACAGGTAGGCGACGAAGAAGAAGGTCGACGCGATCAGCGTCAGGACATCCCAGAAATTGCTCACAAGACTCCCTTTTGTTAGGCGGATCTGAAAAGTCGGATTCGAGCGTTTGAGACCGGCCGCAGCGCCCCGATGGCCGGCGAGAACGATTCGGTGAATTCACGCGCGGCAGACAGAGACAAATTCCTGCGAAGTGACTCCTGTCGCGTGGGGGGGGGTGCAGGAATTCCTGCGTACTTCAGGAACGAGGCACGACAGTTTAAGCTGCCGGCGCTGCACAGTCAGCGAAGCAATGTGACGCTGACGTTTGTGCACCATGTTGGGTCGCGGTCGATTCCGCGACCGACAAACCGGGAAGCGGGACGATGGGATCGAAGGCAATCAAGTTGCTGAAGCTGTTGGTAGTGCTGCTCGGAGTCAGTGTGGTGGTGTTGCTGGGAATGCGTGCATTGGACGCCGAACGCAGCCCTCCGCTTTCGATCTGGCACACCTACACACCTGACGACCTGAAGGCAGGAGAGTTGGCAAGACTCGAGTGGGCCGACTACATCCGGGCCGAGAAAGCGCTGTTCGACGAAGTGCGGGCCGAAGTCACGCAGAAGCTCGAGCCCGAGGATCGCGTTCCCTCGAACCGCTATTTCGACGGCAGCCCGATTTACCCGGGCAACTTCAAGACCGACTGGAATCGCTCCTACATCCTCGAGCCGGAGGCCGCGCCGGTCGGAGCCGTCGTCCTGCTGCACGGCTTGACCGACTCACCGTACAGCCTGCGCCACATTGCCCGGCGCTACCGGGACCACGGATTTGTCGCGGTCGCGATCAGGTTGCCGGGGCATGGCACGGTGCCCAGCGGCTTGAGCGATGCGCAGTGGGAAGACTGGTCGGAAGCCACCCGGCTTGCAGTCAGGGAAGCGCGCCGGCGGGTCGGACCGTCCCAGCCGCTGCACCTGATCGGTTTTTCGAACGGGGGCGCACTCGCGATGAAATACGCGCTCGACGCGATCGGCAACTCCGCGCTGACCCGGCCCGATCGCATCGTGCTGATTTCGCCGATGATCGGGATCACCGCCTTCGCCCGGTTTGCCGGGCTGTTCGGGTGGCCCGCGGTCTTCCCGCGCTGGGCCAAGGCCTCGTGGCTCGGCGTGGTGCCTGAGTTCAACCCGTTCAAGTACAACTCCTTCCCGGTCAACGGCGCGCGTCAGTCATCGCTGCTGACGCGCGAGCTGCAGCAACAGATCGCGCGCGAAGCCCGCGCCAATCGCCTCGTCGCGCTGCCGCCGATCCTGACCTTCCAGTCGCTCGTGGACTTCACGGTCAGCACGCGCGCGATTATTTCGGAGCTGTACTCCAGGGTTCCGGCCAATGGCAGTGAACTGGTGATGTTCGATCTGAACCGCAGCGCCCGGCTCGGACCGATGCTGCGACCGAGCTTCGAAACCAAGATCGAACGGATGCTGCCGCCGGCGCCGCGTGCGTTCCGGACCACGCTCATCACGAACGGAGACCCGGGCTCCTATCAAGTGGTCGAGCGAGTCGTCGAAGCGGGAGCGACGGCCGAGCAGACCCGCGCGCTCGATCTGACTTACCCCTCGGAGGTCTACTCGCTGTCGCACGTCGCCGTGCCGTTTCCGATGGAAGACTCCCTGTACGGAATGAAGCCGGATGCGCGCGACGAGTACTTCGGCGTGCACCTGGGTTCGATCGCGGCGCGTGGCGAAGTCGGTGCGCTGATCGTGACGCTGGATTCGCTGATACGAATGTCGTCGAATCCGTTCTTCCCCTACATGCGTGAGAGGATCGAGGAAGGCATTCCGGGCGGCGCCGGGGGCGTGCGGTCGCCCGGCGTCGCGGAAACGCCGGCAACCGCAGTGCGATAGGCCGGCAGCGCGACCGGTCAGCGCCGGAGCGAGATCTGCATTCCGGACGGGTCGATCGAAACCATCAGCCCGATCTGACGGCCCTGCAGCCTGAGCCGCACGCCGCGCGAGTCTGCAGTTCGGCGATTCCGGCGCCACCCGCGAGCACGCCGCTGGCGCCGATCGCCGTGGACGTTTAGCTAACGTCGTGCGTCCGGCTTCACGCGCACGTCGGCCACCGGCAGGCGTCGCCAGTTGCGCCACGCGCGGACCATCGCAAGCAACGTCAGCGGCACGATCGCCGCGCTGATGCCAACGATCAGGATGATTCCGAGGTTGTCGCGCACGATCGGAACGTTGCCGAACAGGTAGCCGCCGTAGACCAGCGAGAAGACCCAGATCACCGCGCCCAGCACGTTGAAGAACTGGAACTTGTGGAAGTCCATTCCGGAGGCGCCGGCCACCAGCGGTGCGAACGAGCGCACGACCGGCACGAAGCGCGCGATCATCACCGTCTTGCCACCGTGGCGCTCGTAGAAATCGTGTGTCTTTCTCAGCGCGTCCTGGTCGATCCAGCCGATCGTGCCGTCGTAGACCTTCTTGCCGAGCCAGGCACCTAGCGCGTAGTTCAGCGTGTTGCCCAGCACCGCGCCGACCGCGATGACCAGCGTCAGAAGGTGGACATTGAGCCCCTTGGCCTGCGCCTGCGGCAGCGCGGTCACCGCACCCGCGACAAACAGCAGGGAATCACCGGGCAGGAACGCCATGAAGACGAGTCCGGTCTCCGAGAAGAAGATCACGAACAGCGTCGCGTAGACCAGCAGGACGTTGCGCTCGACGATCGCCACCAGGAAGCGATCCATCGCGCTGAACAGGTCGAGCCAGTTGATGCCTTCGAACATAGGGAGTGTCGCTGCGCGCGGGCCGGAAGGCACGGCAAAAGTGAGCGCGGATGATACGCGACGCGACCTCCGCGATGCGCCCCCGCAGGCATTCATATAATCCCTCGCATGAGCATTCCGATGCGCCGCGCGATCCGTCCATTGCCGGATGCGCTGATCAGCCAGATCGCCGCCGGCGAAGTCGTCGAACGGCCCGCCTCGGTGGTCAAGGAACTGGTCGAGAACAGTCTCGATGCGGGCGCCACGCGAATCGAGGTGAAGCTGGAGGCCGGAGGGATACGGCGCATCGTCGTCGTCGACGACGGCGCGGGAATCCCGCGCGACGAGCTGCGGCTGGCATTGACCCGCCATGCGACCAGCAAGATCGCAAGTCTCGAGGAGCTCGAGGGAGTCGAGTCGCTGGGCTTCCGTGGCGAGGCGCTGGCGTCGATCGCGTCGGTGGCCGACGTCGCGATCGTTTCGCGCGCAGCCGGCGCCGACAGCGCCTATCGAGTCGAAGGCGGCGTCGACGGCGGCGGCTTCGAGCCCGCGGCGGGCGTCGTCGGCACGCGGATCGAAGTCGCGGACCTCTTCCACAAGACCCCGGCGCGACGCAAGTTCCTGCGGGCCGAAGCGACCGAGCTCGCGCATTGCCTGACCCAGGTCGAACGCGCTGCCGCCGCGCATCCGGCGGTCGAGTTCACGGTCAGTCACCAGGGACGCACCGTGCTTGCACTGCCGGCGGAAGCGTCCCGCCAGCGCGCGCTGCGCCTGATGCCCGACGAATTCGCGGCTGCGCAGCGCGAGATCGACGTGCAGGCACCGGGCCTTCACGTGCACGGCTGGGTCGGTGCGCCGACCGCGAGCCGGGCGCGCGCCGACGCGCAGTACTTCTTCGTCAACGGCCGCTATGTGCGCGACAAGGTGCTGACGCATGCGGTGCGCGCGGCATATGCCGATGTGCTGCACGGATCGAGCCAACCGATGTATTGCCTGCATCTGGACATCGATCCGCGACGGGTCGATGTCAACGTGCATCCGACGAAGATCGAAGTGCGCTTCCGCGATTCGTCGAGCATTCACCAGTTCGTGCTGCACGCGGTTGCGCGCGCGATCGCGCCGGCGGTGCAGCCGGCCGCAGTGTCGGTCACCGAAGCCGGAAGCACCCCGCACCTGCGCGGGTGGCAGGGGCAGCAGACGCTCGGTGTCGCGCAGACCGTTGCCGATTACCTGGCGCTGGTCGCGCAGCCGCGCACGGGTGTCGCAACCGAAACTGCGCGCGTTGCGACAGACAGCGAGCTTCCGCTCGGTGTCGCACTCGCCCAGCTCGCCGGCATCTACGTGCTCGCACACAACGCGCAGGGACTGGTGATCGTCGACATGCACGCGGCGCACGAGCGCATCGTCTACGAGAAGCTGAAGCGCCAGCTCGATTCGCGCGAAATCCCGCAGCAGCGCCTGCTGATTCCGCAGGTTTTCAGCGTCGCCCCGGTCGACGTGGCGACAGTCGCCGAGGAGACCGAACTGCTGGCGCAGCTCGGCCTCGATCTCTCGATTGCGTCGCCGACCCAGCTTGCTCTGCGGGCGGTGCCGGCGTTGCTCGCCGACGCCGATGGTGCGCAGCTCGCGCGCGATGTGCTGCGCGACCTGCGTGAATTCGGCGGCTCGCGCGTTCTGACCGAACATCGCAACGAGCTGCTGGCCACGCTGGCCTGCCACGCCGCGGTACGGGCCAACCGGCGGCTGACAATCGACGAGATGAATGCGCTGCTGCGGGAGATGGAGGCGACCGAGCGTGCCGACCAGTGCAACCACGGCCGCCCCACCTGGGTGCAACTGACGGTCGGCGACCTCGACAGGCTTTTCCTGCGCGGCCGATGACCGGCGGTTCCTCCGCGCGCCCGCGCGCCGAGTCGCCGGCCGCGAATCGTGTCGCTGCGGCCGGCCTGACTGCGGCGACCGTGCTCTGGCTGACCGCCGGGCTGTCGATGCTGCAGCCGCTGGCCACCGACATGTACCTGCCAACCCTGCCCGCGATCGCGAACGACTTCGGCGCGAGCGTGGCTGCGGTGCAATCGACGGTGTGGGTCTTCATCGGCGCCTTCGGCCTGCTGCAACTGATCGCGGGGCCGCTGACCGACCGGTTCGGACGCTATCCGTTGATCGTCGCCGGCGCCTGCATCTTCAGCGGAGCCAGCATCGTCTGCCTGATCGCACCATCGATGCCGGTGCTGATCGCCGGCCGTGGACTGCAGGCGGTCGGTGCCTGTACCTGCCTCGTCGGCGCCCGCGGTTTCGTGCGCGATCTCTACGCGCCGACCGAAGGTGCCCGCGTGCTTGCAAGTGCGGCCAGCATCATGGCGCTGGCGCCGCTGACCGGCCCGGTGCTCGGCGCGTACCTCTACGTCGCATTTGGCTGGCGCTCGACCTTCGCAGTGCTGGCCGCGTTTTCGCTGTTGCTCGCCGTCTTTGCCGCGCGGAAGCTCAAGGAGACCAACCGGCAGCGCAACCCGCACGCGCTCGATCTCGCGCCGATGCTGCGCACCTACGCGGCCGTTGCGCGGTCAGCGGCGTTCCGCGCCTATGCGTTGTCGGCCGCGGCTACCTACGGCGGCCTCTTCGCGTTCATATCAGGATCATCCTTCGTGCTGATCCGCGTGCTCGGCCAGCACGCCACCGAGTTCGGCTTCTCGTTCGCGACGATGGTGGCCGGCTACCTGGTCGGCACCGTCGTCTGCCGGCGCTTCGTGATCCGGCGCGGACTGCAGCGAACGATCTTCGCGGGCGCCGGGCTGCAGGCGGTCGCCGGACTCGCGATGGCGGCGCTGGCGCTTGCAGGCGTCCACGTGCCGGCTGCCATCATCGTGCCGATGTTTTTCTACGGAATGGCACACGGCATGATCCAGCCGCCCGCACAGTCGGGCGCGATCGCGCCGTTTCCGCACTCGGCCGGCGCCGCGGCCGCGCTGATGGGATGCGTGATGATGGTCACCGCCGCAGCCATCGGCATCTGGCTCGGTGCGAGCTACAACGGCACCGTGTACCCGCTGACACTGACGATCTGCGCCTGTGCGCTGGCCTCGGCAGGGATCGCGTCCACGCTCGTTCGGCGGGACGGCGACGTCGCGCACCATGGCTGAGGCGCTCCTGCTGCTGGGTCCGACCGCCTGCGGCAAGAGCGCGCTCGCGATGCGGCTCGCCAGTCAGGTGCCGCTGGAAATCGTGTCGATCGATTCGGCGCAGGTCTATCGCGGCATGGACATCGGGACCGCGAAGCCCGCCGCCGAGCGTGTCGCGGTCCCGCATCATCTGATCGACCTCCGGGATCCCGGCGAGCCCTATTCGGTCGCCGAGTTCGTGCGCGACGCCACGGCCGCGATCGAAGACATCCGGGGACGCGGCCGATTGCCGCTCGTCGTCGGCGGGACGATGCTGTACGCGAAGGCATTGCGCGAGGGCCTTTCGGATCTGCCCGCAGCGGACCGGCAGTTGCGCGCGCGGCTCGCTGCCGAGGCCCGTGAGCTGGGCTGGCCCGCGCTGCACGCGCGGCTCGCAGCAGCG
>DAINBQ010000144.1:0-8010 GCA_036732825.1 Burkholderiaceae bacterium | reverse complement strand
TGGCCGGGAACAGCACCGGCATCATGCAGGCCTTGAAGATGTGGTCCGACTGGTGGGGAAGGGTTGACGATTTGGCTCCGTGGTCGTCGCCGGCCAGTGCCAGGACCCCCCCGTGCGGGCTCGTACCCGCCGCGTTCGCGTGTTTGAAGACATCGCCGCAGCGATCGACGCCCGGTCCCTTGCCGTACCACATCGCGAAGACGCCGTCGTATTTCGCGCCTTCGAACATGTTGACCTGCTGCGAGCCCCAGACCGACGTGGCAGCGAGGTCCTCGTTCAGGCCCGGCTGGAAGCGCACGTTGTGGCGTTCCAGGTGCTTCTTCGCCTTC
Organism: Burkholderiaceae bacterium; assembly: GCA_036732825.1. GTDB lineage: Bacteria > Pseudomonadota > Gammaproteobacteria > Burkholderiales > Burkholderiaceae_F > DAINBQ01. The sequence continues at coordinate 7,681 of DAINBQ010000144.1, read as the reverse complement.
ACCGCGGTCTGGTCAACGCCGCCGAGCGGCGAGCCGCGGTAACCGGTGATGAAGCCGGCGGTATTCAAGCCCGCGAGCTGATCGCGCTGATGCTGCAGCAGCGCCAGACGGATCAAAGCCTGCGTTCCGCTCAGATAGACGCGGCCGCGGTCGAGTGTCCACTTGTCGTCGAGGGTCACCTCCGCCAGCGCGCGGCGGACGGTTTCGGGAAGAGGGGCGTTCATTCAGACTCCTGCCAAAAATCGTGTTCTTGGGAGCGCGGCAGTCGGACGGTGGTTCGCTTCTGCCGGCAGCCGAGGCGCGCCTTGTGGGCCCGGTCGGCGATGTCCCGGAGCTGATCCGGGATCGAGAGCGGGCGGAGCGTAGCACCGGGCATTGTCGTCCTCAATCTGCGCTGCAGTGCTGCGGACGAATGGCAAAGCATCGTATGCTGCCCGCCCCGTGTCGTGCTGCCAGCCGCCATGATCCGATCGGTACTTGTTGGGGTCCTTGCTGCGCTTCCGGGTGTCGTGTTGGCGGCGTCCGCGCTCGACCTCGCGCAGCTGTCGAAAACCACGCTCGCATGCACGGATTTCGACGAATACGTCAACGGCGTCTGGCGTGCAGCAACTCCCATACCGGCCGATCGCTCGCGCATCGGGAGCTTCGAAGGACTGCGCGACGAAAGCCGGCGTGTCGTCGAGCAGGCGCTCGCCGATGCGATGCGCGATGCTGCGCTGCTCGACACGCGCGGCAAGCAACTGGCAGCCAACTATTACGCAAGCGGGCTGGACCTGGCTTCCATCGATCGGCGCGGGTTAGCTGCGCTGCAACCTCTGTTCGCTCAGATCGACAAGCTGAACGATCGTTCCAGGCTGCCGGCGTTGCTCGCGCTGCTCGCGCGCCATCGAATCGCCGCTCCGCTTTCCGTATATGTGCAGCCCGATCCGAAAGACAAGCGGCGTTACATCCTGCACTTCGACCAGTCCGGGCTCGGGCTGCCGGACCGTGACGACTATTTCCGCGAAGATGAACGCACGCTGGCGGTCCGCCGGGCGTACGACGCCTACCGCGAGCGGCTCGCGCAACTGGCTGGAAGGACAGGCAACGATGTTGCGCTCGACTCCGACGCGGTCTATGTATTCGAGACCGATCTTGCACAGTCATCGATGACCCGAGTCGCGCGTCGCGATCCGAACGCGATCTATCACCTGCACACGGTGGCCTCGTTGTCGAAGCTGGCGCCGGGATTGGACTGGGGTGAATTCGTCGCCGCCCTCGGCGTGACGCAGCCCGCCGAAATCAATGTTCTTAATCCGGCGTTTGCGCAAGCGGTCGCGCGCGCGGCTGCCGACGCGCCGCTCACCGCCTGGCGCGCCTATCTGCGGCAGCATCTGCTCGACGCGGCGGCGCCGTTCCTGCCGGCGGACTTCGTGGCGGCTCGATTCGAATACCGCGACCGGGCAATCCGCGGAATGCAGCAGCAGCCCCCGCGATTCGAGCAGGTCATCACGTCGATCACCGGGCCCTTCGGCAGCGAGCCGCTCGCCGAGGGCCTCGGCCAGCTCTACGTCGCGCGCGCCTTCTCGGCGCAGGACAAGGCGCGCGCAATGCAGATGGTCGAAGACATCAAGGCGGCGATGCGCGCCCGCATCGCCGCGCTCGACTGGATGAGCGCGCCGACCAAGGATCGCGCGCTGCGCAAGCTCGATGCGATGGCACTGAAAATCGGCTACCCGGACCGTTGGAAATCCTACGATGGCCTCGTGATCGTGCGCGACGACTTTGCGGGCAACTGGGTGCGCGCGAACGCGTTCGATTTCGGCATGCGGCTCGCCGATCTCGGCCGGCCGGTCGATCGCGCGCGCTGGTTTGCTTCGCCCCACCTGGTCAATGCGTTCGCCGGCGGCCTGAACGAGATCGTGTTCCCCGCGGCGATCCTGCAGCCGCCGTTTTTCAATCCGCAGGCGGACGATGCGGTCAACTACGGGGGCATCGGTTCAGTCATCGGGCACGAGATCACGCATCACTTCGACGACCGTGGCCGGCAGTTCGACGAAGTCGGCAATCTCGCCGACTGGTGGACCGCCGCGGATGCCCACGCATATCGCCGGCGCGCTGCGCTGGTCGCGGAGCAGTACTCGGGCTTCAAGCCGCTGCCGGGGGAGCCGATCAACGGGGAGCAGACGCTGGGTGAGAACATCTCCGACCTCGGTGGCGTGAACATCGCCTACGACGGCCTGCAGCGTGCACTGGCCCGGCAGCCGGTGGACGCCATCGACGGCCTGATGCCGGCGCAGCGCTTCTACATTTCGTACGCGACGATCTGGCGCGGCAAATACCGCACTGAAACGCTGATCAACCAGCTGCGAACCGGACAGCATTCCCCGTCGCGTTATCGCGTGCTGGGACCGCTGGCGAATGTGCCGGCGTTCGCCCAGGCCTTCGACTGCCCGCCGGAGGCACCGATGATGCGTCCGGCCGGGCAGCAGATCTCGATCTGGTAGCGAGCGCGGTTCAGGCCGGCATCGGTTGGCCATCCTTGAGCCGAAGCCAGCCGCGCGCTATGCGGTAGATCGCCCAGATTCCGAGCAGGAAGAAGCCGATGATCCAGATCGCGAAGCCCACCAGAACGACCGTCAGCAGCAAACCCATCGCGCCGATCACGATCGCCCACAGCAGCGCCCACCAGAACGTGCGGATCTGCCATGAGAAGTGCGACTCGAGAAAGGTGCCTCTCGCTTCGCTGCGCTTCACGTAGTTGATGATCACCGCGATGATCGACGGCCACCCGAACAGGAACGTGCCGATCACGGTGGCGGTGCCGAACGCGCCGATCACGAGACCCAGCGTGTGCAGTGCATAGACGACGTGGGTCGTCGTCACCAGTGACTCGGACGGTGCGGCTGGGGTAGGCGCGCTCATCGAAGGCTCCAGGTGAATGAAGTTGAGGGCCCGCAGCATACCGTTTCGGCCGACGCGGGGCGCTTTCGCTCTTGGCCCTGCCGGCAACGGTTACCGGGCGTCAGGAAAGCCCTGTCGGGCGACGAGCGGCACTCAAGTGGGCAAGGCCCCGTAATCGCGGTGCGGGTCGACCCCACTGCATCAGCTGCGCATCCCTTATGTATCGTCACGCATCCTGCCGAGGCCGCCCGATGAATCCCGACTCCGACAATCCGCTGCTGCAACCCTGGACTGCGCCATTCGGCCTGCCTCCGTTCGAACGCGTGCGCGCTGCTCACTTCGCCCCCGCGTTCGACATCGCACTGGCTCAGCACCGGGCAGAAATCGACCGCATCGCGCGTGCGCCGGAGGCGCCGGGCTTCGAGAACACGATCGCTGCGTTCGACCGCAGCGGGCGGTTGCTGACGCGCATCGAGCAGCTGTTCTTCAACCTGGCCGCCTCAGAGACCTCGCCGGAGCTGCAGGCGGTCGAGCGGGAGGTGACGCCAAGGCTGGCCGCGCACCACAACGCGATCCTGCAGAACGCCGAGCTCTTTGCGCGCGTCGACGACCTGCATCAGCGGCGCGCCGGGCTCGGATTGAATCCCGAGCAACTGCGATTGCTCGAACGACTGCACCTCGACTTCGTTCTTGCCGGCGCGAAACTGCCCGCCGCAGCCCGGGCCCGGCTCGGCGAGATCGTCGAGCGGCTCGCGCAGCTGCACACGCGCTTTTCGCAGAACGTGCTGGCTGAAGAGTCCGGCTGGTGCCTGTGGCTGACCGACGAGCGCGACCTCGCCGGACTGCCGGAATCCGCGCGCAGCGCAGCCAAGGCGGCTGCGGTCGAACGCGGCGAACCCGAGGCCTGGGCGATCACGCTGAGCCGCTCAATGATCATGCCCTTCCTCGCCGCGTCCGAGCGGCGTGACCTGCGGCAGAAGGCATTCGAAGCCTGGGTCGGCCGCGGCGAGCACGACGGCGAACACGACAACCGCCCGCTCGCGCGCGAGATCCTCGCGTTGCGCACGGAGCAGGCAAAACTGAACGGGTATCGCAGCTTCGCCGACTTCGCGCTGGTCGACCGCATGGCCGGCTCCCCGCAGGCGGTGGCCGATCTGCTGCGGAAAGTCTGGGAGCCGGCGAAGGCAAAGGCCGCGGAGGAGCGCGCTGCGCTGCAGGCATTCGCTGTGACACATGGCGGCCCGGCGGAAATCCAGCCGTGGGACTGGCGCTACTACGCCGAGCGCGTGCGAAAGCTCCGCTATGACATCGACGACGATGAAGTGAAACCGTATTTTCCGCTCGATCGCATGGTCGAAGCGGCGTTCGATTGTGCGCATCGTCTGTTCGGCATTTCCTTCGTGCGACGCCCGGACCTCCGGGCCTACCACCCGGACGTCGCGGTCTACGAAGTTCGCCGCGACGAACGCGTGATCGGCGTTTTCCTGCACGACAACTTCGCACGGCCGACCAAGCGCGGGGGCGCCTGGATGAGCTGCTACCGCTGGCAGTCACGCATCGATGGCGAGGTGCTGCCGATCGTCGTCAACAACAACAACTTCGCGAAGGGTGGGCGCACGCTGCTGTCGCTCGACGACGTGCGTACGCTGTTTCACGAATTCGGCCACGGCCTGCATGGTCTGCTGTCGCAGGTCAGCTACGAGCGGCTGTCCGGCACCAACGTCCTGCGCGACTTTGTCGAGCTCCCGTCGCAGATTTTCGAGCATTGGGCGCTCGAGCCAATAGTGCTGAAGAAACACGCGCGGCACTTCGAAACCGGGCAGCCGATTCCGGACGCGCTGATCGACCGGCTGAAGCAGGCGCGACGCTTCAACCAGGGATTTGAAACCGTGGAGTACACGGCCTGCGCGCTGGTCGACATGGCGCTTCACTCGGTGGCCTCGCCCGACGGCGTCGACATCAGCGAGTTCGAGCAAGCCGAACTGGCGCGGCTCGGCATGCCGCGCGAGATCGTGATGCGGCATCGGCTGCCGCACTTCGGGCACCTGTTCTCCAGTTCGAGCTACGCGGCCGGCTACTACGTCTACATGTGGGCCGAGGTCCTGGATGCCGACGGTTACGACGCTTTCGTCGAAGCGGGCGACCCGTTCGACGCCACGCTTGCGGCCCGTCTGCTGAAGCACGTGTATTCATCCGGCAATTCGGCCGAACCGCGTGCGGCCTACCGGGCATTCCGCGGACGCGACGCAAGCGTCGAGCCGATGCTGGCGAAGCGTGGGCTGATCGAGGCGACGACGCCCGCCTGAATGCCACCTCCCGTCAGCCGCCTGCGGCGCAGCTTGCCGCGACGGTGGCCAGCGGCCGACGCTCAGCCTGTTCGTCGGTCAGCGTGCGCAGGAATGCGACGAGGTCCTCTACGTCGCGTTCGGCCAGGACCGATTCCCCCTCGAAGTGCGGCCCGCCCGCGCGGACGGCCGGCGCGTGCTGCCGAATGACTTCGTGCAATGTCTCGACGCTGCCATCGTGCAGGTACGGCGCAGTCACCGCGACGTTGCGCAGGCTCGGCGTACGAAACGCGCCTCGTTCGGATTCACGCTGGCGGTCCGGCGCTGTCGGGGCGTTCCGCGATCCGACATCACTGTAGTTGCTCTGCAGGTTGAACCGGCTTGCCGTCCATTCGCGCACATCCTCATGACGCCCCAGGTCCGTTCCGCGGGACGAGATGTTCGTCGCGTGGAACTCGCCGTCTGAGAAATTCGCGCCACGATGGCAGCGGTCGCATCCGCTGCCGATGAAGACGCGCAGTCCGCGCCGGGCCGCGGGCGGGTAGTTCGCCACGGCGCTGCGGTCGTCGCGTTCCAGTGCGTCGCGGTATTGATCGAAAGGCGTGCGTCCCGTCACCAGGGTTTCCAGGTAAGCGGCGAGTGCCTTGCCGACATTCACCATCGTTGCTTCGTCGTCATCGAAAGGCGAGCCACCGAACACCGAGCGGTAACAGAGGGCGAGCTCCTCTTCACGCCGGAACAGTCGCACGACACTGGCTGCGCTGCCATCGAACTCGCGGGGGTCGAGAATCGGCCGCAGGCTCGCCATCCACAGGCTGTCGCTCGCGCCACCCCAGCCGAACCAGCGCTGCTGCCGCAGGTTGGCGAGCGCGATCGTGTTGCGCTCGAGGTCGGCCAGGCCGTGCGCTCGCGCCTTGGCGTCGGTGAACGCGCGATCAGGCTGGTGACAGGACACGCACGCCATGTAGCCGCTGGGCGACATGCGAGGATCGAAGAAAAGCCGACGGCCGAGGTCGATCGCGCCCGGTACCCCGGAAACACGATTGCTGGCATCGGGCACGAACACCGGCGGCCACGGACCGTGCGCGACGATCCGGCGCAGTTCCTCGGCCGAGGCTGACGCAGAGATTCGCGCGGCCACGGCGGCCGTGACTGCCAGGGCGGCCACAATGACCGCGATCCGCATGAAGAGACCGAAGCGCATCGGCATGGCGCCGGGCCGGGAGCGGCCGGTGCGGGGCGCGGCCCGCGCGCGGCGTGGCGCAGGGGCAGCCGGGAATCGACTGCGATCAGAAGTGTGGCTCGCTGCGCCCGGCCTGCGCAAGTCCGCGAAGATGGTTTGCAAGCCGGTCGGAGCCGCGCACGAGCAGGTCTTCGGAGGCGGCGAAACACCAGCGCAGGAAGCCTTCGCCTTCGGGGCCGAACGCAACGCCGGGAGCCAGCCCGAGACCGGCGCGCGCGACCAGATCCTTTGCGAACCCAAGCGAATCGTTCGTAGCAATACGGAGGAACAAGTACATCGCGCCCGGTGGCGGCGCAACCTCGAGCCCGGGAATCCGGTTCAGCCGCTCCACCAGAACGTCGCGCGCACTGCGCAGGCGGGCGACGGTCTCCGTGACCAGCGGCTCGCCGTCGCGGATGGCGGCCAGGCCCGCCAACTGCACGAAGGCCGGCGCGCATGACGTGTTGAATTCGATGACCTTGCCGAGTTGCGCGATGAAGCGCCGCGGCGCGACGACCCAGCCGAGCCGCCAGCCGGTCATCGACCAGGTTTTCGAGAATGTGTTCGCGCTCAGATAGCGATCGTCTTCGGTGACCTGCGACAGCACGCCGGGCGCGTGCACCGCGCCGTCAAACACGATGCGCTCATAAGCATCGTCGGCGACCAGCCAGATGCCGTGCCGGCGGCAATGCGCGAGCAGCGCATCCCATTGCGGCTGCGGCATCGTCCAGCCGGTCGGGTTGTTCGGCGAGTTGACGATCACCGCGCGCGTTCCTGCCGGCGCCGCGTCGAGCAGCCGGTCGAGGTCGAGCGACCAGGCGCCCCGGTCGAAATCCAGCACCACCGGCGCGACCTGCGCTCCCATGATGCGCGGGAACGCGGTCAGGTTTGGCCAAACCGGAGTAACGATCGCGACACGGTCGCCCGGCTCGAACAGGCACTGGCCGATCAATGCGAGCGCATTGACGCCGGCACTGGTGACCGCGATCCGATCGGCCGTGAGCGGTGCAGCGAGCGGCGCATGCAGCCGGCTCAGGTAAGCGGCGATCGCTTCACGCAGCTCGGTCATCCCGAGGTTGTGCTGGTAGAAGGTCTCGCCGGCATCGAGCGCAGCCTTGGCGGCCGATCGGATGAACTCCGGCGTCGGTCGGTCGCCCTCTCCGAACCAGAACTTCAGCACGTCGTCGCGGCCGATGCCGGCGTTGGCGACTTCGCGGATGCGCGAGGCGGGAAGTGACTCGATCGTGGAGCGGACCATGCGAAGCATTATCGCTGGTGCTCGGACCGCGAG
>DAINBQ010000143.1:5041-8025 GCA_036732825.1 Burkholderiaceae bacterium | reverse complement strand
CGACGACCAATTGGTCGTACAGCGCGAATGCGTGGGAGCGCGGCTCGTTGTGCTCTTTCGTGAATCCGTGCGGCATCATCAGCTTGTCGAACGCAGGGTTGGGCGACGGACCGGTCGCCTGCCCCTTCTCCTTGCGAGCCGTCTTCTCCCAGTTCATCTTGTACATCGTCTGGAACTGGTTCTTGTGACAGTTGCCGCAATTCGCCGGATCCATGTTCGTCTGCGGCCGCGTCGCCGCATTCGCAATGTGGGCGTCGATACCGGTATGGCAGGACGAGCAGGCCAGCCCCTTGTGCTTGCCGGCGTCGTGGAACTCCTTGACCGGAGCGTGGCAGCCGAAGCAGCCGGAAGCATCGAATGCGACGGCCTTCTTCGCCGGCGCGCTCTTCGCGGCGGGCGGAGTCTGTGCGTTGACCACCGATGCGAGCAGCAGTGCGGCGCCGAGCAGCGCGGCACGAATGATCCCCTTCGACATGCGACCTCCCGTTGTTCTTGCGCTTCGCGCAGCGAGACTAGCAGCGGAGCAAGGGTAATTGCGCTGCCGAAGCGAAGCTATTGACTCCCGTCAAGGCTCAGATGGGGCGGAGTCAGCCTCCGTACCTCGGTCGAGGTAGAGGCTCTTGCGGCAGCGCTGTTCGCGCGGGTCAGGGAATGACGCGGTCGATCGTGATTGCGAGTCCGTTCGCGCCGACCTTGACCGGCTTGGTAAAGCCCTCGAGGTCACCGCTGGCGGGCATCGCGTTGCCCGACCGCGAAATGCGCGCGGCGACGATGACTTCCTCGAAGCCGGAGATCTTCGTTGCGTCCGACATCGACTTCGCATCGTCAAGCGTGAATTTCAGCGGCAGGTCCTTCACCTGCGCGCGCATGATCGCGATCGGCATCTTCCGGCCGTCGCTGGGCCGCGCGAACACGAAAACAGCATCGCTCGGACTGGCCTTCTCTGCCAGCCCGCTTGCGAGCGTCACGGTGCCGGAAACCGACTTGCCCGCCGCAGCAACGGCCGGCGAAGCCGCAGGAACGGCCGGAGCCGGAGCGGCCGCCCGCGGTTTCGCGGCCGGGGACTGCGCAACGGCAGCGGGCGGCAGGCCGGCAAGCTTGCGCGCCTCGTCGATGCTCGACTGGATCTGCTGCGCGATCGGTGCGTCCGGCGGCGCAGAACTCTGCAGCTTCGTCCAGTGGTCGACCGCGCCCGCGTAGTCCTTGCGTTCGAACGCTTCCGTGCCCGCCATTGCGAGCGCCTTCCACTGGGTCGGATCGATCTTCAGTGCACGATTCACCAGTTCGAGCGGCTTGCCGGCGATGCGACGGCCCTGGCTCATCGCCAGTGCATCCGCATAATCGGCGAGCAGGTCGGCATCGTTCGGAATCAACGCAGTCAACTTCTCGTACGCCGCGGAGGCCTCGGGGAACTTGCGCATCGTGTAGTAAGTGCGCGCCAGGACCACCCAGCCATCGACATTGTCGGGCTCCTTTTCGAGCCGCTGCTGCAGCTTCGCGACCATCTCGTCGACCTGCTCGCCCGTCATGTCGTGCGAGTTCTGCGGCGTCGTGGCCAGCGGCGAGAATGCATCGGGCGAACCGAGCCGCGCATACAGAAGTCCGGCAACGACCGGAACGGCGAGCAGGACGGCGAGCGCCGTGCGGTATGACGAACTCGTGATCGGCGCCGCCGGAGCCTGATCCTTCGCATCCTCGAGCATGCGGCGCTCGAGTTCAGCCTTCGCTTCCTCGTGCTGCCGAGGAGAAATCGTGCCGCGCTTCAGGTCGGCATCGAGGTCCGCGAACTGGTCACGGTAAATCGACAGGTTCGCAGCGCGGCGCTCGACGGCGCCCCCCGAGCTCGAGCGCAGCAGCGGCAGCAGCACCCAGCCCAGCGCGACAACCACCATCAAGGCGGCGATGACGATGAAAGTGCTCACTTGGTCTTCCTGCTTCCGTCAGGCGCGAGCAGACGCTCGGCTTCGGCGCGTTCGGCTTCGCTCAGCGGCCGCTCGACGAGCCGCCGGCGTCGGTTCCGCAATGTCAGACCGAATCCGGCGATTGCGGCCAACGCCAGCAACAGCGGGCCGAGCCAGAGCAGTACGGTCTGCGCCTTGAAGGGCGGCCGATACAGCACGAAGTCGCCGTAACGCGCGGTCATGAAATCGATGATCTCGGTGTCGCTCTTCCCGGCCCGTATCTGTTCATCGATCTGGCGCCGCAGGTCGACCGCCAGTTCGGCGTTGGATTCGGCGATCGACTGGTTCTGGCACACGAGGCAACGCAACTGCTCGGACAGCGCCACTGCGCGCTTGGCGGCCACCGGGTCGTGTTCGGTCGGCGTCGCGACCGCGCCGGCGAGCATCGGCAGTGCAAGCAGAACAACAGCGATCAGCCTCTTCATGAGCGGCGCAGCTCCTGCACCAGCGGCAACATCTTCTTCTGCCAGACATCCTCGGTGATCGGACCGATCTGCTTGAAGCGAATCACTCCGCTCTTGTCGATGACGAAGGTCTCCGGCACGCCGTAGACGCCGTAGTCGATGCCGACACGACCGTCGAGATCCTTGACCGAAAGCGTGTACGGATCGCCCCACTGCGCGAGCCAGCCCTTGGCGGCGTCGGGCTTGTCCTTGTAGTTGAGCCCGACGATCGGAATTGCCTTCTGGCGCGCCAGCTCGACCAGCAGCGGATGCTCCTGCCGGCACGCGACACACCATGACGCCCACACGTTCAGCAGCCATACTTCGCCGCGCATGTCCCGCGGCGTGAATGCCTTTTCGGGCTGCGCCAGCTGCGCCAGGCGGAACTCGGGCGCCGGCTTGCCGATGAACGGCGACGGTACTTCGCGCGGGTTCAAGCCGAGCCCGACGAAGAGGAACCCCGCCAGGACGACGAAGACAGCGAGCGGTATCAGGAAGCGCGCGACCGATTTCGGCTCGACGGCTTCCGGGCTTTGCTCTTCCTTCGCGCTCGCGTTCATCGTCGTTTTCAGCCTGCCGC
>DAINBQ010000143.1:0-4941 GCA_036732825.1 Burkholderiaceae bacterium | reverse complement strand
CGCTTTTCCGGGTGCAGGCGGGTCGCGAACTTCCCATCCTTCGTCACCTCGACCGAACCGCGCGCACCGGCATAGTTCGGGCCGTTGATCTGCTGCGCGCCCTCGAACTTGAAGACGTAGCTGCCGACTGCGACCGTGTCGCCGATGTCCATCCGCACGTCGCGCTCGACCTCGTAGCCCTTCACCATCGTGACGCCGATGATGAACACCGCGACGCCCAGGTGCGCGAACTGCATGCCCCAGTAGGCCCGGCCCTGCACCCGCATCCGCTCCAGCAGGCCGCCGCCGACGTGGCGGATGCGCTCGCGGATGCCGAAGCCCATCGACGCGATCAGCCAGAAAGCGAGGAACAGGCCGAAGCTCACGAGCGGCGTCCAGCGGCCGACGAGGAACGGCACGACGAGTGCCGTCGCGAGGCTGACGCCGAGCGCCCATTTGAGCCGCAGTGCGATGTCCGGCAGCTCGGCTTTCTTCCAGCGTGCGATCGGCCCGATACCCATCAGGAACACGAGCGGCGCCATGATCGGAACGAACACCGCATTGAAATACGGCGGGCCGACGGAGATCTTGCCGCCGTTCAGCGCATCGAGAAAGAGCGGGTACAGCGTGCCCAGCAGCACCGATCCTGCGGCAACACCGAGCAGCACGTTGTTCATCAAAAGGAAGGATTCGCGCGACACAGTCTCGAACTTCCCGCCGAGCCCCACGCGCGGCGCGCGCCATGCGAAGAGCGCGAGCGAGACGCCGATCACGAACACGAGGAAGCCGAGGATGAACACGCCGCGCCGCGGATCCGTCGCGAACGCGTGCACCGAGGTCAGGACGCCGGACCGGACGAGGAAGGTGCCGAGCAGCGACAGCGAAAACGCGCAGATCGCAAGCATCACAGTCCAGCTCTTGAAGCTGCCGCGCTTCTCCGTCACCGCCAGCGAATGGATCAGCGCTGTGCCGACGAGCCACGGCATGAACGACGCGTTCTCGACCGGGTCCCAGAACCACCAGCCGCCCCAGCCGAGTTCGTAATAGGCCCACCAGCTGCCGAGCGCGATGCCGAGCGTCAGGAAGCACCACGCCAGCGTGGTCCAGGGCCGCGACCAGCGTGCCCAGGCCGCATCGAGCTTGCCGCCGATCAGCGCCGCGATCGCGAACGCAAAGGCGACCGAGAACCCGACGTAACCCATGTAGAGCATCGGCGGATGGAACACCATGCCCGGGTCCTGCAGCAGCGGATTCAGGTCGCGTCCGTCGGCCGCCGGCGGAAACAGCCGGTCGAACGGATTGGACGTCAGCAGCATGAAAAGCAGGAAGCCGATCGAGATGACGCCCTGCACTCCGATCACGCGCGCCATCATCTCGTCGGGCAGGTGGCGGGAGAAGGTTGCGACCGCGAGCGTCCACCAGGCGAGCATCAGCACCCAGAGCAGCATCGACCCTTCGTGCGAGCCCCAGCTCGCCGCGATCCGGTACTGCAGCGGCAGCTGCGAGTTCGAGTTGCTCGCGACGTTGACGACGGAGAAGTCGTTGTTGATGAAAGAATAGAGAAGGCACACATAGGCCAGCGTGACGAAGAAGGCCTGGCCGCGTGCTGCGGGACGCGCGACCGCGATCCATGCGCGATTGCCGCGCGCAGCGCCCGCGATCGGCAGCACCGCCTGTGCAGTGGCCAGCAGCAGCGCCAGGATCAGCGCGAAATGTCCAATCTCCGGAACCATTGAATCCCCTTCTCGCTCAAGCCTGTTCGTCGCGCCTAGTGCTGGACCGTCTTCTGCGCCTTGGACGCCTGCTCTACCGCGTGCGCAGCTTCCGGCGGCATGTAGTTCTCGTCGTGCTTGGCCAGCACTTCGTGCGCACGGAACACGCCGTCCGGACCGAGCTTGCCCTGTGCGACGACGCCTTTTCCTTCCTTGAACAGATCCGGCAGGATGCCGGTGAAAACGACCGGCACGACCTTGGCAGTATCTGTCACATTGAACGCGACCGTCAGTCCGTCGGGCTGGCGCTTCACGCTGCCCTGCTCGACCAGCCCGCCGATGCGGAACGCCTTGCCCTGCGGCGCCTCGGCATTCGCGACCTGTGATGGGCTGTAGAAGAACACCAGGTTCTCCTGGAAGGCCGAAAGGACGAGCCCGGCCGCAATCCCGAGCACGGCCAGCCCGCCCAGGATCAATGCCAGTCGCTTGTGACGTGGTTTCATCTGCTGCTCCGTCCGCGCACCGCATCGCGCATCAGTTCCGAGACTGCGGCGCGGCGGCGCGACTTGAATAACCAGATTTCGATCGCGATGACGATCGCGACCATCGCATAGGAACCCCAGACATAGAGGCCGTAGCCCCCCATCGCCCAGAAGTTGTCCCAGCTGCCCCAGTTCACTTGAGCCTTCCTTCCGCGAGAAGTTCCCGCACCCAGTCGGCCCGCTTTTCGCGCTCGAGGATGATCGTGCGGACGCGATGCAGGACAGCCGCGATACTGTACATCCAGAAAGCAAGCGCCATCACCAGCATGCCCCACAGCATGGTCGTTGCCATCGACGGCGAGCGGGTCAGGCTGACCGAGGCGCCCTGGTGCAGGGTGTTCCACCACTGCACCGAGAAATAGATGATCGGGATGTTGACGACGCCGACCAGCGCCAGCACCGCGCCCGCCTTGTCGGCCCGGCGCTTGTCGTCGATCGCCGCCTGCAGCGCCAGGAAGCCCAGATACAGGAAGAGCAGGATCAGCTCTGACGTGAGCCGTGCGTCCCAGACCCAGTAGGTGCCCCAGGTCGGCCGGCCCCACAGCGCGCCGGTCCAGAGCGCGAGGAACGTCATCAGCGCGCCCGTCGGCGCGATCGCGCTCGCCATCATCGACGACAGGCGCGTGTTGAAGATAAGCCCCACGGCGGCCCAGAACGCCATCACGACGTACAGGAACATCGACATCCAGGCCGTCGGCACGTGAATGAAGATGATGCGGTAGGACTCTCCCTGCGTCGCATCGGTCGGCGCGACGAAGAAGGTGATCCAGAGCCCGATCGCGAGCAGCACGACCGTCAGCGCGATGAACCACGGGATCATGCGGCCCGCAAGCGGGAAAAAGGTCTGCGGCGACGAGAACCAGAACAGGCCGAAGCGGGCGGGAGCAGTGGCGGTGTTCATCGTCATCAAATCGGCAGAGTTTGCATCGGCGTCAGGTCGCGGGCGATCAGCTATTCGACCGATATGCGCAGCGCGAGCGACACCGCCCACGGAGTCAGAACCACGGCAAACAGCAGAAAAGCACCCAGAAGCAGGAGGTAAGCGGCGTAGCTGACGCCCGAAGCCGCTGCGCCAACCGCTCCCGCGCCGAAAATCAGCACCGGGACATAGAGCGGCAGCACGAGCAAGGATGTTAGCACTCCGCCGCCCCGTAGCCCGAGCGTCAGCGCAGCTCCGACCGCCCCGATCAATGACAGCACCGGCGAGCCCAGCAGCAGCGACGCGACCAGCACACCCGTCTCCTGGAAACCCAGGTCGAACACGACGCCGAACACGATGGACATCAGCGTCAGCGGCAGGCCCGTCACCAGCCAGTGGGCGGTCGCCTTGCCGAGCACGATCAGCGGCAAGGGCTCTGCCGACAGCAGCATCTGCTCGAGCGTGCCGTCCGCGTAATCGTTTGCGAAGAGCCGCGCGAGCGAGAGGATCGCTGCCAGCAGCGCGGCGACCCAGACCACGCCGGGCGCGATTGCGCGCAGCAGGTTGGGCTCCGGGCCGATGCCGAGCGGAACCATCGTCACGACGACGACGAAAAAGAACAGCGTATTCAGCACGTCGGCCTTCTGGCGGGCGGCGAGCAGCAGGTCGCGCCGGATCACCCGGACGATGATCTTCAGCACGCCGAGTCCTCGGCGACGATGCTCGCGCCCGTGCCCGCGAGTTCGACACGCTGCTGGCGGCTCGCGGCGATCGGCACCTCCTGGTGCGTCACCAGCACGACCGTGCCGTCGCCTTCGACGTGTTCGGCGATCAGACCGGAAAGCGCCGCCACGCCGCGCACATCGAGCGCGGTGAACGGCTCGTCGAGCACCCACAACGGAACCTTGCGGCTGACGTACAGCCGCGCCAGCGCAATCCGGCGCCGCTGGCCCTGCGACAGGAAGCGCGCCATCGAGTCCTCGAAACCCGCCAGGCCGACCGCGGTCAGCGCAGCAGCGAGGCTCGCGTCGTCGCTGTGGCGCCCGGCGACATCCTGCGCGACCTGCAGGTTCTCGCGCACCGTGAGATCGTCCTTGACACCGTTCAGATGGCCGACGTAGATAAGCTCCTGCCAGTACTCCTCGCGCAGCCGGCGGATGTTCGCGCCGCGCCAGCGAACCTCGCCGCCGGTCGGCTCGAGCAGACCGCAGATGATGCGCAGCAGACTGGTCTTGCCGGTCCCGTTCGGACCGGCGATGCGCAGCAGCGAGCCCGACGCGGCTGCGAAATGCAGCCCGCTGAACAGGGTTCGTTCGCCGCGTTCACACGTCAGGTCGACAGCCTCAAGCATGGGAGGGAAATGCGCGCTTCGTCATTGCGGCGCGCAGAGTACGGGACGCTGACCGGCGTTACAAGCCGCGTTACAGCCGGATTGGAGTTAGGTCAACCCGCGGACTGCGATGGGTCAAGAAAAGGCCGCGCAGAGCGCGGCCTTGGCAAAAACCCTTGCAGCTGTCGAAGATGTACCGTCGAGGCTGCGCGCTGCCAGCGGCGGAGCGGACTCTTATTTCAGGGAATAGATGTAGCTGACCCCGATATAGCCGACGTTCTGCTGCGGCTGCAGATACACGGTCGAGTTGTCGCTGTACAGGAACGGCGTCCCGCCATAGGCGAAGCCCCAGTCGTCGTAGGTCAGGCGCTGGTAGGCGGCATCGACCCGCAGCGTCGACCTCTCTCTCAGTGCGTAGGTGCCGAAGAGCCTCAGTTCCGTGCGCCGGTACAGGATGTC
>DAINBQ010000142.1:5305-8039 GCA_036732825.1 Burkholderiaceae bacterium | reverse complement strand
GCACCTGCACGCCGGGATACAGATAGGCGACGACGAGCAGCGCGATCGCGCTGAGAATCCACACGAGGATGAGGCGCATCTTCGATCTCCATCCAGCAGTTGAAATCAGGGCGGGCGCCGGGCCGCCCCAAACCCACCCTGCAAACTAGTCAGTGAAAAGTATCGTGCATCGGGCGTGAGCCGCGCCCGATGCGAACTTCTCACTGCATCAATACCGATAGTGATCCGGCTTGTACGGTCCCTCGCGCGTGACCCCGATATACCGGGCCTGCGCGTCAGTCAGCTCCGTGAGCTGCGCGTTCAGCTTCTTCAGCTGCAGCCGCGCGACCTTCTCGTCGAGGTGCTTCGGCAGCACGTAGACGCCGACCGGGTACTTGTCGGTGTTCGTGTAGAGCTCGATCTGCGCGATCACCTGGTTCGCGAACGAGCTCGACATCACGTAGCTGGGGTGACCGGTGCCGCAGCCCAGGTTCACCAGCCGGCCCTCGGCGAGCAGGATGATGCGTTTTCCGTCCGGAAAGATGATGTGGTCGACCTGGGGCTTGATGTTCTCCCACTTGTACTTCTTGACGCCGGCGATGTCGATCTCGTTGTCGAAGTGGCCGATGTTGCAGACGATCGCCTGGTCCTTCATCTTCGCCATGTGGTCGTGCGTGATCACGTGGAAGTTGCCGGTGGCCGTCACGAAGATGTCGGCCTTGTCGGCCGCATAGTCCATCGTGACGACGCGGTAGCCTTCCATCGCGGCCTGCAGCGCGCAGATCGGGTCGATCTCGGTGATCCAGACCTGGGCCGACAGTGCGCGCAGCGCCTGCGCCGAGCCCTTGCCGACATCGCCGTAGCCGGCGACGACCGCGACTTTGCCGGCGACCATCACGTCGGTCGCGCGCTTGATGCCGTCGACCAGCGACTCGCGGCAGCCATAGAGATTGTCGAACTTGCTCTTCGTGACTGAGTCATTGACGTTGATCGCCGGGAATGCCAGCCGCCCCTCCTTGGCCATCTGGTACAGGCGCTTGACGCCGGTCGTCGTCTCTTCGGTGACACCCTTGATCTTCGCGAGCCGCGTCGAGTACCAGGCCGGATCCTGCGCGAGCTTCGCCTTGATCGACGCGAACAGGAACTCCTCCTCTTCGCTGCCGGGATGCGCGAGCACGGCGGGGTCCTTCTCGGCCTTGCTGCCCAGATGCAGCAGCAGCGTCGCGTCGCCGCCGTCGTCCAGGATCATGTTGCTGTAGCCCCCGTCTTTCCACTCGAAGATGCGGTGGGTGTAGTCCCAGTAGGCTGCGAGCGATTCGCCCTTCACGGCAAAGACCGATGTTCCCTTGGCCGCGATGGCAGCCGCCGCATGGTCCTGCGTCGAGAAGATATTGCAGCTGGCCCAGCGCACCTCGGCGCCGAGCGCCTGCAGCGTCTCGATCAGCACCGCGGTCTGGATCGTCATGTGCAGCGAGCCGGTGATGCGCGCGCCGCGCAGCGGTTGCTGGCTCGCGAATTCCTCGCGGATCGCCATCAATCCGGGCATTTCGGTTTCGGCGATGCGTATTTCCTTGCGGCCCCAGTCCGCGAGTCCGAGGTCGGCCACGACGAAGTCGGTCGACGCTGCAGCTGAAGGAGATTTGAGTACGGCGCTCATCTCGCGCCCTCCTTTCGAGAAAGAAGTTTGCGAGCGCCGTTGAAACTGCCGGCGGGGAACCGGCCGCTTCGAGCCTGGCGGGCCGGGTTGTCTCCAACTTGCGGCCGCGTCGCAACGCTCCTCGAAGCGAGGGCGGATTGTAACCGCGCAGCAGGCCGCCCGGAAGCACCTGCTGGCGGTATGGCCGACCTAGCGCTTGGTGATGACGACTTCCAGGTATTCGCCTGGCACGACGAGCGATTGTCTCCCGCCGATGTTCAGTCGCTCGAGCAGCCCGCTGATGTCGTCGGCGAGATCCTCTGCCTGTGCTGCATCCAGCGCTGCGAACGCCTTGTGCGTTGGTCCGTAGTAGTCGCGGAACACCTGGATCCAGTGAGCCGGCGAGCGGTAGCGGAAGTTGAAGTTCTTGCGCTCGGTGCGAATGCTTGCGGCCTGATTGCCGAACAGCTCGACGAGGTGAGGCTCGGTGCCCCACAGCGCAGGCGACTCCAGTCCCGCCGGCGGAGGCAGATAGGCACCGATGATCTTGAACAACTGGCCGATGAATCCCTCGGGAGTCCAGTTTGCGAGCCCGATGCGACCGCCGCTGCGCGTCACGCGCAGCATTTCATCGGCCGGCCGCGTGTGCTGCGGCGTGAACATTGCGCCGAAAGTCGAAAGCACGACGTCGAACCGGCCTGCCTCGAACGGCAATTCCTCGGCATCCGCGACCTGGAATTCGACCGCCAGGCCCTCCGCGCTGGCGCGCGCCTGGCCCTTCCTGAGAAGTTCGGCGACGTAGTCGGTCGAGGTCACCTGTGCAAAGCGTCGGGCTGCAGCGAGCGTCGCGTTGCCATTACCGGCAGCGACGTCGAGTACTCGTTCGCCCGCGCGCAGGTCGACCGCTTCGGCGAGCGACTCACCGACAATCTGCAGCGTGGTTCCGATGACCGCAAAGTCACCGCTCGCCCACGTGGCCTGTTGCTTCGCCTTGATCGCGGCGAAGGGGGGATTCGAAGCCGGTGCCTGGGAGGCGGCGGCCGGCGGGCATTCCTGAAGAATCGTCATGGTTGAACCCTCTGTTTCGGTTGGAAGGGGTTGAAAGGGACGTGGACCATT
>DAINBQ010000142.1:0-5205 GCA_036732825.1 Burkholderiaceae bacterium | reverse complement strand
GAGCAATGAGCCAGGACACGCTGTCTGACGTGCTGCGCAGCGTGCGCCTGCGCGGCGCCGTCTTCTATTACGTCAGCGGTGGCCGTGACTGGGCGGCCGAGGCGCCGCCGTCAAAGGACATCGCGCCCGCGGTGATGGCCGGCGTCGATCACGTGATGGAGTACCACGTCGTTGCCCAGGGGGATTGCTGGTGCGCGATCGTCGGCGAGAAACCGGTGCGGCTCGCCGCCGGCGACATCGTCGTGTTTCCGCACGGCGACGCGCACGTGCTCTCGAGCGCGCCGGGCATGCGCGCCGATCCGAACATCGGCTGGTATTACGAAACCAAGATCGAGCAGCTGCCGTTTCGCGTCGCGTACCACGGGATGACGCCCCCCTCGGCCGAGCTGCCCGAGGGCGTGGCAAGCCAGACGACTCTGGTGTGCGGTTTCCTCGGCTGCGACCTGAGACCGTTCAATCCGCTGGTGGACACATTGCCGCGGATGCTCCATCTGCGCGAGCCCGACGGCGGCGGCTGGACCGGACAGTTCCTGCGACAGGCGGTGGCCGAGTCACAATCCAAACGCCCTGGCGGCGAGGCGCTGCTCGAGCGCATGAGCGAGATGATGTTCGTCGATGCAGTGCGCCGCTACGTCGATACGTTGCCGGAGGAGAGCACCGGCTGGCTCGCCGGGTTGCGCGACCGCTATGTGGGACGCGCGCTCGCGCTGCTGCATGCGAAGCCGGCCGAGTCGTGGACGATCGACGAACTCGGCCGCCAGGTCGGACTGTCGCGCTCGGCACTGCACGAGCGCTTCGCGCAGCTGATCGGCCAGCCGCCGATGCAGTACCTGACGCAGTGGCGCATGCAGGTGGCGGCCGGGTTGCTGCGCTCTGGAAATGCGAATGTGGCAAGCATCGCGCTGGAAGCGGGCTACGACTCGGAGGCCGCGTTCGCGCGCGCGTTCAAGCGCGCGACCGGCCTGCCGCCGGCGGCGTGGCGGCGGCAGGCCGCCGCTTGATGTCGAGCCCGTCCCCGAACGGGGAGGGCCGGCGCCGTGTCAGTCTGTCGGGTTGTCCGAACGGTAGGTCGTCACGCCGCCTTGCGCTTGATGCCTGCGGCGTCGGCCAGCAGCGCCACCTTGTCCGTGCGCTCCCAGCTGAACTCGGGTTCGTCGCGGCCGAAGTGGCCGTAGGCGGCCGTCTTCTCGTAGATCGGACGCAGCAGGTCGAGCATTTGAACGATGCCCTTGGGCCGCAGGTCGAAGTGCTCGGCGACCAGCTTGCCGATCTGCTCGTCCGGAATCACGCCGGTGCCCTCGGTGTAGACGGTGATGTTCATCGGCTTGGCGACACCGATCGCGTAGGCAACCTGCACCTGGCACTGGCGCGCAATGCCGGCCGCGACGATGTTCTTCGCGACGTAGCGTGCGGCGTAGGCGGCCGAGCGGTCGACCTTCGACGGATCCTTGCCCGAGAACGCGCCGCCGCCGTGCGGGCAGGCGCCACCATAGGTGTCGACGATGATCTTGCGGCCGGTCAGCCCGCAGTCGCCCTTCGGCCCGCCGATCACGAAGCGCCCGGTCGGATTCACCAGGTACTTGGTGTCCTTCAGCCACTCCTTCGGCAGCACCGGCTTGATGATCTGCTCGATGACCGCCTCGGTGAACTCGGGCTTCATCTTGTCGCCGAGGCTCATCTCGGGCGCGTGCTGCGTCGACAGCACGACGGTGTCGATCGAGTGCGGCTTGCCGTCGACGTAGCGCATCGTGATCTGGCTCTTCGCATCGGGCCGCAGCCACGGCAGCCGGCCGTCACGGCGCAGGTCGGCCTGACGCTCGACCAGGCGATGCGCGTAGTAGATCGGCGCCGGCATCAGGTCGGGCGTCTCGTCGCAGGCGTAGCCGAACATCAGGCCCTGGTCGCCGGCGCCCTGGTTCAGGTAGTCGTCGCTCGCGCGATCGACGCCCTGTGCGATGTCGTTGCTCTGCTTGTCGTACGCGACGAGGACCGCACAGCCCTTGTAGTCGATGCCGTATTCGGTGTTGTCGTAGCCGATGCGCTTGATCGTGTTGCGCGCGACCTCGATGTAGTCGACATGCGCATTGGTCGTGATCTCGCCGGCGAGCACGACGAGACCGGTGTTGACCAGCGTTTCGGCGGCGACGCGCGAGCGCGGGTCCTGCGCGAGGATCGCATCGAGGATCGCGTCCGAGATCTGGTCGGCGACCTTGTCGGGATGGCCCTCGGAGACGGATTCCGAGGTGAAGAGAAAATCGCTGGACATCGTCCACTCCTAAGTCAAGTTGTCGGCGGCGTTGCCTACTCGAAAGGAGCGGCGACGCTTTAGCGGTATTTGCCTCGGCTATGCTTTCCGAGGATCGCCCCGCAAGTTGTCGTTAACTCGGCGAAGCCGCGATTATAAGAGAACCGAGCGACGCCATGACCAGCCTCCCGTCACCGCCGAATCGAGCCCGTCGCGTCCCGGTGCCATGCTGAAGTGGCTTTTCAGGCGGGTCGCATCGCTGCCGCTGTCATCGATCCACGCGATCGGCGGCGCGCTCGGGCGAGTCGTCTACTGGCTGTCCCCGACCTACCGGCGGCGCCTGCGGGAGAACATGGCAGGCGCCGGCTACCGCGACCCGGGGCAGATCGCAGCCGCTGCGCGCGAGGCCGGCAAACAGGGCCTCGAAACGCCGTGGATCTGGATGCGTCCGCGCGCCGATCTGATCGCGCGCACCGAGGTCGTCGACATGTCGATTGCCGACGCCGCGCTCGCCGACGGCCGGCCGGTGATGTTTCTGCCGCCGCATCTCGGATGCTTCGAGGTCACCGCACAGTTCTACGCGGCGTTCCGGCCCGAAGCCACGACACGGCCGATGACTGTGCTCTACCGCATTCCGCGTAAGTCGATCCTGCGCCCGATCGTCGAAAGCGGTCGCGCGGCGCAGGGCCTGAAGCTCGCGCCGGCGGAGATGCGCGGCGTGCGCATGCTAATGAAGGCGATGAAGGACCGGGAGGTGGTCGGCATCCTGCCGGACCAGGTGCCGTCGCGTGGGGAAGGCGTGTGGGCGCCGTTTTTCGGCCGCTGGGCCTACACGATGACGCTGCCGGCGCGGCTCGCGCGACAGTTCGACGCGATCGTGATCTTCGTCTATGGCGAAAGGCTGCCCGAGGGCCGCGGCTACCGGATCCACCTGAAGCGGCTCGAGGAGCCGTTCACCGGCGACGCCGCGCAGGACGCGGCAATCATGAACCGCGGACTGGAATCGCTGATCCGCGAATGTCCGACCCAGTACCTGTGGGGCTACAACCGGTACAAGGTCCCGGCCGGCGCCGAACCGGCGCCACACGGGGCCGCGTGAGCGGAGCGTTTGCACCGGTGCTCGGGCTGCTCGCGCGGTTCTGGGTCGCTTGCATCAATGCCAGCTATAAGTGGTCGGTTGCGGGACGCGCGCGTCTGGCGGCGCGGCTCGGCGACACGTTGTGGTGGATCGCATGGCCGCGCCGAAACATTGCGCTCACGAACCTGCGGATCTGCTTTCCGCAACTCTCCGAGCGAGAGCGGAAAGGAATCGGTCGGCGCTGCTTCCGCAATATTGCGCGCGCGGCGCTCGATCACTCGGTGCTCTGGCGCGGCACGCGGGAAGAGATCCAGCGTTTTGTCTGCATCGTCGGCGGCGAGCACCTGTTCAATCCGGCGAACCGGCCGCTGATCCTCGTCGCGCCGCACTTCGTGGGGCTCGATGCCGGCGGCATTCGAGTCTCCACCGAGATGAAAGGGGTCTCGATCTACGCGCGCCAGTCCAACGAGGTCTGGGACCGCTGGCTGAAGCGCGGGCGTGAACGCTTCAATGAACCGGTGCTGATCTCGCGCCAGGGATCGGACCTGCGTGCCGCCCTGCGCGCAATGAAAGGCGGCATGCCGTTCTACTACCTGCCGGACATGGACCACGGACCGGCCAATTCGATCTTCGTGCCTTTCTTCGGCGAGCCCGCTGCGACGCTGCCGATGGTCTCGCGCATCGCCCGACTGATCGATGCCAAGGTCGTGATGGCGGTGACCGAGATGACGGCGGACGGCTATGTGCTGCGCATCGAGCCGCCATGGACCGACTTTCCAGGGGCATCGATCGAGGCGGACACGGAGCGCATGAACCGCGAGATCGAGCGCTGGGTCACGAAACTGCCCGACCAGTACCTATGGCCGCACCGCCGGTTCAAGACTCGGCCCGAGGGGGAGCGCCCGTTCTATTAGCCGGCGTCAGCAGACGCGCGGGCGGCGCATAGAATTCGCACATGAGACTCCGCTTCACGAAGATGCAGGGGGCAGGCAACGACTTCGTCATGCTCAACGGCATCACGCAGCAGATCGAGTTGTCCGGCCCGCAGCTACGGACACTCGCCGATCGGCGACTCGGCATCGGCGCCGACCAGATTCTCGTCGTCGAACGTGCGCAGCGGCCGGACGTCGATTTCCGCTACCGGATCTTCAACAGCGACGGCGGCGAGGTCGAGCAGTGCGGCAATGGCGCACGCTGCTTCGTCAAGTTCGTGCACGACGAACACCTGACGGAGAAGCCCAGGATCCGCGTCGAGACGCTGGGCGGCATCATCGCGCCGCAACTGGAGCCCAGTGGTGAAGTGACCGTCGACATGGGGCCGCCGGCGTTCGATCCGGCCTCTGTGCCCTTCGACGCGAATGGGCTGGAGCCTTCGGCCGTCGGACGCGACACGTTGTGGCCGCTGACCGTGCATGGGCGCGTCGTGATGGTCTCGGTCGTGTCGATGGGCAACCCGCACGCGGTGCAGCTCGTCGCCGCGGTCGACGACGCTCCGGTGGCGAAGGACGGGCCGGTGATCGAGAACCACGCGCGCTTTCCGAACCGCGTCAATGCAGGGTTCATGCAGGTCGTCGACCGGCAGACGATCCGGTTGCGCGTCTGGGAGCGCGGCGCCGGCGAGACGCTGGCGTGTGGCACCGGAGCTTGTGCAGCGGCTGTTATCGGCATCCGGCGCGGATTGCTCGATACTCCGGTCCACGTCGACACCCGTGGCGGACGGCTGACGATCGCGTGGGACGGACTGGACGCCGAGTCGATGCGATCAGTGCTGATGACGGGCCCGGCGACCCGGGTTTACGAAGGCGAAATAGAGATCTGAAGAACTCAATGACACTACAGGCCCAGGACGTCGCGCAGTACCTCGCTGCTCATCCGGATTTCT
>DAINBQ010000141.1:0-8066 GCA_036732825.1 Burkholderiaceae bacterium | reverse complement strand
GCTAGGCGGCCCTGATTCCGCGGTAAAGCATGTAGGCGGCAAGTGCCGCGAGCAGCAGCGCGAAGATCCGCTTCAGCGGGCGGGTGTCGAGAGAATGCGCAACCTTTGCGCCCAACGGTGCGGTGACGACGCTCGCGAGCGCGATCGTCAGAAGTGCCGGAACGTAGACGAACCCGATCGTGCCGGCTGGCAGGCCGGGCTGACCATAGCCGGCCAGCACGTATCCGATCGTTCCCGCCGCGGCGATCGGGAATCCCAGAGCGGCCGAGGTGGCTACCGCGTTGTGGATCTTGATGTTGCTCCAAACCATGAACGGCACCGAGATGAAGCCGCCGCCAGCGCCGACGAAGCTGGATACGAAGCCGATCCCGGTGCCGACCGTGAACATGCCGGTCGCTCGAGGAAGTTCGCGCGTGGGTCGCGGTTTGCGATCGAGCAGCATCTGCAGAGACGAGAAGCCCACGAAGACGGCGAAGATCACCGAGATCCAGAACGTCGGCAGGTGCCCGGCGATCTGCGCCCCGACCAGCGAGCCGAGCAGGATGCCGGGCGCGAGCACCTTGACGACCTGCCATAACACCGCTCCGCGCTGGTGATGGGCCCGCACCGACGAGATCGACGTGAACAGTATCGTCGCGAGTGAAGTTGCGATTGCCATGTGCACGACATGCTGATCCGGATAGCCGCGCAGCGTGAAGATGAACGTCAGGAACGGTGTCATCAGCATGCCGCCGCCGATCCCGAGCAGTCCGGCCGCGAATCCGGTCGCAGTTCCGAGTACGAGCAGTCCCGCGATCAGCGTCCAGTCCATCAGCTGCCCTTGGCGACGGCTTTCAGCAGGCGCGACGTGATGTAACGCCACTCGGATTCAGTCACCGGCGTGATCGACAGCCGATTGCCTCGCTTCAGGACGATCATGTCTGCCAGCGCAGCGTGCTCGCGCAATTCGGCCAGCGAAACGAGGCGAGTCTTGCTGCGGGCCCGGATGTCGACCAGCAGCCAGCGCGGCGCTTCCCGGCTGGCACCTGCGTCGTAGTACTCGCTCTTGCGGTCGAACTGCGTGGGGTCGGGGTATGCCGCGCTCGCGACCTCAGCCAGCCCCGCGATTCCCGGCTCGTCGCAACTCGAGTGATAGAACAGCACGCCGTCGCCGGGCTGCATCGCGTCCCGCATGTAATTGCGCGCCTGGTAGTTGCGGACACCGGTCCAGGGGACCGTGGCGCCGGGCGCAGCGAGTGCGTCGTCGATCG
Source organism: Burkholderiaceae bacterium (assembly GCA_036732825.1). Taxonomy (GTDB): domain Bacteria; phylum Pseudomonadota; class Gammaproteobacteria; order Burkholderiales; family Burkholderiaceae_F; genus DAINBQ01. Next base: position 6,816 of record DAINBQ010000141.1, on the reverse strand, counting down.
AGCACTCGTCCGGCTCGGACTTCATCAGCCAGTACTTCATTCGGGCCTCGCCTACGCCCTGCAGGGCCGCACGATGCTGGGGTCGCCTGGACAAAAAACCGGGCAAAGCGCCTGCAGCAGCTGCGCTGCAGGGGCTTTGCCCGTCATCAGTTCCCCGCCTGTGCCGCCCGGCCTGATGTCCTGAACCATCGGTTCAGGGTGGTCGCTGTCCACGTCGTTTAGGTTCAGCAAACGCGTGCCGATCGCACCGCGACGCGAGCCCAGCAACCTTGCGCACAGCGCATCGGTTCAAGGAACGAGCAGACCTTTGCGCGAGCACCGCAGGGAATTACCTTGCCGATGCATTGCACATGCAACCATCAGCCTGAACTCATTCTAGCGCGCGTACTGCCGGAGCGTGCCTGAGTCAGAACAGTTTTTCCTGTGGCAACAGGGCCTCGTCGCAGACCTGCAGCATGTCGCGCAGGCGCCGGCGAATTTCCCCGACCTCGAGGCCCGCGCCATTTTTTGCCGTGAACAGTTCGTGGGCGATCTGCAACGCTGCCATCACCGCGATGCGATCGGCACCCATGATCTTGCCGCCATCGCGGATCGCCTGCATCTTGCCGTCGACATATTGCGCGCAGTTGAGCAGCGCATCCTTCTCGTCATCGGAACACGACAGGCGGTACTCGCGGTCGAGGATCGTGACGGTCAGGTGTTCCATCGCCGGTTCTCCGTCGCTGGTGCCAGCTCATCGGGGAGGCGCTCCAGCAGCGCATCGAGGCGGCGTGTCGCTTCGTCGACCCGCGCCCGCATCGCATCGAGCTCGGAAGAGGCGGCAACCACCTGCGCGCGCAGATGCTGGTTCTCGCCGCGCAGCGCATGCACCATCGTCGTCAGTTCCTTGACCTTGGCCGCCAGCGCATCGAAATCTTCAAGCATGGATCGATGTTAGCACCGGGACTTTTCAGACCAGCTCAGGCGCGACGGAAGGCCACCCGCATTCGGATAGACTTGATGCACTTACGGTGTCGAGGCGAGCTTTCGCTTCGGTGAAACGGGAAACAGGGAGCGGCGAAAGCCGCTCAACCTGTGCTGCCCCCGCAACGGTAAGCAGGCGCCGCCTCGGCGGCATGCTGAGCAATGTCCACTGCGGTGCCGCCCGGCACTGCGGGAAGGTGCGAAGCGCAGGCCTGCAGCCCGGAGACCGGCCGTGAGGATGGACGAGCCGCGGGGAGGCGAGCCGGCAGCGTCCGCGCCCGCCTGCTCCTGACTCCGATTCGTCCCCGATTGTCATTCCGGCGGCGGGCCGGGTACAGGGGACACATGCACTTCTTCCAGTTCTATTCGCGCGCTGCCATCGCGCTGCCGACCTTCGCACTCCTGCTTCCGGCGGGCGCCAGCGCCCAGGCGACGCCGACCGAACTTCCGCACGCGGTGATCACGCCGGCGCGCATCGAGCAATCGATCGACGATGCGCTGCCGGCGACCACAGTGATCACGCGCGCCGACATCGAACGCTGGCAGTTGAGCGACTTCGTGAGTGCGCTTGGTCGCCAGGCGGGCATCGAGTTTGCGCAGACCGGGGGGCAGGGCGGAGCAGCGTCGCTTTTCGTACGCGGCGCAAATTCGAGCCAGGTGCTGGTGCTGGTCGACGGGATCCGATTGAACGCGGCGGCGGCAGGGGCGGCGTCGGTGGGCGGCATCGCGCTCGACACGATCGACCGCATCGAGATCACGCGCGGCAACCTGTCGAGCCTGTATGGCTCGGCGGCGGTTGGAGGTGTCGTGCAGATCTTCACGCGTTCCGGCCAGCAGCCCGGCGCCACGTTCAGCATCGAGGCAGGCTCCGGGCGCAGCCTGAACGGAGCTGCCGGCGCCGGCTTCGACGTCGGCGGAGCGCGGATCGGCGGCTCGCTCGCGTATCGCGGCGGCGAGCAGATCTCTGCCATCGATGCGGCGCGGGTCGTCAACGGTCCGTTCGCCCCCGGAGCCAACTCCGATCTCGACGGCAATCGCAATGCGTCCGCATCGCTCGGCGGTTCGTACCGTACCGCCGCCGGCACGCTGGTCGCGGCCAATGCATGGATGAGCCGGAACGACACGGATTTCGACAGCACCAGCGATGGCCCGACGGCGACCCATGACGAGCGCTCGACCCTGACGGCGTGGAATGCACTCGTGCGCAGCTTGCTGACGGAGACCTGGCAGAGCCAGTTGCAGCTCGGTTCCGCGCGCGACCGCAGCCGCAATGAAAGCAGCAATCCGTTCTCGTTCAACAACGGCGAGTTCGAATCCGACAACCAGCAGGCAAGCTGGAGCAACGAGGTCAGGGTCAGCGAAGGCGTGAAGGCGCAGCTGGGAGTCGAGTACCTGCAGCAGACGGGCGCCTCGACCGCGTTCGATCCGAGCTTCAGCAATGTTTTGACCGAATTCGAACGCAGCGTCGGCAGCGCCTGGTTCGGGGTCAATGGCAGCGGCGGTCCGCAGCAGGTGCAGCTCAACGTCCGGCACGATCGCTATTCGGACGTCGGATCCGCGACGACGGGCCTGATCTCGTACGGCTACAGGATGACCAGTGAATGGCGTGCGGTCGCGCAGATCTCGAATGCCTTCCGCGCGCCGAGCTTCAGCGACCTCTACTACCCGTTCTTCGGAAACGCGGCGCTGACCCCGGAGAAGTCGCGCAGCGCCGAACTGGGACTGCACTATGCCGTCGGCGTGACGTCGATGCGGGCGGCGCTCTATCGGACCGACACGCGCGACCTGATCGTGTTCGATCCGGCGTCGATGCAGGCGCAGAACATACAGCGTGCGCGGGTGACGGGGGGCGAACTCACGGCCGCTACGCGCTGGGAGGCCTGGCACCTGGGTGCCAATTTGAGCGTCCTGCGTGCGATCGACGAGGCGACCGACGAGCGGCTGCTGCGGCGTGCGCCATACGTGTTGAATGCCAGCCTTGCCTATGACCCCGGCGCCTGGCGCGCCGGGCTGGAGGTCAGCCACGCGGGCCCGCGCGACGATCTCGACATCAACACTTTTGAGCGCATCGAGCTCGATGCCTACACGTTGCTGCGGGCCGTGGCCGCCTGGCGGATATCGCCGGCTGTCACGCTGCGCTTCCGCATCGAGAATCTCTCCGACGAAAAGTACGAGACCGTGAGCGGCTACAACGTGCCGCCGCGCAGCGCGTTCGTTGGGGTCGATCTGGCGTTGAAATGAAGCGAAGCTCGGCGTTGCCGCTGCTTGCGTTCGCTGCGCTGGCGAGCGGACTTCTCGCGCTCGCAGCAGGCAGCGTTGCGTTGTCCCCGGAACGGGTGCTGGCGGCCGTCCTGGGCCAAGGCGATGCCGCCGCGAGCGATGTCATCTGGCAACTGCGCGCGCCGCGGGCCCTGTCCGCGTTTGCGGTCGGCGCGGCGCTGGCGCTGTCGGGCGCGCTGCTGCAGAGCCTGCTGCGCAATCCGCTCGCCGATCCCTATGTGCTCGGCGTTTCCGGCGGGGCGGCCGTGGCTGCGCTCGGGGCGATTGCTGCCGGGCTCGGCACCGCCGTCGTGCAGGGAGCGGCGGCGCTCGGTGCGCTTGCGACGATGGCACTGCTGTTCGGACTGGCCCGCCGCGCGCTGTTCGCGCGCAACTCGCTGCAGTCGGATCAGGCGACAGTTGCAGTGCTGCTGACCGGCGTCATGCTGGCCGCCTTCGCCGCCGCTTTGCTGAGCCTGGCGCTTTCTCTGGCGCCGGACACGAAACTGCGCACGATGGTGTTCTGGCTGCTGGGCGATCTCGGCGGAGCGACGGACGCGCGGGCCGCCGTCTTCGCGCTGGCCGTTGTCGCCTTTGCGCTTGTCGTTGCACTCGTTCATGCGCCGGCACTCAACCTGATGGTGCGCGGCGATCTCCAGGCCTACACGCAGGGCGTGCGCGTGGCGGCGACGCGGCGCAGGCTGATCCTTGTCTCGGCGCTGGCCACCGGTGCCGCGGTGACGCTGGCCGGCGCAGTCGGTTTCGTGGGGTTCGTCGCGCCGCATCTGATGCGCCTGGCGCTGGGCAATGATCAGCGCGTGCTGCTGCCGGCCTCCGTGCTGGCGGGTGGCACGCTGGTCGTCGTCGCGGACACGGTGGCGCGCACCGCATTCGCGCCGCTGCAACTGCCGGTCGGCGTGCTGACCGCACTGATCGGCGTGCCGGTCTTCCTCTGGCTGCTCGCCCATCGATGACCGCGCGCGAGCCATTGCTGGCACTGTCCGGCGTCACGTTGCGCGCCGCCGGGCGCACGCTGGTCGAAAACCTCGACCTGCAGATCCGTGCCGGCGAACGGTGGGCGGTGCTCGGACCGAACGGCGCGGGAAAGTCGACGCTGCTCGCGGTTCTCGCCGGCGCGCGAATGGCGGACGCGGGCCGCGTGACCGCTGCCGGCCGGCCGATCGAGGGCCAGCGCGAAGACGAGCTGGCGCGGCTGCGTGCGCTGGTGACCGACCGCTGGGTGGATCCGTTCAAGAGCACGGTGCTCGAGACGGTGATGACAGCCCGCTATGTCTTCGGCGCCGGCGACGGTGCGGACGAGACGCTTGCACTCGAGTTGCTCGCGGCACTCGACTGCGGCGATCTCGCGCGGCGCGATGTGCGCCAGCTTTCGCGCGGCGAGAGGCAGCGCGTCGCGATCGCTACGGCGCTCGCGCAGACGACGCCGGCCGTGCTGCTCGATGAGCCGACCGCCCACCAGGATCCGCGCCACCAGGCCTGGGTCATCGAATACCTTCTTGCGCAGCGGGAGCGCGCGCTGGTGTCGACGCTGCACGACGTCAACGCAGCCGTCCGCTTTGCCACGCACGCCTTGCTGCTGTCGGGCCGCGGCAGCTATCAGCTCGGGCCCGCCGCGGAAGTGCTGCAGGCGGAGGCCCTGTCGGACCTGTTCGAGACTTCGATCACCGCGGTCGAAGCGGACGGCGAGCGTTTCTTCCGCGTGCACGCGGCGCGGCGGTGACGTTCAGGCCCTAGACTCCCGGCATGCCCGTCATCCTCGTAGCGAATCCCAAGGGCGGCGTCGGCAAGAGCACGACTGCAACCAACCTGGCCGGCTATTTCGCGTCGCGCGGCGAGCGCACGATGCTCGGTGATCTCGACCGTCAGCAGTCAGCGTTGGCCTGGCTTGCGATTCGTCCGGAGAGCGCGGCGCGGATCGAATCCTGGGATCGCAGTGACGGGCGGGTGGCGCGGCCACCGGCAGGCGTCACGCATGTCGTGCTCGACACGCCGGCGGCGATCCGTGGTCACGACCTGAAGGATGTGCTGAAGCTGGCCGACCGCATCGTCGTTCCCCTGCAGCCGTCGCTGTTCGACATCTATGCGACCCAGGCATTCCTCGCAAAGCTCGCTGACCGCGGCGTGCTGAAGGACTCGGGTCGCGTCGGCGTCCTCGGCATGCGGGTCGATGCTCGAACGCGCGCGGCCGAGCAGCTGCACCGTTTCGTCGACGGCCTGGGACTGCCGGTGCTCGGCTATCTGCGCGACACGCAGAACTACGTGCAGCTCGCAGCGCATGGCCTGACGCTGTGGGACGTCGCGCCGAGCCGTGCCGCGAGGGACATCGAGCAGTGGCAAACGCTGCTCGAATGGCTCGAGGCGTAGACGCCTAGCGGCGAGTACGCCGGACGCGATCGATGGCCTCGCACAGGACCGCGATCTCGTCGGGCATGCGGGGGCCATGGCGGTTGATGCGATTGGCGTCGAGCGTGACGAGCGCGCCGGATTGAACGGCGGCCAGCCTGCCGAACCGCTGCCAGGCGTCGAGAACCCCGGTGGCGCGCCCGTCCGGCTCGGCAGTGACGATGATTTCCGGGTTTGCCGCGAGCACTGCCTCGGTCGATACCTGCGGCGCAATCGGAACCAGGTCGGCGAACACGTTGCGGCCGCCGCACAGGCGGATCGCTTCGCTGACGACATGTCGTCCCGAGAGCGTCATCAACGGCGCTGACCACACCTGGTAGAAAACGCTTACCTCCGGACGCCCACCGTAACGTTGCCGCAGGGCCTCGACACGCTGCGTGAACTCCGTCGCCACGCGATCGCCCGGCGTTGAAGTCAGCGCGCCGAGCCGCGCCATCGAACTCGCGATGTCAGTCAGTGTCGTCGGCTCGCTCACGAAGACGGGCGCGCCGAGCCGGCGGATCGCATCGGTCACTGCCGGAGGAAAGCCGCTGCCCCAGGTCACGATCAGATCGGGCTTCAGCGCCGCGATGCGCTCGAGGTCGACGCTGTGTGCGCGCGCAACGCGCGAGATCTCTCTCGCCGCCTGCGGGTAGTCGGCGAAGTCCGTGGTGCCGACGATCCCTGCGCCGGCGCCGATCGCGAACAGCTGCTCGGTCAGGTGCGGTGCGAGGCTGACGATCCGGCGGGCCGGCTGCGCGAGCTCGACCCGCGCACCCGTATCGTCGACGACGGCAACCTGCGCGACCGCCGGCGCAGACGCCAGCATCATGACGCAGACGGCTGCCGCGCCCGCGGCGCGCATCGTCACCGGCTAGCCGGGGACGGACTCGCCGCCGGTTCGGTCACGAATCCGATCTTCGTCAGACCGGCCTGCTGCGCAGCTGACATCACGAAGGCGATCCGTTCGTAGCGTGTCGCCTTGTCCGCGCGCACGTGGACTTCCGGCACGGATGCGCCGGCCGCAGCGCTCGCCAGGCGCGAACGCAGCTGATCGTCGGTCACCGCATCGGCGTCCCAGTGAATCGTGCCCTCGGCGTCGATCGACAGCCTGATCGTCGCTGGCGCGGGTTCGGCCGCCGGCGCCGGATCGTTCGGCAGATCAAGCTTGATCGCGTAGGAAAGCAGCGG
>DAINBQ010000140.1:7147-8239 GCA_036732825.1 Burkholderiaceae bacterium | reverse complement strand
GATCTGCTCGAGCAGCGGCAGAGGGTCGTGGTCGTTAGCGAAACGCATGATCTCGCCGGGCCGAAGCGCATCCAGCGCGCCGAAGATCGCCGCATGGCGGAAACGCTTCGCGATGCCGCGTGCGTCGAAAGGGTAGATCGCGCTGGGCGACAGATGCGAGTGCGGAAGCGACATGGTCAGGCTCCTTGTCTGAAGTCGATGGTGAACGGTGGTGAGTCTCGATCCCGGGAGATCAGGCCGTCGCGGGATGTGGACGTCGACTCAGTACGGCAGTGGCTGGCGCCGGCGCCTGCAGGTCCGGCACCAGGTCGGCCAGCGTGTGGCGGTCCAGGTGTCCAATGAATCCTTCGAGCGCGCCGGCCAGGAGCCGGGCGAGCCGGCAATACTCGGTCAGCGCGCAACGATTGCCGCTGCCGAAACACTCGACCAGCACGAAGTCGGTCTCGATCGCGCGGACGACCGCGCCCAGCTTGATGGCGGCGGGCGGCGCCGCGAGCCGCATTCCGCCGCCTTTGCCGCGCACGGTCTCGATGAAACCGGCCAGTGCCAGCTGGTGCGTGATCTTCATCAGGTGCGCCTGCGAGATGTCGTAGGCCTCGGCGATCTCGGCGATCGTGCACAACCGATCGGGGTGATGCGCCACGTACATCAGCAGGCGCAGCGCGTAGTCGGTCATCGTTGTCAGGCGCATCGCGGCTCCTCGTCGGTCGTGTTGCCGACAGCAGGGGCCTCAGGCGCTTCGGAGACGGCGTCCCCCGCGCCGCGGCGGTCTAGAAGCGCGCGCTTTTCCCGGACCTGCGCCCATTCGTCGGCATCGGGCGGTGCTGGCTTGATGCGCGCGATGACCGGCCATTTCCGGGCGAGTGTCGCGTTCTCGGCGATGAAATCCTGCTGGTCGGAGGGAACGTCTTCCTCCGCGAAGATCGCCTCGACCGGACACTCAGGCACGCAGACCGCGCAATCGATGCACTCGTCGGGGTCGATCACCAGCATGTTCTTCCCCTCGCGAAACGCGTCCACGGGGCAGACATCCACGCAATCGGTGTACTTGCACTTGATGCAGGATTCGGTGACGACAAAAGTCATACAGAC
>DAINBQ010000140.1:1878-7047 GCA_036732825.1 Burkholderiaceae bacterium | reverse complement strand
TCGATGGACATCACACGCGAGCCCGATTGGGACCCTCGTTCTCCGCGCGTACTCGAGGATCAGATCGCCGCTTACGACGAGATGCGCGCGCGTTGCCCCGTGGCCTACAGCAGCTATCTGAAGTGGTCGCTGTTCCGGCATGCGGACGTATTACGAGTGTTGCAGGATCACGCCGGTTTCAGCAGCGCCGTGTCGGTCCACATGTCGGTGCCCAACGGCATGGATCCGCCCGCGCACACCGCGTACCGGCGGATCATCGAGCCGTACTTCAGCCCGCAGCGCATGCAGGATTTCGAGCCGCCCTGCAGGCGGATCGCGGCCGATCTGGTGGGACGCCTGTCGGCCGGCGGCGAAGTCGAGCTGATGGGCGAACTGGCGCACGAGTTTGCCGTGCGAATCCAGTGCGCGTTCCTGGGTTGGCCCGACGCGTTGCACGAACCTCTGCGCCGGTGGATCCGCAGGAACCACGAAGCAACGCTCGCGGGCGACCGGGCGGCAATGACCGCGGTTGCGCTCGAGTTCGACGGTCATGTGGAGGCACTGCTGGAGGCGCGACGCCGGGAAGACGCCGAGGCACTGGACGACATCACCGGCGGCCTGATGCGGGAGCGGATCGGCGATCGGCCACTGAACGAAGAGGAAATCGTCAGCATCCTGCGCAACTGGACGGTCGGCGAGCTGGGCACGATTGCATCGTGCATTGGAATCCTGGCCCACTACCTGGCCGAGCATCAAGTCCTGCAACGACAATTGCGCGAGCAGCCGGCGCTGCTGCCCGCAGCCATCGACGAGATGCTGCGCATCCATGCGCCGCTCATCGCCAACCGCCGGATCACGACGCGAGCGGTCGAACTCGACGGCCGCCGGATCGAGGCGGGAGAGCGTATTTCGTTGATCTGGGCCTCGGCCAATCGCGACGAGACCGTTTTCGGCAACCCCGACGAATTCCGCCTCGACCGCGATCCGGCGCCCAACTTGTTGTATGGCGCCGGCATCCACATCTGCCCGGGAGCACCGCTCGCCCGGCTGGAATTGCGAATACTCGTGGAAGAACTGTTGGCGGGCACACGCGAAATCACGCCGGTGCCGGGCAAGGCGCCACTGAAGGCCGTCTATCCAGCCAGCGGGTTCACTGCACTGCCGCTCCGATTAACGCGGTAGTCGTCGGCCGCGTCTCGGGCACCACGACCTCTCGCGCGGGCAAATTCTGACCATCTAACTGTGGGACGCAACGGGCCGCCCCGGCCATGAGCGGCGATCCGAACCGCATTCCGTTTCACGGACCCGCCGTTCCTAACCTTGTTCGCCTGATCCGACCGATCCTCATGGAAATATGATAGTATTTAATTACTTACTTGCAAGAAAACAGTATCCAATCCATGCCCGTAACGACTCTTGCCACCGCGGTGCCGCGCCACCGCCTGACCACCGGCCAGCGCCAGCGGGAGATCGTCGCCGCCGTCCTCGCGCTTGCCCGCGAGCGTGGCCCGGACGCGATCACGACCCAGGCCATCGCCGACCGGATGGGCGTCACGCAGGGCGCTGTCTTCCGGCACTTTCCCGACAAGCAGGCGATCTGGCTGGCGGTCTTTGCCTGGGTGCGCGAATCCCTCGGCGCGGTGCTCGCGACGGCGATTGACGAGGCCGATTCGCCACTGGCCGGGATCGAGCGGGCGTTTCTCGCCCACGTCGCGTTCATTGCCGCCAACCCAGGTGTGCCACGCGTCATGTTCCACGAGATGCAGTACCCGGGAGACTCGCTGGTGCGCGCCGAAGTGCGCGCGATGATCAATTCGTATCGCCAACGGCTCACGCTGCTTTTCAGGCAGGCGAAAACAGCCGGTGAGCTGCCGCGCGACCTCGATGCGACATTGGCGCCGGTGTCGTTCATCGGGGCGGTGCAGGGCCTCGTCATCGAGGCATCGCTCGCCGGGGACGAGACGGGGATGGTGAAGCGGGCACGCAAGCTGTTGCCGCTGCTGCTCGATGGCTATCGCGGACGGAGGAAGTCGTGAACCTGAGGCACGGCGGCAAGGCAACGCTGATCGCGGCGGGGTTCGGGGTCGTGATGCTGCTCGGCTGGCTGGTGACGAGCCAGGGTCCTCTCGCCCCGACCAAGGTAACGGTGGCGCGGGTGGAGCAAGGTCCGTTGGTGGCGAGCACGTTCGGCATCGGCACGGTGGAGGCGCGGCGCAGTTATGTGCTCGGCCCCACGCTCGCCAGTCGCGTCATGCGGGTGCTGGTCGATCAGGGCGACGCGGTGAAGGCGGGGCAATTGGTCGCCGAACTCGACCCGGTCGATCTCACGGATCGCGTCACCAGCGGCGAGCTCGCAACGGCGCGAGCGGTGAGCGCGATCCGCGCAGCCGAGGCCCAGTTGGCCGAGGCTCAAAGCCGCGCCCAGGTTGCCACGTCGGTTGCACGGCGTTACGTCGAACTGCGCGACCAGGGGTTCGTCAGTCAGGAGGCCGTCGACGCCAAGGCACACGAAGCAAATGCCGCGAAGGCCGGCGCCGACGCAGCGGCAGCTCTGGTCGCGGCAGCGCGGCGCGACCACGAGCGGGCGCAAGCCGACGTCGCGGGCATCGGCAAGCTGCGTGCGCAGGCCCGGCTCGTCAGTCCGGTCGATGGGGTAGTCAGTGCGCGGTTGGTCGAACCCGGCACCACGGTCGTCGCCGGCCAGGCAGTCGTGCAGATCATCGACCCGGCAACCCTGTGGATCAAGGCGCGGATCGACCAGGGCCAATCCGGAGGACTTCGCGTGGGCCAGCCGGCCGAGATCGTGCTGCGCTCCGACGCCAAACGCGCCTACCGCGGGGAGGTACAGCGCGTCGATTGGGTGAGCGACGCGGTCACCGAGGAACGGATCGTCAATGTCGGCTTCGCCGCCCGGCCGGAAGGCATCTCGGTCGGCGAACTGGTCGAAGTGACGATCCGCGTCGCCGAACTCGCGAACACCCGCTCGGTGCCCGCGGCCGCAGTAAAGCGGGTCGACCGGCAGGACGGCGTGTGGCTATTCGACGACGGACACGTCACGTTCCGGCCGGTGAAGGCGGGCATCACGACACTTGACGGGCGCAGCCAGATCCTCGACGGCCTTGCTGAAGGCGACGAGGTCATCGTGCACAGCGAGCAGGCCCTGAGGCCGGACGCCCGGGTGAAGGTCGTCAGCGCCATCTTCCGTTCCGCACCATGATCAACCTCGCTGCGCGCGACATCCTGCACGGCTGGGCCAGGTTCGTGTTCACCGGACTCGGGCTCGGTCTGCTCATCGGCGTCACGCTGTCGATGGCCGGCATTTATCGCGGTCTGGTCGACGACGGGCAGGCGCTGCTCGCCATCGGCGGCGCGGATCTGTGGGTCGTGCAGCGCGACACGCTCGGGCCATATGCCGAGCCGTCGAGCGTGCGCGATGACGCCTATCGGAGTCTGCTCGCCGTTCCCGGCGTGGCTGAAGCAGGCAATGTCACATACCTGACCATGCAGGTTCAGCACGAGGGCGGCGACGTGCGCGTGATGCTCGTCGGCATCGAGCCGGGACACCCCGGGGAGCCCGGATACCTGGTCGCCGGTCGCCCGATCACGCGGTCCCACTACGAGGCGATCGCTGATATTCGAACCGGGCTCCGGCTGAACGAACGCGTCCGTATCCGCCGCCACGAGTACACCGTGGTCGGCCTGACGCGGCGGATGGTGTCGTCGGGTGGCGATCCGATGATCTTCGTTCCGCTGAAGGATGCGCAGGATGCGCAGTTCCTCAAGGACAACGACGCCCTTGTCAGCGAGCGGGCGCGCACCGCCGCCAATCCGGCGTTCAACCGCCCCGGCGTGCCGGGGCTGCTCGAAGCCGTGCAGGCGAGTCAGACCAACAGTCACACGGTGAATGCGGTTCTGTTGCGCCTCGCTCCCCACGCCGATGAGAGAGTGGTCGCAGGCCAGATCCGGCGCTGGAAACATCTGGAGGCGTACACGCGCTCGGACATGGACGAGATCCTGGTCGCCAAGCTGATCGCCACATCGGCGCGGCAGATCTTCATGTTCCTCGTCATCCTCTCGGTGGTCAGCGCTGCCATCGTCGCTTTCATCATCTACACGATGACCTTGAACAAGGTGCGCGAGATCGCGGTGCTGAAGCTGATCGGCGCCCGCAACCGCACGATCGCCGGGATGATCCTGCAGCAGGCGCTCGGCCTCGGAACGATTGGATTCATCGTCGGCCGGGCTGCGGCCGGGCTGTGGGCGCCGATCTTTCCCAAATACGTACTGCTGCTCCCCGGAGACACCGTCCGAGGCGCACTGCTGGTGCTGGTGATTTGCGCGCTGGCCAGCGTCGTCGCGATCCGTGCGGCCTTGCGCGTCGATCCGGCGGCGGCGATCGGGGGCTAGATGCAGCCGGCGATCGAAATCAGCGGACTCACCAAGCGCTACGGGAAGGGCGATGCGGCGGTCGACGCGCTGAAGGGCGTGGACATGCTCATTGGGCCCGGCGAGGTCGTGGGACTGATCGGCCCCAGCGGCTCAGGCAAGAGCACGCTGCTCAAGTGCCTGGGTGCCGTGATCGAACCTACGGCGGGGCGAATGGCGCTGGCTGGCGAGACGATCTACGACAACGGCTGGAAGGTCCCCGACCTGCGGGCGTTGCGTCGAGACCGTATCGGATTCGTGTTCCAGGCGCCCTATCTGATTCCCTTCCTCGATGTCACGGACAACGTCGCACTGTTGCCGATGCTCGCCGGCACCGCCAACGGCAAGGCACGCGAACTGGCGCGGGAGATGCTGAGTGCGCTGGATGTCGGCCATCGCGCGGAGGCACAGGTGGCGCAGCTTTCGGGCGGCGAGCAGCAGCGTGTCTCGATTGCGCGGGCGCTGGTCAACCAGGCCCCGATCATTCTCGCAGATGAACCGACAGCGCCACTTGATAGCGAGCGGGCTATGACCGTGATCCGGATCCTTAACGAGATGGCGCAGCGGTTCCAGACGGCGATCATCGTCGTCACCCACGACGAAAAGATCATTCCGACCTTCAAGCGCATCTATCACATTCGGGACGGTCGAACCTACGAAGAAGCGGGTGACGGGCGTGCTGCCTGAGACGGCGCGCACGCAGTGCAAGCCCGTTTCGGCCGGACACTTCACCCCGCCCGACCGGTGAGGTCAACCGATTCAGAT
>DAINBQ010000140.1:0-1778 GCA_036732825.1 Burkholderiaceae bacterium | reverse complement strand
GCTGGTCAAACTAATCGATGCTGCCAAACGCGAGAACAAGCCGGAATCAGCTCGCTTTGCGCAGCAGCTGATGTTGCACGCGCAAACCGAGGAAGAAGTGCTCTATCCGGCGACGCTCGTGTTGGGCGAAGTTCTGCGGCAGCGAGGCGTGAAAGTCTGAGAACGCAAACTCCGATGGCAAACCCGTCGCGGCGGCCGCGCTTTCTTGATGTCACGCGCATCCGCTTTCCAGTTGGCGCCATCTGCTCGTTCGGACACCGCGTTTCTGGCGTCGCACTCGCGATAGCGAGCCCGCTGCTCGCGGTGCTCTTCACGCGCTCTCTGCAAGGCGCGGAAGGCTATGCCGAGGCGGCGAACTGGCTGACTCCGCTGCCGGTCCGAGCGGCGCTCGTACTGGTTGTGTGGGCTCTCGCGCACCACCTGCTCGCCGGGGTACGCCACCTGCTGATGGACGTCGGCTTCGGTTCCGCGCTCGGCACGGCGCGTGCGAGCGCCTGGCTGGTCAATCTCGCGGGCGTCGCCATTGCGGCGCTTGCCGTGGGAGCGCTGCGATGAGAGCGGTGGCGAGCGGGACCCGCGCATGGCTTCTGCAGCGCCTCACAGCCGTGTACATGCTCGTCTTCCTTGTCCTCACGCTGGGGCGATGCGCGGTCGACCCTCCCGCCTCCCACGAAGCCTGGCGCAACTGGATCGGCACGGGCGGCATGCGCGTCGCGACCGTCCTGTTTTTTGTCGGGCTTGTTCTCCATGCCTGGGTTGGACTGCGTGACGTCGCCATGGACTACGTGCACCCGCTTGCGCTCAGGGTGGCGCTGCTCGCACTCGTCGGTGCCGGGCTCGCCGCGTTCGCGGCTTGGATGATCCTCGTACTGGCCGGGCTCTAGCCTGAAGGATTTCATGCGATTCTCGATCTATCGCTTCAACCCCGAGCGCGATGCGCGGCCGACGATGCAGAACTTTGAGGCCGTTGTCGGCGCGCACGATCGCATGCTGCTCGACGTGCTGCTCCGGTTGCGCGAGCAGGACGACAGCCTGACGTTCCGGAAGTCCTGCCGCGAGGGGATATGCGGCTCGGACGCGATGAACATCAACGGCCGTAATGGCCTCGCTTGCATCACGCCGCTTGCTGGCCTCAAGGAGCCGGTCGCGCTGCGCCCGATGCCGGGGTTCCCGGTGATCCGGGATCTCATTGTCGACATGACACAGTTCTTCAATCATTACCACGCAGTGCGCCCGTATCTTGTGAACCATGAACCGCCGCCCGAGCGCGAGCGCCGGCAGTCACCTGCAGAGCGGGCGAAGCTCGACGGGCTGTACGAATGCATCCTGTGCGGCGCCTGCACCGGCTTCTGCCCTTCGTGGTGGTGGAACCCGGACCGGTTTCTCGGTCCGGCCGCGCTCCTCCAGGCGATGCGCTTCATCGCTGACAGCCGCGATCGCGCCACCGCGGAGCGGCTCGAATTCCTCGATGACGCCTACCGTCTGTACCGGTGCCGCACGATCATGAACTGCACCGAGGTCTGCCCGAAGGGACTGAGCCCGTCGCGGGCGATCGAGCACATCCGGCAGCGCATCGTCAAAGAGGGACTCTGAGCGCGGCGGTGGTCTGGTTCACCGCACGTAGCCAGCAGTCACCGGACTCCTCGCCGCGGATTCGCGCGCGGAGTGTGCGCCGTGTCCGGAACGGAAACACAGTAGTGCTCGCCGAACGGCTTCTCGCACTCGAGAATTCCAGCTGACGGCTGGACGCAGTCAGAGGCCGACGATGTGCGTATTCG
>DAINBQ010000139.1:0-8241 GCA_036732825.1 Burkholderiaceae bacterium | reverse complement strand
TGAAGGCCGCCGGCCGTATCGTCGTTCTCGACCACGGCCGGATCGCCGAGATCGGGACGCACGAGGAACTGGTCGCCGCCAACGGTCTCTATGCGCGGCTGGCTGCGCTGCAGTTCTCGGTCTGACGATCCGTCCCCGCTTCTGGCTCGGATGGATTCGACTTACATTTCGCGACCGGAGTTGGCGATGTTCAGGATCGGCAGGAGGGCAATATGACCGAGCGAAGAGAGAAAAAGAGTGACACCGGGGCCAGCATCGACGCCAATGCCCTGGTCCAGGCAGTGCTGCGCGAGTCGTACCTGCAGGCCACCGAGGACCTGCGTTACTTTGCCGAAAAGGTTCGCTACTTCAACAGCCTCAAGAAGGCGATCCGCGAGTACCTGGCCGAGCTAAGAGAGTTCAGGGCGATCGCGCTCTCCGCTGCGCGCGAGCGCGGCGCTGACCTGTGTCGCGGAGACAAGAAAGACCTGGCGATCATCGCGAAGGCGTTTGCAGAAAATGCCCGCCCATACGAACTTGGCGAGGCCGAACGCGAGCTTTGCATTCCGGCCCGCGTTCCAGCCGCGGCGGTGAACAGCGTCGCGCTGCTCGAAAACGAGATCGCGCGCTGGGAGGAGAAGCTCAACACGATCGGTGACGACACCCAGCTTGCGAATGTCGACCTGCAGAATGTGCTGCAGAAGCAGCAGCAGGTGCTTCAGATGTTGAGCAACATCTCGAAGCTGGTGCACGACACGGCCATGGCCGTCATCCGGAAGATCGGCGGCTGAGTGGAGCTCGAGGCCGCGACATCGCGAGCCGCGGCCTCACATCGAAATAGATCCCTCGCGAAAATCGGTACGGTCGAGCCAGACATTCACCAGTACCGGCCTGCCGCTGCGCGCTATCTCCTGTGCCTGCCGCAACACCGCGGGGACGTCGGCGGTCTGCTGCACGACAAGACCGACTGCGCCGAAGCCCTGAACAACCTCGTGATATGCGCTGCGCGCAAGCACGGTGCCGACGTCGTCGCCCAGCATCTTGACCTGCTCGCGCGCAATCTGCGCCCAGCTCGCGTCGTTGCCGACGACGGCGATCACCGGCACGTGGTGACGCACGAACGTGTCGAACTCGACCAGGCCGTAGCCGCTGGCGCCATCGCCCCAGATCAGCCACACCTCGTGATCCGGGCGCACGAGCCTGGCGCCCAGTGCGAAACCGGCGCCGACGCCCAGCGTGCCGAAGGCGCCCGGATCGAGCCAGCCCAGTGGCCCGCGCGGCCGCAGGATGTAGGACGCGGTCGCGACGAAGTCGCCGCCATCGGCCACCATCACCGCGTCGTCTGCCGCCACGCGGTCGAGTTCGCGAAAGAACGCAATCGGATTCACGTATTCGCCGGCGGCGCCTGCCTGCTGGTCGATCTCGCGTTCGCGTTCGTCGTCGCGCGCGCGCAATTCGCCGACCCACTCCGGTCGCGCGGCCCGCCCGCCGACGCGTTTCGCCAGTTCCTGCAGCGTCAGGCCGGCATCGCCGATCGCAGCGACCGTCGGACGGCGATTGAGCCGCGCGTCTTTCGCACTGCGATTCGCCGCGATCAGCGTGGCGGACCGGCGCACGTGGCGTCCGTAGTCGAGCCGGAAGTCGCACGGCACGCCGGCCAGCAGCACGCAGTCCGCCTCGCGCAGTGCATTGCGGCGCGCGTGCCGCATCTGCAGCGGATGCATGCGACCGAGCAGACCGCGCGCCATGCCTGACAGATACACCGGGGCGCCGATCTCCTCGACCGCGAGCGCGATCGCTTGCGCCTGCTCCGCGCGCAGCAGGGCCTGACTGCCGATGACCACGAGCGGACGCCGCGCCTGCGAAAGCGCTTCGGATGCGCGTGCGATCGAGGTGTCGGAGGCGCGTGGCGTTGCGACCGAACCCGCTGTTGGCACCGTGGCGTCGGAGCCGCCGGCGAACATCCGGCTCGCGTGGCGGTTCAGGTACCAGCGCAGCAGCCGATCACCGATCGCGGTGCCCTTGCCCGCCGCGTCCGCATACCACTGCCGGATGACGGCTTCGTCGTACAGCAGGTCCACTGCGCATTCGACGAAGACCGGGCCCGGGACACCGCTTGCGGCAACGGTGAGCGCCTCTTCCGTCGCCGGGCCGAGATCGCGCACGCGCTTGACCTGTCGGACGAGCTTCACGTGCGGCGCCACCAGCGTGTGCTGGTCGATGTCCTGCAGCGCTCCGCGTCCCTGCAGCGCCGTCGGCGCGGCGCCGCCGAACAGCACGACCGGGCTCTGTGCGAGCTGCGCGTTCTTCAATGCGGTGATCGTGTTCGTGAGTCCGGGGCCGGCGGTCACTGCCGCGACACCGGGCTGCCCCGTCAGTCGCGCAACGGCGTCGGCCGCGAACACTGCGGTCGCTTCGTCGCGAGTATCGACGACACGGATGCCGCGCGCCTTCGCCGCCGCCAGGAGCGGCGAGATGTGACCACCGCACAGCGTAAAAACCAGCGGGACGCCGTGCGCCTGCAGCACGTCGGCGACGCGGTCGCCGCCGTGCCGCTGCTTCTGCAGCGTGCCGGAGTCGGGCATCAGTGCCAGTGCACGCTGCGCCCGGTGGCGTACCAGCTGGCGACATGCGGCTCCATCGCCGCCTCGATGCGGCCGCGCCGCACCTTCATCGTCGGCGTCAGGAAGCCGTTCTCGATCGACCAGGGTTCCTGTGCGACGACGATCATGTGCAACTGCTCGTGATCGGCCGACGCGCTGTTGATCGCCTGCAGCAGGCCGTCGAATTCACTTTCGACCTGGGTGCGGAATTCGGCTTCGCGCATGCGCGGCCGCAGGTGCTCGGCCAGGATCACCAGCGCGTAGGCGGCTGGCTGGCCGACCCCCGACACGAGCGACAGTTCGACCATCGGATGCGCGTTGATGCGGTTCTCGATCGGCGCCGGCGCCACATACTTTCCCTTCGCGGTCTTGAACAGCTCCTTCGCGCGGCCGGTCAGCTTCAGCAGGCCGTCGGGGCGGCGCTCGCCGAGATCGCCGGTGCGGAAGAAGCCGTCCTCGGTGAAGGAGGCGGACGTGAGTTCCGGCTGCTTGTAGTAACCGCTGCACTGACCGGGCGACTTGATCAGGATCTCCCCCTCGGGGCTCAGCTTCACCTCGACGCCCGGCATCGGCACGCCGACGTAGCCGGGCGCGTTGTGCGCTTCGTCCGACACGTGCGAGTACGAGCTGTCCTCGGTCATGCCATAGCCTTCGTACAGCGGCAGCCCGATGCGCCGGTACCACGTGATCAGATCGGGCGGGATCGGCGCCGAGCCGCTGCCGGCGAGCTTGACCTGATCGAGTCCCAGTCCCTTGCGCACCTTCTTCGCCACGATCTTGCCGAGGATCGGGATGCCGAGCAGGCGATCGAGCTTGGCCGGCGGCATCTTCGCGAACACACCCTGCTGGAATTTCAGCCAAAGGCGCGGCACCGAGAGGAACAGCGTCGGCCGCGTGCGCTGCAGGTCCTGCAGGAAAGTGTCGAGAGATTCGGCGAAGAACAGTTGCGTGGTGCCCTGCACCAGCGAGGCGCCCTCTGCCCACGAGCGCTCGAAGCTGTGCGCTAGCGGCAGATACGACAGCATGCGGTTTCCCTCGCCGCCGACGCGGCGCGCGACGTCGGCCGCGATGCCTTCCGCCGCGCGCGTGAACGCGTCGAAGCGGATCATCACGCCTTTCGGTGTGCCGGTCGAACCCGACGTGTAGATCAGCATCGCAAGTTCATCGGCATTGCGCGACGGCCGCCCGGCGAGCGGGGCCGTAGCGGCAACGATCGCGTCCCAGGTCTGAAAGTCGGTCTTGGGCGCGAGCGGAAACGCGATGCACGGCATCCCGGCCGGCACGCCGGGTTTCTGCTGCGGCCAGCTGTCGAGCTTGCCGACGAAGAGCAGGCTCGCTTCGCTGTGCGTCAGCACGTAATTGATGGTCTCGGCGGTCTCGGTCGGAAAGACCGCGACGGTCGTATAGCCGGCCATCCAGATCGCGAGCTCGGCCATGATGAAGTGCGCGCAGTTCTTCGACAGGATCGCAATGCGCGCGCCCCGTGGATAGCCGCGGCTTTGCAGGTACGAGGCCATGCGTCGCGACTGGTCCAGCACCTGGGCCCAGGTGTAATCGACCACCTGTCCGCCGCCGACGGGCTGTGTGAGATAGACGAGGTCCGGCCGGTTCGCTTCATGGTCGAGTACGTAGTCAAGGATCAGCTTGGTCTGGTTCATGTCTCCCCCAGTGCCGCCGGCCAGTCGCGGCGGTGGCGCAGACTACTACGCAGCCACGACGCCGCACCACAGGTGCAAGCACGAGGGCCGGTCCACCGGTCCGCCGGATCGGGCCCGATAGAATCGCGGCCATGCGCCAGTACGAAGATTTCATGCGCCATGTGTTCGAGCATGGCGTCGAGAAGACCGACCGCACGGGAACCGGTACCCGCTCCTGGTTCGGTTACCAGATGCGGTTCGCTCTCGGGGAAGGTTTCCCGCTGGTCACGACGAAGAAGCTGCACCTGCGCTCGATCATCCACGAGCTGCTGTGGTTCCTGCAGGGTTCCAGCAACGTCAAGTACCTGCGCGACAACCAGGTGACGATCTGGGATGAATGGGCCCGCGAGGACGGCGAACTCGGCCCCGTGTACGGCGTGCAATGGCGCTCGTGGCCGACCCCGGACGGTGGCTCGATCGACCAGATCTCGCGCGTGATCCAGCAGATCAAGACCAACCCGGACTCGCGCCGACTGATCGTCTCGGCCTGGAACGTCAGCGATATCCCGAAAATGGCGCTGCCGCCCTGCCACCTGCTGTTCCAGTTCTACGTCGCGCCCGGAGAGTCGCCTTCGGCTCCTGGCAAGCTCTCGTGCCAGCTCTACCAGCGCAGTTGCGACATTTTCCTCGGCGTGCCGTTCAACATCGCGAGCTACGCGCTGCTGACGTACATGGTCGCGCAGCAATGCGACCTCGGCGTCGGCGACTTCGTCTGGACCGGCGGCGACTGCCACATCTACAGCAATCACTTCGAACAGGTGCGCGAGCAGCTCGCGCGCGAACCGCGGCCGTACCCGCAGCTCATCATCAAGCGCCGGCCGCCGTCGATCTTCGACTTCCGCTACGAGGACTTCGAGATCGCCGGCTACGACCCGCACCCGCACATCAAGGCGCCGGTGGCGGTGTGAGGGTGCGCACCGTGGCCGACGCCGAGCGGCTCCGCCACCAGCCTGCCGGGCACGCCTACGCGCTGCCGGCGCGTTGCTATGTCGACCCGTCGTTCGAGCAGCGCGAGCGCGCGACCGTCTTCGCCACCGGCTGGCAGCTGGTCGGCCACGCGGCGCAGCTCCGCGGTCCCGGTGATCACGTCGTCGCCGAACTGGCCGGTGTGCCGCTGCTGATCGTCCGCGGCGAATCCGAAGCCGATGCGCCGCACGGAAAGCTGCGCGCGCTGCATAACGTCTGCCGGCATCGGGCCGGTCCGCTGGCCACCTGCGACGGCCGCGCCGCGAATGCGCTCGTCTGCCGCTATCACGGCTGGACCTACGAACTCGACGGACGCCTGCGCGGCGCGCCCGAGATGCATGAAGCCGAAGACTTCGACTCATCCACTATCCGCCTGCCGCAGGCCAATGTCGCGGAGTGGCAGGGACTTGTCTTTGCGTCGCTGCAACCTGCCGGTGTCGACGCGGCCGGCTTCAACGAAGTCGTCGCGAGCATCGACGATCGCCTGCCTGTCGCGCTCGCGAGCTACATGTTCGATCGTCGCGTCAGCTACGAGATCCGCTGCAACTGGAAGGTTTACGTCGATAACTACCTCGAGGGCTATCACCTGCCGCGCGTCCACCCCGCACTGAGTCGCCTCCTCGACTACCGCAGTTACCGGACCGAACTTGCGCGCTGGCACTCGCTGCAATGGAGTCCGATCGAGGCCTCGCAGGGGCCTTACCGTGCGAGCGGGTCGCCAACGGCCGAGGCGCAGTACTGGTGGCTGTGGCCGAACACGATGCTCAACGTCTTGCCCGGCCGGTTGCAGACCAATCGCGTCGTTGCCCTCGATGCGCAGCGCTGCCGCGTCGATTTCGACTATTACTACCCGCCGGATGCCGATGCTGCGCTCGGCGAGCAGGACCGCGCATTTGCCGACGCGGTGCAGGCCGAGGACATCGCGATCTGCGAAGCCGTGCAGCGCGGGCTCGCCAGCAGCTCGTACGTCGCCGGCCGCCTCAACCCGACGCGCGAGAGCGGCGTCTGGCACTTCCACGAACTGCTGCGAACTGCCTATGCCGGCTGACAGCAAACCGCGCCTGACGCTGATCGTCGCCCGCGCGCGCAACGGCGTAATCGGCGCGAAGGGAACGCTGCCGTGGCGCCTGCCGGAAGATCTCGCGTTCTTCAAGCGAACGACGATGGGCTGTCCGATCCTCATGGGGCGCCGGACCTGGGAGTCGATCGGAAGGCCCCTGCCCGGCCGGCGCAGCATTGTCATCACGCGCGACCGGAACTTCACGGCTCCCGGCGCAGAGGTCGCGGGCAGTCTCGATCAGGCGGTGGCGCTCGCGGCCGGATCGGAGGAAGTGTTCGTCATCGGCGGTGCGCAGCTCTACGACGCTGCGATGCCGCGCGCCGACCGGCTGCTGGTCACCGAGATCGACAAGGATTTCGAGGGCGACACCTTCATGCCGGCGCCGGACCCCGCGCATTGGCGCGAAGCGCAGCGGGAATCGCATCCGCCGGTCGGCGATCGAAGCTACGGATTCGCGTTCGTGACTTACGAACGGCGCTGATCGAACGGCGTCGGGTTCGAATCAGAACTGATAGCGCCGCAGGCCGCCGTCGACCGGGATCACGGCGCCAGTGATGTAGCGCGCGCGCGGCGACGCCAGGAATGCGACCAGCTGCGCGATGTCCTCCGGCTGCCCGTATTCGCCGACCGGGATCTCGTGCTCCGACTGCCAGCCGCGGTATTCGGGCGTGTAGTTGCGCAGGATCTGCTCGCTCAGGATGCGGCCCGGCGGGACGCTGTTGACCGTGATCCCGTGCTTGCCCACTTCGCGCGACAGGCCCTTGGCCCACGAATGCAATGCGGCCTTCGCGCAGAACGCGCCGTTGATGCCCTCGGGCTCGGACCGTCCGGTGATGTTGATGATCCGGCCCCAGCGGTTCCGGATCATCTCGTCGAGCAGCAGGTGCGTCAGCTGGCGGTGGCGCGTGAAGTTCAGTGTCATCGCCTCGTTCCACTGCGCTTCGCTCGCATCGAGCTTGAACGGCCGGCTGCCGCCGGCGTTGTTGACGAGGATGTCGACGCGGCCGAACTCGGCCAGCGCCTGCTTCGCGACCGCCTGCGGGTAGGCCTCGTCCATCGCATCGTGCACGATGACCAATGGCGGCGGACCCTTCGCCGCGGTGATCGCTGCAGCCAGTGATTCGAGTTTGTCGCGCCGGCGCGCAGTCACCGCGAGTCGCACGCCCTCTGCCGCCAGCACGCGCGCGATCGCACGACCGAGGCCGACGCTAGCGCCGGTGACGAGGCCGGTACGGCCGTTCAGTTCGAGGTTCATTGCGGGTGCAGACGGGCGATTGGCCGTGATCTTAAGCCGATCGCTGTACGGAACGGTGTCCCGTCGTGGGTCCCCAATGCGGGAAAGCCCGACCGGCGGGACTACAATCGTTTCGGGAGTGAACCAGCCCGATACCGTAGGCGGAGGTCAGAAAATGAAGACAACGACATGTGGAAGCTTGATCATTGGCGCGATGTTCGCGGTGGCGGGACAAGCCGCGCTCGCGGCCGGCGCCGCCGAACTCGCCCGCGATGCGAACGCAGCCCTGCAGAAGCTATATGCGACGGCGCCGGCAGCCAAGGCCCTCGGTCCAAAGGCGCACGCGATCCTCGTCTTTCCCAAGGTCACCAAGGCGGGCCTCGGCGTCGGCGGCCAGTTCGGTGAAGGCGCGCTGCTCAAAGGCGGCAAGGCCATCGGCTACTACAACACTGCGGGCGCCTCGATGGGGCTGCAAGCCGGAGCGCAGCAGTTCGGGTACGCGCTCTTCTTCATGAACGAGAAGGCGCTGGCGCAGCTCAACAAGGCCGAAGGGTTCGAGGTCGGTGTCGGTCCGAGCGTCGTCGTGATGGACGAGGGCATGGCGAAGTCGACGACGACCACATCGATGAAAGACGACATCTATGCCTTCATCTTCGGCCAGAAGGGACTGATGGCCGGGCTCGGCATCCAGGGCAACAAGAT
>DAINBQ010000138.1:0-8282 GCA_036732825.1 Burkholderiaceae bacterium | reverse complement strand
CCGATCGCGTTCACCATCGCCGATGCGCCGCAGCTCCGCAGCGACGAACACGTCGCGCTGCTGCTCAAGCGGGGCAGCGCGCTCGGCGCGGCTGACTACACGATCGTCGGCTTCAACCAGGGCCGAATCCAACTAGATCGTCCCGCAGGCAAGGCCGACGCCGCCCGCAGTGCGGTCGCAGGCGACGCCGTCGCCCGCGCGAAGCGGGTCGAGCGGCTGCGCCAGCAACTGCAGCCGCTGATCGACGCGCGCGGAAGCGCAGCTCCGCGTTCCAACGAGAAACCCGCAACACCGCGCGGCCGCAGCGAAGTCGTCGGCGGCGGGAGGCAGCGATGAACACGACCTGCACGATGCACTTCAGAGTCCTGCGAGGCGCGTTCGCGCTGGGACTGTTCGCAGTCGTCTCCAGCATGCCGGCGCGCGCCGGCGGCAACCTCGAGGTCTTCGACCTCACGAACGCGCCGCCGTCGCCGATCGCGGGCCACGTGATCGGCACCACCCGTGGCACGCAGCTCGACACGCGCTGCCTGCCGCTCGCCTATCGGCTCGACACCAAGGTCGATCCCATCCCGAACGGCACCGCCGGCGCACCGCTGCCGCTGCCGCTGGCGCAGGCCCGCCAGGCGATCGAGCAGGCGCTTGCAACATGGAACAACATCCCGACCTCGTTCGTCGAGATGCGCATCGTTGGCACGACCCACGGCGGTGCCCCGGGCTTCGAGTTCGACTTCGTCAACGAAGTGAGCTTCCAGCCGCGTCCGGGGTTCGATGCCATAGCCGCCTCGCGCTCGGTCCACCTCGTCGTGGATAGCCATCTGCTGCACGGCGAGGACCTCGACGGCGACGGCGACGCCGACGTTTCGAGTGCGACCCTGCTCTGTGCCGATGTCGACGGCGACGGCGACATCGAGCTGCCGGAAGGCTTCTACCGCGCCGGCACGATCCTGGAGAACGACGTCGTCTTCGACCCTCGCTTGGGCTTCACGACCGACGGCAGCGGCCTCGACGACTTCGCGACCTGGGATCTCGTCGGCATCGCATTGCACGAGTTCGGTCACAGCCTTGGCCTGCCGCACAACGCGATTTCGCAGAAGAGCCCGACCGACGGGACCCCGACAACGATGTGGTATGGCGGCTGGCTGGATCCGTTCGATAAGGGCGCCATGCGACATCTGTATATCGACGAGATCGCCTGGGCGTCGTTCCTGTACCCCGAGGGATCGCGCGCGCAGGGCCCCGGCGCGCTGCAACCGGGCGACGCGGCGTTCTCCGATCGCTACTCGCTGCTGCGCGGCGAGGTCCGCTACCCACAGGGCTACCCGGGCAGCGGCGTCCTGGTCTTCGCGGAGGACCTGCAGGGGCGCGTCGTGACGAGTGCGATCGCCGGGCGGTTCCGGTTGAGCATCGGCGCGACGAGTTCGGCCTTCCTGCCGCCGGACCTCGCCTTCTTCGACGGCCACTACGTACTGCCGGTGCCGAAAGGCGTCTACCGTGTCGGCGTCGAGCCCAACGACGGACTGCCGGACGTCACCCGTGGCAGCACTCGCTCGGGCCTCTACCCGTTCTTCTACGGCGCCTACGACTTCCGCAAGGAGTACTTCAGCGGCGCTGTTGAGGGAACCACGGAACAGCGCTTGGGCGCGGGCCAGCCGGTGGCCGCGCTGTCCGACCGCCGCGATCTCGACATCCATATCGACGACAACCTAGTGCTCGGCGACGACGATGCATCGGACAATCTCTGGGGCACGGTCAACCTTGGTCCGCAAGGCAATCTGCTCGCAGTGCGGATTCCGCGCGAGGAGATCGCGGCGATCGACAACGGACGCGGCCTGCTGGTGCAGGGGGCTCTGTTCGGCACGTTCCCGTGGAACTCATCTGAAGTGGCGCTGTTCGACGCCGCGATGATCACGACGGGCAGCGTTGCCGCGAACGGCAAGGTCACCGTCGACGTCGCGCATCCTCTCGCCCGCAAGGCACCGTTCGTCGGACTCGATTTCGACCACACGCCGCTGTACGTCGACAACTCGCTCGCGCTTGGCCTGCATGTTCAACAGAAGCTTCCCGCGCTGCAGAAGGATCTCTTCCTTGTTCTCGCGTTTTCGGCCGAAAGCTACCCGGGGGTCCCCGGCATAAGCAGATACGGGCTGCTGTTCGACCTGCTGGCGCCCGACAGCCCGCGGCGCGGCCGCTCGTACTACTCGCGCGACGGCGGCCAGACCTGGAACGTGGAGTCGCCGGAGCTGGGATACCCGTTCGGGCTGGTCGTTGCACCGCGCTGAACCCGGCATTGCCGACCGCTGCCGCGTGAGGCTTGGCTGGCCCCATGCGCAGCGGGTCGGCCGGTCAAACCTGACGATCAGCGGTCGATCCGTCCCCGGCCCCGGCAAACCCGATGACGCGGCGGGCGCCAATGCGCACAAGAACGGATAATGGCGCGAACCCATGTGCGCATCGTTGTCGAGAGATCTTTGAAATTGTTGCGAACCGCTGTCTGCGGTGCATTTCTCGCGTTCTGCGTTCATGGCACCTTCGCAGTCGAAGCCGCCCGGTTGTCGTGGTTCGATGGCGCGCGGCCGGGCACGCGCGCATGGCAGGCGGTCGAACTGCTGATGGACGCGCGCAGTCATGGGCTGGAACCGGGCGACTATGACGCGGACGCTCTGCGGCAGTCGATGCAGCGCGCCGCGCAGGAACCGCTGGACGCGACGACGGTCGCCGAACTCGAGCGGAAACTGACAGCGGCGATGGAGCGCTACCTGGGGGACGTGCACAGCGGCCGCATCGACCCGCAGCAGCTGCCCTATGGCTATGCAGCGCCCGGGCGCGAGGCCTTCGATCCTGCGTCTTATCTGCAGGCCGCGCTCGCGAGCGGACTGCCCGCGGCGGTTCGCGATGCCGCGCCGCGCTTTCCTCAGTACGAACGGCTGCGCGAAGCGCTGGCGCAGCATCGCGCGCTGGTAGATCACCCGGCGTGGCAGACGCCGCTGCCGGCGTTGCCGCCGGGCGCTCGCGGCAGCCCCCCGAAGCTCGAGCCGGGCCAGCCCTATGCCGGCCTGTCGCTGCTGCGCGAGCGGCTCATCGCAGTCGGCGATCTCGATCCGGGTTCGCAGCCGCCGATGCTCTACGAAGGGCCGATCGTCGACGCCGTCCGGTCATTTCAGCAGCGCCACGGCCTGACCGCCGACGGCATCGTCGGCAAGGCGACGCTGGCGCAGCTGCAGGTGGCCCCGGCCGCGCGCGTGCGGCAGATCGAACTGACGCTCGAACGCTTGCGCTGGACGCCGCTGATGCAGGCGCCGCGCATGGTCGTCATCAACATCCCGGAGTTCGTGCTGCGCGCCTACGAAGTGCAGGGCGAGCAGATCATCGTGCGCGAAACGATGAAGATCATCGTGGGCAAGGCGATGGACACGCGCACGCCGCTGTTCCATGAGCAGATGCGCTACATCGAGTTCAGCCCGTACTGGAATGTGCCGCCGTCGATCGCGCGCGGCGAGGTCGTGCCGCGGTTGCGCCGCGACCCGGGCTACTTCGAGCGCGAGGGATTCGAGTTCGTGACCTCGGGCGGCCAGATCGACGTCACACTGACGCCGGCGATGCTCGACGCCGTGCTCGCCGGCCGCGCACGCATCCGCCAGCGTCCCGGGCCGCGCAATGCGCTCGGCGACATCAAGTTCGTGTTTCCGAACCGCGACAACATCTACCTGCACCATACGCCGGCAGTACGGCTCTTCGAGCGCGATCGACGCGATTTCAGCCATGGCTGCATCCGGGTCGAGCAGCCGTTGGCGCTCGCGCGGTTCGTGCTGCAGCGCATGCCGGAGTGGACCGAGGACCGGATCCGGCAGGCGATGAGCTATGGTGAATCCGCCACGCTGCGGCTGGCCGAGCCGATGCCGGTTCTGATCGCCTACGGAACTGTTATCGTCAGGGACGGACGAACTTACTTCTTCGACGACATCTACGGCCACGACCGGCGGCTCGACGCCGCGCTGCGCGAGCGCAGGCAACGGTTGGCAACCGGCAACTGAACCGATGAAAAATTCCCACGGAATCGCCCGCCGCCGCTTCCTGCAGCGCTCCGCCGGTCTCGCCGCCGCCGGCTTGCTCCCAACGGCACAGACGGTGAAGGCCAATGTTCCCGGGGCGCGCGGACTGTCGCTGGTCCACACGCATACGAATGAACGCATAGAGCTCGTGTACGCGGTCGCGGACGACTATGTTCCGGACGCGCTGGGCTCGTTGAACCGGTTCCTGCGCGATCACTACAGCGGCGACATCGGGCGCATCGATCCGCGCCTGTTCGACCTGCTGCACCAGGTGCAGCAGCTTGTCGGCGGCACCCGGCCGTTCGAGGTGATCTCCGGCTACCGCTGCCCCACCACCAACACGACGCTGCGGCAGAAGGGCGGTGGCGGCGTGGCGAGGAACAGCCTTCACATGGAAGGGCGCGCGATCGATGTGCGCCTGCCCGGCGTGATGCTGGCCGACCTGCGCGACGCCGCGGTGTCGCTACGCGCCGGAGGAGTCGGCTTCTACCCCGGACAGCGGTTCGTCCACATCGACACGGGGCGCGTGCGGCGCTGGTAGTGGCGCGACGCGGTCAGCCGCCGAGGCCCTTGCGCAGCAGGTCCGCCGTCAGTTCGTTGAGTCCGATGCCGCTCGCCTGCGCCTGCTGCTGCAGGCGCTGCACGAGATCCTGCGGCAGCTTGACCGCATAAGGCACGAGGCCGAGCGCGCGGTCGCGCGCCCGCTGCTCGCGCCGGTCCGGTTCGGGCGCGACCGCACGGTCATAGCGGTTGCCCGCGTGCCGCATCTCGCTGGTGATCTTGCTGCCCTGGCGCTTCTGGAGGTCGGCGGATTTCGAGGTCATTGCTGGGTTCCCTGATCGAGTTCCGCGGCAGCGCGTCGGCGGCCGCGAGCGACGGCGATCATCTCACGCCCGGCTGCCGCGTTGGCACCGGCGGCCGGAACACCGTGGCGTCGCAGTAGAAGGAAGGATCGGCGTTCGCGGCGCTCCAGCCGGGGATGCCGAGCACCGGCAGCGGCAGCAGCCGGCGTGGCGACAGCTGATCATCCAGCAGGGACGCTGCGGCCGCATCGACCTCGTGCACATCCGCCGTGTCCGGCAGTGCAACGGGCAACGCATGCCCGGTGATGGCCTTGTAGGGTTGCACGAGCTTTTCGAGCAACGCGTGGCCGAAGGCGACCACCTTGACCTGCCCGTCCCACGCCGTCCGCTCCTCGCAAAAGAGACGCGTCCAGTCGTGACGGCGCAGTGCGTCGATGAGGTCCGCGCGCTGGGTCAGCAGGAATATCGCGTTCTCGTCGATCAGCGTCGCCGCGTCTCGCAGCGGACCTCGCGTCGCACCGACACTGGCCCGCGCAATCGCCGCCGCCTGCAGTGCATTCAGCCGCGCCTTGCTGCGCGGATAGACAAGCCATGCCAGGGCATTGAAGAAGTCATGCAGGTTCGAGCGCGTCGGCACGCGCCCGGTCCGGGCGATGAATGCTTCATAGGCCTCGGCTCCGGCAGCGTCGGGCACATCGAAGACCAGAGGCAGCCCGCTCGCCGTGGCCAGTCCGCGTTGCCGGGCATGGCGGTTCAGTGCTGAGCGCCAGCCGCCTTCCGCGCTGACGTCACGGCCAATGTCGGCGAACGGCGCCAACCATGGGACCGTCCAGTCGACGCTGTCTAGCCCTGCAACTTC
Organism: Burkholderiaceae bacterium; assembly: GCA_036732825.1. Lineage (GTDB taxonomy): Bacteria > Pseudomonadota > Gammaproteobacteria > Burkholderiales > Burkholderiaceae_F > DAINBQ01. The sequence goes on along the minus strand of DAINBQ010000138.1, from coordinate 2,571 downwards.
CACCGCAGCGTTTCACCCGCGCGCAGCGGGACGATCGACTGCGCGCCGAGCGGAAGTTCGGCCGGCAGGGACCACGGCTCGCGGCGCAGGATGATCTTCGAGCTGTTGCGGGGCAGGCTGTAGAAATCCGGCCCGTGAAACGACGCGAAGGCCTCCAGGCGGTCGAGCGCGCCCGCCTCCTCGAAAGCTTCCGCGTAGAGCTCGAGCGCCGAAGCGGCCGTGTAGCAGCCGGCGCAGCCGCAGGCGCTCTCCTTCTCGTTTTTCGGATGCGGGGCCGAGTCGGTGCCGAGGAAAAAGCGCGGGCTGCCGCTCGCGGCGGCCTTCAGCAGCGCCTGGCGATGGACCTCGCGCTTGAGCACCGGCAGGCAGTAGTAGTGCGGTCGCACCCCGGGCCGGCCATCGGCCGTCATGAAAACCGCGTTGCGGTTGTAGAGCAGGTGGTGCGCGGTGATCGTCGCCGCGACCGGTCCGTCGGCCGCCGTGACGTAGTCCGCGGCATCGCGCGTCGTGATGTGCTCGAACACGACCTTCAGCGCCGGAAAATCCCGCCGCAACGGCACCATCACCCGGTCGATGAAGACCTTCTCGCGATCGAACACGTCGACGTCGACCTGCGTGACCTCGCCATGGACCAGCAGCGGCATGCCGATTTTCTGCATCGCTTCAAGTGCCGCCGCGCAGCGCCGGACATCGGTGACGCCGGAGTCCGAATTCGTCGTCGCGCCGGTCGGATACAGCTTTACTCCCTGCACGAAGCCGCTTTCCCGCGCGCGCCGGATTTCGTCGGGTTGCGTGTTGTCGGTCAGGTAGAGCGTCATCAGGGGCTCGAACGCGAGCCCGGGGGGAAGCGCGGCAAGGATGCGCTCGCGATACGCCAGCGCCTGCGCGGTCGTCGTCACCGGCGGCTTCAGGTTGGGCATCACGATCGCCCGGGCGAACTGGCGCGCGCTCGCCGGCAGCACCGACGCCATTGCCGCGCCGTCGCGCAGGTGCAGGTGCCAGTCGTCGGGACGTGTGAGTTCGAGTTGCTGCACCGATGGCCTCCGGGGTTCCGGGGATTATCGCAGCCGGGATGGAGTCCGCATCGACGCCAATGCGCCGGGAGAGGATCGTGGCGTGATAATCGTCATCCCGCCCTCCGGGAACGCCGCATGAACCTCGATGACCTGGCAAAGCTGATCCCCAACGCCGCATGGCGGCTGTACGAGGACGACGCCGATCCGCAGGAAACGCGTGAATGGCTCGACGCGCTCGACGCGGTGATCGAAGCGGCCGGCCCCGAGCGCGCGACCTTCGTGCTCAAGCACCTGCTGCAACACGCGCGCAACCGCCGCGTGCCATTGCCGCAGGTGCTGAACACGCCCTACCTGAACACGATCGCGCTCGGCGACCAGCCGCCCTTCCCCGGCAACCTCGACCTCGAGTCCCGGCTCAGTGCGCTGGTGCGCTGGAACGCGCTGGCGATGGTCGTGCGCGCGAACCTGGCGAGCGCCGAACTGGGGGGCCACATCGCGAGCTACGCCTCGGCCGCCGACCTGTTCGAAGTCGGGTTCAATCACTTCTTTCGCGGACGCACCGCCGCGTCGCGCGGTGACGCCGTGTATTTCCAGCCGCACTCCGCGCCGGGCGTGTATGCGCGGGCGTTCCTCGAGGGACGACTGACCGCCGAACAGCTCGACAACTACCGCCGGGAGGTGGGTACCTCGAACGAAGCTACCCGCGCCGGGGGAGGGCCCCCGGCGCTCCATAAAGAAGGCCAAGGTGGGGAGGAGAAGGCAGGCCTGGCCCACATTGGGCCGGGACTGTCTTCGTATCCCCACCCTTGGCTGATGCCGAACTTCTGGCAGTTCCCGACCGGATCGATGGGCCTGGGCCCGCTGTTCGCGATCTACAACGCGCGTTTCCTGCGCTACCTGGCCGACCGCGGGCTGCTCGACACCGCAGGCCGCAAGGTCTGGGCTTTTGTCGGCGACGGCGAGATGGACGAACCGGAGGCGCTGGCCGGGCTGTCGCTGGCGGCGCGCGAAGGCCTCGACAACCTGATCTTCGTCGTCAACTGCAATCTGCAGCGGCTCGACGGTCCGGTGCGCGGCAACGGCTCGATCATCCAGGAACTCGAAGGTCTTTACGCGGGTGCCGGCTGGAACGTGATCAAGCTTCTATGGGGCTCGGACTGGGATCCGCTTTTCGCGCGCGACACGCAGATGCTGCTGATCCGCGCCTTCCACGAGACGGTCGACGGCGAGTTCCAGACGCTGTCGGCGACCGATGGCCGCTTCAACCGCGAGCACTTCTTCAACAAGTACCCGGAGCTCGCGCAACTGACCGCGCATCTGTCCGACGAGGACATCGACCGGCTGCGGCGCGGCGGGCATGACCCGGTGAAGATCCACGCGGCGTACCACGCGGCGGTGAACCACCGCGGCCAGCCGACGGTGATCCTCGCGAAGACCAAGAAGGGCTATGGCATGGGCACGGCCGGCCAGGGCAGGATGACGACGCACCAGCAGAAGAAACTCGATACCAAGGCGCTGATCGAGTTCCGCGACCGCTTCGCGCTGCCGCTGACCG
>DAINBQ010000137.1:0-8395 GCA_036732825.1 Burkholderiaceae bacterium | reverse complement strand
AAGAAGTAGCGGTAGAAGGGATCCTCGGGCGCACCCCGGCGCCGCACTTCCTGCGTCGTGTAGACGTTGACCACCGCGGGCGCCGCGCGGTTGACGGCATCCGAGTACGAGGTCAGGGCGTTGGCCCGCGGCGCGTCCGGGGCAGTGGCCTGCCTGATCGCCACCTCGGCCGACCCGGCGGACGAAGCAGGCGTGCCGGGCGACCGGTCGATCCACTCGGGGCGCAGCGTCGAGACGATGAACAGCAGCGCCAGGCCGACCGTGGTCGCTTGGGCGAAGATCAGCCACAGTCGACGCAGCATCACGGCGTGCTCTCCCTGGTCCAGACGACCTCGACCGGAGGCGCTACTTGCGCTTCAGTTCGTCGCGGATCTCGCGCAGCAGCACGACGTCCTCGGGGGTCGCGGCCGGCGCGGCGTCGAGGCGGCTCTTCACCCGGTTGACCGCTTTGACCATCCAGAAGATCACGAACGCGAGGATGACGAAGTTCAGCAGGACCGTGATGAAATTGCCCCAGGCGAACACGACTGCGCTCTTCTGGGCGACGTCCAGCGGCGCACCGGCCGGTACGGTGCCGGAGAGGATCCAGTACTTGTTGGTGAAGTCGACGGCACCGCCCAGCATCGCGTTGATCACCGGCATGACGACGTCCCTGACCAGCGAATCGACGATCTTGCCGAAGGCCGCGCCGATGATGATGCCGACCGCCAGGTCGATGACGTTGCCCTTGACCGCGAATTCGCGGAACTCCTTCAGCATTCCCATCCCGATCTCCTTCGTGCCGCGTTCGTTCATGACCCGCCCGCAAGTGTAGCGGCCGGGCGGTCGCCGCTGCCCGCGGGATTCGGTCGGGGTGGACGGATCAAGTAGAATCGCGGGCTGCCGGCGGAGCGGGCAGTGTGGTCAGATGGGCAGGCAAGCCGTCCGGGCCCGTCCGCTTCGGCGCTGCCTTCCGGATACTTTTCAACTTCGGGGTTTTCAATGTCCACCTCCACATCCCTTCCGAGTGGCCAGGCGCCCGATTCGGCGTCGGTCGACAAGGAGCGGCGCAACGCGCTCATCGTGACCTGCGCCGTCGGCGGAGTCGGCGTCGCGGCGGTGGCCGCGCCGTTCCTGGCCTCGCTGGCGCCATCCGAACGCGCAAAGGCGGCCGGCGCTCCGGTCGAGGTGGACCTCTCGTCGATTCCCGCCGGCGACAAGATGGTGGTCGAGTGGCGCGGGCTGCCGGTGTGGGTCCTGCGCCGCACGCCGGAGATGCTGCAGTCGATCCGGAAGGTGGACGGCGAAGTGGCCGACCCGCAGTCGCTGCGCACGCAGTATCCGACCCCCGAGTACGCGCGCAACGAGTACCGCTCGATCAAGCCGGAATTCCTGATCACCGTCGGCGTCTGCACGCACCTCGGCTGCTCGCCGTCCGGCCCGTACCAGGCCGGCTCGAGCGCGGTGCTCGGCAATGATCCCGGCTTCGTGTGCCCGTGCCACGGCTCGACCTTCGACCTGGCCGGCCGCGTGTTCAAGAACAAGCCGGCGCCGGACAACCTCCCGGTGCCGCCTCACAAGTACTTGTCCGACACCGTCGTGCTGATCGGCGACGACTCCAAGGCCTGATCAGGCAACTGAACGGGGAACAAGAATGGCAGAACAGAAGAGCCAGTACACCGGCCTGCTCGGCTGGGTCGACGAGCGCATGCCGACCCTCATGTCGGAGTACAAGAAGCACCTCTCCGAGTACTACGCGCCGAAGAACTTCAACGTCTGGTACATCTTCGGCGGGCTTGCGATCACGGTGCTCGTGATCCAGATCGTCACCGGCATCTTCCTGGTGATGAACTACAAGCCGGACGCGAATCTCGCGTTCGCCTCGGTCGAATACATCATGCGCGACGTGCCGGGCGGCTGGTTCATCCGCTACATGCACTCGACCGGCGCGTCGGCGTTCTTCATCGTCGTCTACCTGCACATGTTCCGCGGGCTGATGTACGGCAGTTACCGCAAGCCGCGCGAGCTGGTCTGGATCTTCGGCTGCCTGATCTTTCTGTGCCTGATGGGCGAGGCGTTCTTCGGCTACCTGCTGCCGTGGGGCCAGATGAGCTACTGGGGTGCGCAGGTGATCGTCAACCTGTTCGGCGCGGTCCCGCTGATCGGGCCCGATCTCGCGATCTTCATCCGCGGCGACTACGTGATCGGCGATGCGACCCTGAACCGCTTCTTCGCGTTCCACGTGATCGCGATCCCGCTGGTGCTGCTGGGCCTGGTCGTCGCGCACATCCTGGCGCTGCACGACGTCGGCTCGAACAACCCGGACGGCGTCGAGATCAAGGCGAAGAAGGACGCGTCCGGACGGCCGCTGGACGGCATCCCGTTCCACCCCTACTACACGGTGCACGACATCTTCTGGCTCGTGCTCTTCCTGATGGGGTTCTTCGCGATCCTGTTCTTCGTGCCCGAGTTCGGCGGCTACTTCCTCGAGTGGAACAACTTCATTCCGGCCGATCCGCTGACGACGCCGAGCCACATCGCGCCGGTCTGGTACTTCACGCCGTACTACTCGGTGCTGCGGGCGATCACGAGCGAGTTCATGGTGGTGCTGGCGGTCGGCCTGATCGGCATGGCGGCGCTGACGCTGATGACGATCTCGAATGCGATCCTGCGCGGCGCGATCGCAGTCGGCACGATCGTGGTGCTGCTCGGCTTCTTCACACTCGATCCCAAGTTCTGGGGCGTCGTGCTGATGGGCGCCTCGGTGCTGATCTTCTTCGGCCTGCCCTGGCTCGACCAGTCGCCGGTGAAGTCGATGCGCTACCGGCCCGGCTGGCATTTCTGGCTGCTGATCGTCTGGGTCGTCGCGTTCCTGATCCTCGGCTACCTCGGGACGCAGCAGCCGACGCCGACCTTCACGCTCATTTCGCAGGTCCTGACGCTGGTGTACTTCGCGTTCTTCGCGCTGATGCCGTGGTGGAGCCGGATGGGCACGTTCAAGCCTGTCCCGGAACGCGTGAACTTCAAGGCGCACTGAGGAAAAACGAGATGAACAACATCGTTATCCGCATCGCCTTTGCCGTCGCGTCGCTGCTCGGCGCCGGGTCGGCACTCGCGGCGGGTGCCCACATGGCGATGGAAGAGTGGCCGAGCGATCGCGGCAGGAGCGTGGCATCGCTGCAAAATGGCGCGCGGCTGTTTGCCAACTATTGCACCGGCTGCCACAGCGCGACCCTGGTGCGCTGGAATCTCCTGCAGAACATCGGCCTGGACGAGGGCCAGATCAAGGATTTCCTGATCTTCGGCAGGCAGAAGGTCGGCGACACGATTCGCATCGCGGCAGCGCCGGCGGACCAGAAGGCCTGGTTCGGCAAGGCGCCCCCGGACCTCTCGGTGATCACGCGGGCGCGGACCTCGTTCGATTACCTCGGTACCGACTACATCTACACGCTGCTGCGCGGCTACTACCGCGACAACAGTTCTCCGACCGGATGGAACAACGTCGCCTATCCGAACATCGGCATGCCGCACATTTTCTGGGAATCGCAGGGGCCGCGCGAAGCGACGATCGAGCAGGTGCACGAGCGCAAGGACGAGAAGACCGGCCGCACGCACTACGTCAAGGCGGTCACTTCCTACGATCCGAGCGGCAATGCGACGCGCAAGGAGACCGACCTCGGAGCGACCGGATCGGAGAGCTTCAGCTACACGTTCAAGCCGCTGGATCAGCTGCAGGCGCGGCAATTCGATTCGGATGCCGCCGACCTGGTTGCGTTCCTGGCGTTCATCACTGATCCGTCCCGGTCGAAACGGATCCAGATCGGTGTCTGGGTCCTGATCTTCCTCGCCCTGTTCTCCGTGGCCGCGTGGCGGCTCAACGCGGTGTACTGGAAGGACATCAAGTAGTGGGCGCATCGCGTGTACGCGACCCTGCGGGTCGCACGTGCACGCGATGCGATGAAATTGGACCCGCGGGCTTGGGACGGCCCGGCGCCCGCGGGTAGATCAAGAGCAACGGGCGGCGCAGGGCGCCGCGCAGCAGCACACCGGCGATTGCCCGGTCGACAAGGAAAACAAAGATGATGGTGCTTTACTCTGGAACGACCTGCCCGTTTTCGCAGCGCTGCCGCTTCGTGCTGTTCGAGAAGGGGATGGACTTCGAGATCCGCGACGTCGATCTGTTCAACAAGCCCGAGGACATCAATGTGATGAATCCCTACGGGCAGGTGCCGATCCTGGTCGAGCGCGACCTGATCCTGTACGAGTCGAACATCATCAACGAGTACATCGACGAGCGTTTCCCGCATCCGCAACTGATGCCGGCCGACCCTGTCATGCGGGCGCGGACGCGGCTCTTCCTGTTCAACTTCGAGCGCGAGCTGTTCGTGCACGTGCAGACGCTCGAGAACAGCAACAACCAGAAGGCCATGGAAAAGGCGCGGGCGACGATCCGCGACCGGCTGACGCAGCTGGCGCCGATCATGCTGAAGAACAAGTACATGCTGGGCGACGACTTCTCGATGCTGGACGTGGCGCTGGCGCCGCTGCTGTGGCGGCTGGACCACTACGGGATCGATCTGCCGAAAACCGCGGCCCCGCTGATGAAATACGCGGAACGAATTTTCTCGCGACCGGCCTATATTGAAGCCCTGACGCCGTCCGAGAAGGTCATGCGCCGCTGAAGCTCCTGATGTCCGACGTCTCGACCAAGCCCTACCTGATTCGCGCGATCCACGAGTGGTGTACCGACTCGGGACTGACGCCCTATATCGCGGTCCTCGCCGACGAGCAGGTGCAGGTCCCGCGCGAGTTCGTCAAGAACGGTGAGATCGTGCTCAACATCTCGCCACTGGCGACCAACCGGCTCAGCCTTGGCAACGAATTCATCGAGTTCCAGGCGCGGTTCGGCGGAGTGGGCAGGGACGTGTCGATCCCGATCGACAAGGTGATCGCGGTCTACGCGCGCGAGAACGGCCAGGGCATGGCGTTCGATGTGCCACGAACCGCTCCGGCGGGCGCGGAGGCTCCTCGGCCCGGCAGCGCCGCGCTGGCGCCGGTCGCGCCGGTTGCGCTGGTTCCGGTGCAGGGAGCGTCGACCGCGGAGACCAACGAGCCGATCGAGCCGCCGCCGCCTCCGCGCGCAGGCGATCGGCCCCGTCTCACGCGCGTCAAGTAACGCGTCAAGCAGGCAGCGCCGTCGGTGGAAACGCCTGCGAGCGCGCTCATCGGCAATTCGCCGCGCCGGCATAGCTCAGTTGGTAGAGCAGCGGTTTTGTAAACCGAAGGTCGGGGGTTCGAGTCCCTCTGCCGGCACCAATTCCCGAGACACGCGGCTTCAGTCCGCTGCCCGCTCAGTGATCAGGTGCAGATGGCGGCCCAGTGTCGCAAAGCCGATTCGCGTGTAAAGCGCGTTCGAAGTCGGATTCGTCGCGTCCGTGAAGAGGAAGATCGCCTGCGCTCCCCGGGCCTGCAGCTCGCCGCAGATGCCGGCGACCAGGGCATGCGCGTAGCCGCGTCCCCGCAGCGACGGCGGCGTGTAGACCGGCGCGACGCGAGCGGCGCTGGGCCGGATTTGACGGCAGCCAGCAAAGGACACCGGCGTCCCTGATTCATCGACCCACAGATGGACTTCCTGCCGCTCGATGCGGCCGCGCAGCGCCTCGCGGATCGATTCCGGCGTATCGATCAGCCGGACTTCGATCCGGAACGCCTCGCTCCAATCGAGCAGCAAGTCGAAGTCCCAATCGCCCGCAATGCGCATGCTGCCGGCGGGTGCTGCGGCGGGCGGAATAGCCGCCGTCGTCAACTGCATCAACGGCAGCACGGCGTGGGTTCGCACCGGCCGGCCGAGCCCTGCCGCGCACGCGGTCGCCATCGGCTCGGGTCCGACAATCGACTCCAGCCAGTCTTCGGCGCTCAACAGTCGCCCGAACCCTCTTGCCGCGTCTTCCGCTCCCGACGACAGCAGGACCGCCCCCCGGTCGCGCAGCGCGCATGCGAGCGAACGGCCCTTGCGGCTCGCGATCGCGCTCCACCAGGTCCCCGCGGGCGCGCCGGACGGTCGCGCGAGCGTCGACAGCAACAGCGTGTTGTGCGCCTGGTCGCATTCCAGGAAACCGCGCGCCGCCGCCTCGAATGGGGCCGGCGCGCCGTGAATCTCGACCCGCATGCGGGATCAGGCAGTCGCGCCGGCGCCGTCGCGCCACCCGTTCCAGCGCGGCGCGAGCTCATGTTCGATCTCGAACAGATCGAGCACCCGGGCCAGCGTATGGTCGACCATCTGCTCGAAGGTCTGCGGCCGGTGATAGAAGGCCGGCAACGGCGGGAAGATGATGCCTCCCATCAGCGTGACCGCTTCCATGTTGCGGATGTGCGCGAGATTCAACGGCGCCTCGCGGGCGAGCAGAACCACGCGGCGGCGCTCCTTCAGGCAGACATCGGCAGCGCGCGTGATCAGGTTATCCGCATGTCCGTTCGCGACGGCGGCCAGCGTCTTCATCGAGCAGGGCGCGATAACCATGCCGACGGTCGCGAACGAGCCGCTCGCGACCGCAGCGCCAACATCGCTGACGCTGTAGACAGCGTCGGCCAGCGCCTCGATGTCGCCCCGCTTCAGATCGAGTTCCTGGTGCGCGGTCAGCACCCCTGCCGGCGACAGCAGCAGATGCGTCTCGATGCTCTTCAGCGCGCGCAGGCGGCGCAGCAGCTGGACGCCGTAGATGGCGCCGGTGGCGCCGGTGATCGCGATGATCAGGCGCCGCATTGGACGGTTCAGACGACCTGCGCTTCCTTCAGCAGCGTCTGCAGCTCTCCGGACTCGAACATCTCCATCATGATGTCCGAACCCCCGACGAACTGCCCGTTGACGTACAGCTGCGGGACCGTCGGCCAGTTCGCGTACTCCTTCACGCCCTGGCGGACTTCCTCGTCCTCGAGCACGTTGACCGTGACGAGGTTCTTCACGCCCGATTCCTTCAGTAGCTGGATTGCGCGGCCGGAGAAGCCGCACTGCGGGAACTGCGCGGTTCCCTTCATGAACAACACGACGGGATTTTCGGTCACCGTTTTCTGGATAAATTCCTTGACGTCCATGGCAATGCTCGCTGGCGGGGAAACTCAGCCAGTGTAGCGAGCGCGCGCGACCCGTCAAACCGCGCAGCGTTGATCGGTTCGATCCGGTAGTCGACCTTTAGGCCCGACGGAGCCGAAGTAAAGGCGGTCGACGGAGGGGTATTTCAGCGCTCGCGGCAGCCCGATTCGCCTCTAATCCGATTGCGCCGTCCGCCGGCCCGGGTTGCAAGGCCAAATGGACTCGTCGTCGATCCTCGGCGCACCAATTCATCCCGCAACGTGAGGCTGTCCGCCGGATCCGACCCCGGTGGGCAGTTACTCAGCAGCGAGCTGGCGGAGCGCGGTCGTTGCGCGCTCGTGTCCGGCGGCGTCGCGGTGCGTCCCAATTCCCCGCCATCCCTGCTCGGCCAGAAAGGCGCGCACCGCGGTCGCCTGGTCGTAGCCGTGCTCGAGCGCGAGCATGCCGCCTGCGGCGAGATGCGCAGGCGCACCTTCGATAACCGCGCGCAGGTCCGCGAGGCCGTTTCCGCCGCTGGTCAGCGCGAGTATGGGCTCGTGGCTCAGTTCGGCGAGATGGGGATCGTTTTCAGCCACGTAAGGCGGATTGCCGACGATCAGGTCGAACTGTGCATGCGCCGGCAGCGGCTCGAACCAGTTGCCGTGCACGAACGAGAGACTGGCGCCGAGAGTCGCTGCGTTCGTGTGCGCAACGTCCAGCGCTTCGCGCGAACGGTCGGTCGCCGAGACCTCGGCGTCGGGCCGTTCGAGCGCCAGCGTGATCCCGATGCAACCTGACCCTGTGCCGAGCTCCAGTACGCGTGGGCGCTCGATCCCGGCCAGGTGCTGGAGCGCAAGTTCGACCAGCAACTCGGTTTCCGGCCGCGGAACCAGCACGGCGGCAGTGACCGCGAACCAGCGCCCGTAGAACTCCTTGCCTCCCAGCAGATAAGCCAGTGGCTCGCCCGCGAGGCGCCGGCGCGTCATTGCGCAAAAGGACCGGGCGCGCGCAGCGTCGACCGCCTCTTCCGGGTGTGCGACCAGACGCTCGCGCGGGACGCCGAGCTCGCGGGCCAGCAATGCGCGCGCCTCCAGTGCCGGCAGTCCGCTCGCAGCCAGCAGCGACGCGACCGTCGACGGCGCGGTCACGCAGTCTCGCCGAGCGCGGCCAGCAGCTCGGCCTGGTGTTCGGCGGCTAGCCGTTCGACGAGTTCGTCCAGATCGCCGTCCATGATCGCCTCGATCCGGTACAGCGTCAGGTTGATGCGATGGTCGGTGATGCGACCTTGCGGGAAGTTGTAGGTGCGGATGCGCTCGGAACGGTCGCCGGATCCGATCAGGCTCTTGC
>DAINBQ010000136.1:0-8412 GCA_036732825.1 Burkholderiaceae bacterium | reverse complement strand
CGAACCCTCAGTTCGTTCTTCACTCGACGGTTCCCGAGGCGTCTCGATTCGTTCATGAACGAATACATCATCGGCGACACGGCGGCCTTCAGTTCATTGCGCGGCAGGCGGGGTGGTCGCGGCAGCCCGTACGCATCGGCGACCTGGTCGAAGTATTCGCCCATCATCAGCGCGCTGTCGTCGACCGCGTTGTAGACGCGCGCCGGTGCGCCCCGGTGGAGCGCAGCGATTGAGATGCGCGCGAGGTCCTCCGCGTGGATGTGATTGGTGTGGACGTCGTCAGCAGGCGCGAGTGCCGGCAGACGCTGCCGCAGGCGTTCGAGGGGCAGCCGGTCGTGTGCGTAGATGCCGGGCACGCGCAGCACGGCGGCGCGCAGTCGAACGCGCATCGTCCGCTCGGCATCAGCCCGCCGCACGCCGCGCTCGGTGCCTGGCCGCGTCGGTGCGGTCTCGTCGATCAGCCGGCCGCCGACGTCGCCGTAGACCCCGGTCGTGCTGATGTAGACCGCGCGGTCGCCTTCGTGCGGCACAATCGCATGTACAAGGTTCCGCGTGCGCCGGTCGATGTTGCCCGCGTTGTTCGGCGGTGCCAGGTGGATCACTCTTCGTCCGAACGCCCTGATGCGCGTCAGCGAGCCGCGGTCGTCGAGATCGCCGACGATGGGCACCGCGCCGGCGACCCTGAGCGTGGCGATGCGCGCCCGCGAGGACGTCAGCGCGACGATACGGAAGCGGTTCTTCAGCCGTGCGACAATCCGCAGCCCGACGTCGCCGCAGCCGACGATCAGCAGGCGCGGGCGACCGAGTTTGCGGCCGCGCCTCTCCTCGAATCCGGCCGGCGGCGCGTGCTCACACGATTCCATCCGCCAATTCTATGGGCTACACCGTCACCATCCGGCCGAGCGGTCGCAGCTTCGTCGTCGAAGGCGAGGAAACCGTTCTTGAAGCCGCGCTCAGGAACGGCGTGGGACTCGCTTACGGCTGCAAGAACGGCGCGTGCGGCACTTGTCGCGGCAAGGTGCTCGAAGGGTCGCTGGTCCATCGCGCGCACTCGTCTTCGGCGCTGTCGCCGGCCGATGAGGCCAAGGGCTTTGCGCTCTTCTGCAGCGCGCGGCCCACCTCGGATCTCGTCATCGAAGCGCGCGAGTTGTCCGGCTTCGGCGACATTCCGGTCCGCAAGATGCCGGCGCGCATCGCGAAGATCGAACGGCCGGCGCCCGACGTGGCGATCATCTCGCTGCAGTTGCCGGCGAACGAGCGCCTGCAATTCCTCGCGGGCCAGTACCTCGATTTCATTCTGAAGGACGGTGCGCGCCGGCAATATTCGATCGCGACCGCGCCGCACGCCGACGAACTGATCCAACTGCATGTGCGCCATACGCCGGGGGGCGCCTTCACCGACCGCCTGTTCGGCGTCGTCGAGCCGCCGGTCAAGGAGCGCGACATCATGCGGGTCGAGGCTCCGCTCGGAACCTTCTTTCTGCGCGAGGACAATGCGCGCCCGATCGTGCTGCTCGCCGGCGGCACCGGCTTTGCGCCGATCAAGGCGATCGCCGAGCACATCTTCCACAAGCGGATCAATCGCGACGAGCCGGACCGGCCCGCTCGCCCGGTATCCCTTTACTGGGGCGCGCGGACGCCGCGCGACCTCTACATGAATGAACTTCCCGAGCAGTGGGCGCGCGAGCAGCCGAATTTCCGCTACGTGCCGGTGCTGTCCGAGCCGCAGCCCGGGGACAACTGGACCGGGCGGACCGGATTCGTCCATCGCGCGGTGATGGAGGACCTGCCGGACCTTTCCGCGCATCAGGTCTATGCGTGCGGCGCGCCGGCGATGGTCGACGCGGCCCGGCGCGACTTCGTGCAGCAGTGTGGAATGCAGGACGAGAATTTCCTGGCGGATGCGTTCACGACGCAGGCGGACCTCGTGAACGCGTGATCTTGGCGAGCGGAGGCGACGTGGCCAAACCAAAGATCTTCATTGATGGCGAACACGGCACGACCGGACTGGAGATTCGCGAACGCCTGGCTGGCCGCACAGATGTCGAGCTGGTCAGCCTGCCGGCCGAGAAGCGCAAGGACGCCGCTGCCAAGCGCGACGTGATCCGCGACGTCGACCTGGTCGTGCTGTGCCTGCCAGACGACGCGGCGCGCGAGACCGTTGCAATGATCGAAGGCCGGACGCGCGTGGTCGATGCGAGCAGCGCGCACCGAACCGCGGCGGGCTGGGTCTACGGGTTTCCGGAACTCACGCGCAGCCAGCGCGCGGCCGTCGCCGGCGCACGGCTCGTCTCCAGCCCCGGCTGCTATCCCACCGGGTTCCTGGCGGCGGTACGGCCGCTGCGCGAGCGCAACCTGCTCGCAGCCGACCATGCGGTCGCCGTCCATGCGGTCTCCGGATATTCGGGTGGCGGCCGCAAGATGATCGAGGCCTTCGAGCAGCCGGGAGGCACTTCGGTCAATTTCGGCGTCTATGGACTGAACCTCGCGCACAAGCATGTGCCCGAGATGCAGATGCATGGCCTGCTCGAGAGGCCTCCCATCTTCGCGCCCTCGGTTGGACGCTTTCGGCGCGGCATGCTGGTCTCGGTGCCGCTCGCCACCGCGCAACTGCCGGGCGGCCCTAAGGGCGCGGATCTGCATGCGGCCTACGTTGAGCACTTTTCGGACTCGCATTTCGTCAGCGTGCGGCCGCTGAACGACATGGCGGCATTGCAGGACGCCACGTTCATCGAACCCGAGGCGCTGAACGGCACCAACCGCCTCGAGATCTTCGTCTTTGCGAACGACAGCCGGCAGCAGGCGATCGTCATCGCGCGCCTCGACAATCTCGGCAAGGGCGCGAGCGGCGCCGCCGTGCAGAACATCAACCTGATGCTCGGCCTGCCCGAGGCGTCGGGTCTTGACTGATGCTGTACACGCCGGCTCATTTCTCGGTCGAGGATCGCGCAGTCGCGCTCGCGCTGATGCGCGAACACCCGCTCGCGGTGATCGTCAGCGGCGGCGACGAGCCGTTCGTCTCGCACGTGCCAGTGGTCATCGTGCAGGAAGGCGAGGCGCTGCAGTTGCTCGGACATGTCGCGCGCGCCAATCCGCACTGGCGCCAGTGGAAGGGCGGCCAGCGGCTGATCGCGATCTTCCAGGGCCCCGATGCTTATATCTCGCCGTTTCACTACGAGTCCCGCGAGTCGGTCCCGACCTGGAACTACGCGGTCGTCCACGCGCAGGGTTCGTTGACGGTGCTGGACACCTCGGAAGCCAAGGAGGTCGTGCTGAAACACCTGATCGACCGCCACGATCCGCCTTATCGGGAACGGTGGGACGAACTCGACGCGGGATACCGCGAGCGCATGAAAGCCGCGATCGTCGCTTTCAGGATCGACGTGGACCGCATCGACGCCAAGTTCAAGCTCAGCCAGAATCGATCCGCGGCGGACCGCGCCGGTGTGCTGGCTGCGATGCGGCAGGGAGGGCCGAAGGAAATCGAGCTTGCGCGCTGGATGCAACAACTGAGCGGCGCCTGACGGCAGGCATCCGCCCGCGATCCCCGGCTCGCTGCTCCGTTGACCGGGAGCTGGTTCGGCGGCGCAGGAGACTTCCTGGGAATGGAAGTGAAGGTCTCGGTGAAGCGCGTCGAAGCCGCTGCGGCGTGACGGTGCTAGCGGCTGAGAAGCACGTGCCGCTAGGCAGCTTCTCCCAGGTAGGCCTCCCGCACCTTCGGGTCGTCCAGTAGTGACCTGGCATCGCCCGACAGCGTGATGACGCCGGACTCCATCACATAGCCGCGATCCGCCGCTTCGAGCGCCAGCCGCGCGTTCTGCTCGACGAGCAGCATCGGGACCTTGCGCTGCGACACCGAACGGATCACCTCGAACACCTTGTCGACCATGATCGGCGACAGTCCCATCGAGGGCTCGTCGAGCAGCAGCAGTTTCGGCTGGCTCATCAACGCGCGCGCCATCGCCAGCATCTGCTGTTCACCGCCCGAAAGCGTTCCCGCCAACTGCTTCGCACGTTCCTTCAGTCGCGGAAAGATTCCGTACATCTCGTCGATGTCGCGCCGGATCCCGGCGGCGTCCTTGCGCAGGAAGGCTCCCATCTGCAGGTTCTCGGTGACCGTCATGCGCGCAAACACGCCGCGGCCCTCGGGGACCATCGCGAGGCCGCGCGCGAGCAGTTCGTACGGGGCCTGGCCCTTGATCGAGTTGCCCATGTAGTGGATCTCTCCGGCCCACGGCTGCGTGCAGGTGATCGCCTTCAGCGTCGTCGTCTTGCCCGCGCCATTGGCGCCGATCAGCGTGACCAGCTCGCCCGCGCGGATCTCGAGGTCCACGCCCTTTACGGCTTGAATTCCGCCATAGGCGACCTTGAGGCCGGTGACGCGAAGGACGACTTCGCTCATGGCCGCATCGTCCCATGTGCGCTCCCTCCACCTGCAGGGGGAGGGGCGGAGAGGGGGGGAGCCCAATAGTCGCCCATGCGGGCGAAGCGCGAAGCGCTTTCGCCGCTCATGCGGGCTGCGCCTTCGCGGCGACGCTTGCATGGCCACCACCGAGGTAGGCCTCGATGACGGCAGGATCGCGCTGGACATCGGCTGGGTTGCCCATCGCGATCATCTTGCCGTAGTCGAGCACGGTGACGCGGTCGCACAGTCCCATGACCAGCTTCACGTCGTGCTCGATCAGCAGGATCGTCACGCCATCGCGGCTGATCGCCACCAGCAGTTCCCGCAGCGCGAGCTTCTCGGTGGCATTCATGCCGGCGGCCGGCTCATCGAGCGCGAGCAGCTTCGGCTCGGTCGCCAGCGCGCGCGCGATCTCGAGGCGGCGCTGGTCGCCGTAGGCCAGCGTGCGCGCCTGGTAGTCGGCGTATTTGCGGATTCCGACGTAATCGAGCAGTTCCAGCGACCGCTGCTTGATCGCGCTCTCCTCGCGAACCGTCGCGCGCGTCCGGAGGATTGCTCCCAGCGCGGTCGCCTTGGTGCGCACGTGACGGCCGACCATCACGTTCTCGAGCGCCGTCATGTCCGGAAACAGGCGGATGTTCTGGAACGTACGCGCGATGCCTGCCGCCGCCACACGGTGCACTTCGTGCGGCGAGTAGGGCTTGCCATCCAGTTCGAACGTCCCGGAGTCCGGGGCATAGAGCCCGGTGATGACGTTGAAGAACGTCGTCTTGCCGGCGCCGTTGGGGCCGATCAAGCCGTAGATCTGGCCGCGCTCGATCTGGATGCCGACATCGGACAGCGCCTGCAATCCGCCGAAGCGCTTGTTGACACCGGTGACGCGCAGCACGACGTCGGCCATGTCAGGCTGCCTCGACCTTGCCTGCGCGACTCGACGGATTCACGCCGTGCTCGGGCGCAGGCCAGATACCCTTGGGCCGGTACAGCATGATGAACACCATCGCCAGTCCGTACAGCATCATCCGCAGCACCTCTGCTTCGACGATGACCTTGCCGAACAGCATCGTCTGGACCGGCTGGACCGTGTGGCGCAGGACCTCGGGAAAGAGCGCGAGCAGCACCGCGCCGAGCACGACGCCCGGCACATGGCCCAGGCCTCCCAGCACGACCATCGAGAGCACGATGATCGATTCGTCGAGCACGAAGGACTCGGGCGACACGAATCCCTGGAATGCCGAGAACATCGCTCCCGAGACTCCGCCAAAGGTGGCGCCGAGCGCAAATGCCAGCAGCTTCACGTTGCGCACGTTGATGCCCATCGCCTTGGCCGCGATTTCGTCCTCGCGGATCGCCATCCAGGCCCGGCCAAGCCGCGAGTCCTGCAGGCGGACGCAGATGACGATCGTGATGATCGTCAGCACCAGGAACAGGTAGTAATAGAGATAGACCGACGGCAATTCGATTCCGAACAGATTCTGCGGGCGCCCGAAGTTGACGCCCGCGATGCGCACTGGATCGATCAGCGTGATGCCTTGCGGACCATTGGTGATGTTCAGCGGCGCGTTCAGGTTGTTCAGGAAGATGCGGATGATCTCGCCGAATCCGAGCGTGACGATCGCGAGGTAGTCGCCACGCAGCTTCAGCACCGGCGCGCCGAGCAGGATCCCGAACAGCGCCGCGATGCCGGCGCCAAGCGGAATCACGAACCAGATCGAGCTGTGCAGTCCGGTCGGAAAAGTCTGCGCGATCCACGCGAACTGAGACGCCAGGTGAGGCGACGCGAGCAGCGCATACATATAGGCGCCCACCGCATAGAACGCGATGTACCCGAGGTCGAGCAGGCCCGCGAATCCGACGACGATGTTCAGGCCTAGCGCGAGCATGATGTAGAGCAGCGCGAACGCCAGCGCACGGACCCAGGCATTGCCGAGCAGGCCGAACGCGAAGGGCAGCGCGATCAGCAGCGCGGCCACGACAAAGGTCGCGATCCACGCGGCGGCGGGATTGTTGCGCAGGTTGGGAAAGTAGGTTTGCATTGCTATGCGCGGTCCGCAACGCGTTCACCGAGCAGCCCGGACGGCCGGAAGATCAGCACGCCGACGAGGATCAGGAACGCGAACACGTCTTGATAATTGCTGCCGAACACGCCGCCGGTGAGCTGGCCGATGTACCCGGCGCCCAGCGCCTCGATCAGGCCGAGCAGCAGGCCGCCGATCATCGCGCCGGGCACGTTGCCAATGCCGCCCAGCACGGCGGCGGTGAAGGCCTTCAGCCCCGGAAGGAACCCCATGTAGAAGTGCGCGACGCCGTAGGTCGTCGCGAGCATCACGCCCGCCAGTGCCGCCAGCGCGGCGCCGATCGCGAACGTGGCGGCAATCACGAAGTTGGGGTTCACGCCCATCAGGCTCGCCACACGCGGGTTCTCCGCTGTGGCGCGCATCGCGCGGCCCAGCCGCGTGCGGTTCACCAGCAGCATCAGCCCGATCATCACCAGCGCCGACAGCGTGATGACCGCCACCTTGGTCAGCGTGACGGTCGCGCCCCCGATGTTGATCGGGTGGTTGGGAATCAACTGCGGATACGTGAGGAAGTTGCGGCCCCAGACCAGCATCGCGATCGTCTGCAGCACGATCGAAACCCCGATCGCGGTGATCAGCGGCGCCAGGCGCGGCGCATTGCGCAGCGGCCGGTACGCGACCCGTTCGATGACGAGGCTCAGCGTTACGCACACCGGGATCGCGGCCAGGAGTCCGCCAAGGAGCACGACCCAGCCCGGCATGCCGGGAAACATCGCCTGCAGCAACAGCGTCGTGGTCAGCGAAGTCAGGGCACCGACGGTCAGCACGTCTCCGTGCGCGAAGTTGATGAGATTGAGAATGCCGTAGACCATCGTGTAGCCCAGCGCAATGAGCGAATACATGCTGCCGAGCACCAGGCCATTGATGACTTGCTGGAGAAACGTGTCCATGCAGGCTCCCGTCGCCGCTGCCGATCGGCGCGACGACCGGCGGATCGTAGCAAGCTACCCGCTGGCGGCGCCGAATAAAAAAAACGGCACCCCGAAGGGTGCCGATCGACGTGGCAGCGGCCGCTCAGCGAACCGTTGACACGTATTCGAGCTTGCCGTTGCTGACCTTGAAGATCGAAATGGCGCCGCCCTTGATGTCGCCCTTGTCGTCGAACACCAGCTGACCGGTCAGGCCGGGCAGGTTTGTCGTGGGCACGGCTGCGGCCACCGCCGCGCGTTCGGCTTTTCCTGCGCGCTTGATCGCGTCGACGACGATGTAGATGGCGTCGTACGAATACGGCGAATACAGCTGGACATCGGTGTTGAAGCGCTTCTTGTACTTGTCAACGAACTCGGTGCCCTTCGCCAGCTTCTCGACCGCCTCACCGGCCTGCGAGCAGTGCAGGTTGCCGGACGCATCGCCGGCAAGCTTGATGAACTCGGGTGAGCAGACGCCGTCACCGGCGAGGAAGGTCGACTTCATTCCGAGCTGCTTCATCTGCTTGGCCATCGGGCCTGCCGTCGCGTCCATGCCGCCGTACATCACGACGTCCGGCTTGGCCGCGCGGACCTTGGTCAGGATCGCGTTGAAGTCGGTCGCCTTGTCGTTGGTGAATTCGCGTCCGACGACCTTGATGCCCTTTTCCTTCGCGACGCGCTCGACCACGTCGGCCAGGCCCTGCCCGTAGGCGGTGCGGTCGTCGATGATCGCGATGGTCTTGGCCTTCAGGGTGTCGGCCGCATAGTTCGCGAGCACGGCGCCCTGCTGGTTGTCGTTGGCGACCACGCGGAAGGCCGTCTTGAATCCCTGCTCCGTGTATTTCGGATTGGTCGCCGACGGCGAGATCTGCGCCATGCTGGCGTCCGAGTAGATCTTCGAAGCGGGAATCGTGGTTCCGGAGTTCAGGTGGCCGACGACGGCGATGGCGCCGGAGTCGACAATCTTCTGCGCGGCGAGCGTGCCTTCCTTCGGGTCGGCCTTGTCGTCTTCGGCGACGAG
>DAINBQ010000135.1:0-8458 GCA_036732825.1 Burkholderiaceae bacterium | reverse complement strand
CAATCCGATCAACCTGCTGTCGCAGCCCGAGCAGATGCGCTTCGTGCTCGATCATGCCGACGCGAGCCTGGTCTTCGTCGCACCGGAGTGGGCCGAGCGCGTGCGCGCCATGGCGACCTCGATCGCGCGACCGCTCGAGATCGTCGTCGTCGACCCGGACGACGATGCGCTGACGGGCGCTGCTGTCGGAAGCGCTGCGCCAGCTCCAGACCATCCAGCGCTGCTGATGTACACGTCGGGCACGACCGGAAAGCCCAAGGGTGTGCTGCTGACGCAGGCAAACCTCGCGGCCAACGCGCAGGCGATCAGCCGCGAACACCGGCTCGGCCCGGACGACCGCGTGACGGCCGTCCTGCCGCTCTACCACATCAACGCGTTCGCCGTGACGATGCTGGCGCCGCTCGCGCACGGCGGCAGCCTTGTCATGCCGCCGAAGTTCTCGACCAAGGGTTTCTGGCCGATGGTGATCGAGCACGGCTGCACCTGGCTCAACGTGGTTCCGACGATGATCTCCTATCTGCTCGAGGCCGATACGCCGGTCCGCGAGCAGCTGGCGGCAGTGCGCTTCTGCCGATCGGCTTCGGCGGCTCTTCCGCCCGAGCATCACCGGGCGTTCGAGGCGAAGTTCGGCATCGGGATCGTCGAGACGATGGGACTGACCGAGACCGTGGCGCCGTGCTTTTCCAACCCGATCGAGCCCGAGCTGCGCAAGGTGGGCTCGGTCGGCCGCGCCTCCGGCTGCGAGGCAAGGGTGGTCGATGCCGGAGGCCAGCCGCTGCCGGACGGCACCGTGGGCGAGATCGTGATGCGCGGCCCGCAGGTCATGGCCGGCTACTACAAGAACCCTGAGGCGAGCGCGGCGGCGTTCTTCGCCGGCGGCTGGCTGCGCAGCGGCGACCTCGGCTATCGCGACAGCGACGGCTTCTACTTCGTCACCGGCCGCATCAAGGAGCTGATCATCAAGGGCGGGGAGAACATCGCGCCGCGCGAGATCGACGAAGTGCTGCTGCGGCATCCCGCCGTTCTCGACGCAGCTGCGGTCGGCATCCCGGACCGGCATTACGGCCAGGAAATCATGGCGTGCGTCATCGTTCGTCAGGGACGGCAATGCACGAAGGACGAGCTGCGCGATTTCTGCGAGCGCGAACTTGGAAGATTCAAGGCGCCGAAGGTGATCCGCTTCGTCGACGAGCTTCCGCGCGGGCCCTCGGGCAAGGTGCAGCGGCTGAAGTTGGCCGAACTGGCCGACCCTCTTCAGGTGAACGCGAGGTAGGCGATCAACGCTGCGCCGAGCAACGCGATCAGGACATTGAGCCACACCCCGACCGACGTGCGATAGCCCGGCGGAATCTCCGACGGCTTGAGCGATGCCAATGCGACGCGGTACTGCACGACCGACAGCAGCGCCGCCGCCACGCCGAGGGTGATGAAGGCAATGCCGATCCAGAACGACACGCGGTCCTGCTGCGGCACGGCGCTCGCACCTTGCGCCTGCGAGACGAATCGAAGGAACAGGCCGAAGCGTTCGATGACGAAACCGAATGCCATCACGCTCAGGACCGTGCGGTTCCAGGCGAGCAGCGTGCGTTCGGCAGCGAACAGCACGCGCGGATCGTTCATTTCGGACATGATCTGCCTACAAGAGTCCTCGCATGTGGCGCGCCGCGGCCAGGAGGCGCGGCAGGCGCTTCAGTGCATCGTCGAGCGCCAGGCGCGCGGTCGGTGCGTGCATCGCGATCGCCGCGCGCAATACGTTGTCGGAGTCGTATACCGGCACGGCCAGCGCGATCAGCCCGGCGATGAACTCCTCGCGATCGGTGGAATAGCCGGCGGCGCGTATCGCGTCGCACTCGCTCCGCAGCTGACCCGGGCCGGCGATGGTGTTGGCCGTGAATGCCTGCAGCCGCGCGCGCCCGACGACTTCGTCGAACTGTGGCGGCGGCAGGTGCGCGAGAAACAGCTTGCCGCTCGCCGTGCAGTGCAGCGGCACGTGGGCGCCGACGTCGAGCGTCAGGCGCAGCGGCCAGCGGGCTTCGACGCGGTCGAGGTAGAGCACCTCGGCGCCGTCGAGCGTCGTGAAATTGCACGTTTCCTGCACCTCGGCGACGAGTTCTGCAAGCACGCGGTGCCTGAGCGCACGGACGTGGCCGTGATTCAGCGTGATGAACGCCAGCTTGTGCAGCGCGGGACCGACGACGAAGCGGAGCGGATCGACATCGCGCGCGAGATAGCCCTGCGCCAGAAGCCCGGTGCATTGCCGATGCAGCGTCGCCTTGGGCAGGTCGAGGCGCGCACTCAGGTCCGCCAGCGACAGCCCGACGCCGGCCTCGGCGACTTCGGTGACGATGCGCAGCGCGCGCTCCGCCGCGGAGCCGCCGGCCGTTGCTTCCGCGACGGCGTGCGCGGGCCCGGTCCGCTTTACAACCGGAACATTGCGTTCCGCTTTTCTGTGCCTTAGCATGGCTTCAAGGAACGGAACGATACGTTCCGGTAGTTCGACGCATTATGAACCGCAGCCGCGGCAGCGGGTGCATGCGGCGCTGGTTCGACGCGGCGTCGAACGAGGACAAGGCCCGGCGAGGCCGGACGAGGAGACATCCCGGGTGCAGCACCCGCACTACGACTACATCGTCGTCGGCGCCGGTTCGGCCGGCTGCGTGCTCGCCGCGCGCCTGACCGAAGACCCGACGAAGCGCGTCCTGCTGCTCGAAGCGGGGCCGCCCGACAGATCGCCGTGGATCCACTTGCCGATCGGATACGGCAAGACGATGTGGAGCGCCCGCTACAACTGGTGCTTCTACACCGACGCCGAACCGAACATGAACGGTCGACGCGTCTACTGGCCGCGCGGCCGCACTCTCGGCGGTTCCAGTTCCATCAATGGACTCATCTACATCCGTGGCCAACGCGAGGACTACGACGAATGGCGTGCTCTTGGCAATGTCGGATGGGGCTACGACGATGTGCTGCCATTTTTCATCCGCAGCGAACGCAACCAGCGCGGCGCCGATGACTATCACGGTGACGCCGGTCCACTCGGAGTCAGCGACATCGGGGCACCCCACGAACTCATCGAGGCGTTCATCGCGGCGGCGGGGCAACTGGGCGTGCCGCGCAACGGGGACTTCAACGGTGAGCGCCAGGAGGGGGCCGGTTACTACCAGCTCACTACCTGGAATGGGCTGCGCAGCAGCACCGCGACCGCTTACCTCAAGCCTGCTCGCCGCCGCACCAACCTGCGCATCGAGACCGAAGCCTTCGCGACACGTGTGCTGTTCGAGGGCGCGCGCGCGGTCGGCGTCAGTTACACCCGGGGCGGTGTCGAACAGCAGGCGCGCTGCGGCGTAGAGGTCCTGTTGGCCGCCGGCGCGCTGCAGTCGCCGCAACTACTGCAGCTGTCGGGAATCGGGCCGGCGGCGCTGCTGCGCGAACACGGCATCCCTGTCGTGCTCGACGCGGCGGGTGTCGGCGCGAACCTGCAGGATCACCTTCAGATCCGGCTGATCTTCGAATGCAGCAAACCGATCACGACGAACGACGATCTTCGTTCGCCGTGGGGGCGCCTGCGAATCGGCCTGCAGTGGCTGCTGGCGCGCAGCGGCCCGCTGGCGGTGGGCATCAACCAGGGCGGATGCTTCATGCGTGCACTCGGCGGGGACGACACCAGCGGGAGGTCGGCGCGCCCGGATATCCAGTTTCACGTCGCGACGCTTTCGGCCGACATGGCGGGCGGACGGGTGCACCCTTACTCCGGCTTCACAGTGTCCGTCTGCCAGTTGCGTCCGGAGTCGCGTGGCCGCGTCGCGATCCGCTCAACCGACCCGCTGCAGCCGCCGTCGATGCAGGCCAACTATCTGGCGACCGAACTGGATCGCCGCATGGCGGTGGCGGGCGTGCGCACCGCGCGCGCGATCGCCCGCGCAGCTGCGATGCGGCCTTACGTCCGGCGCGAACACATGCCCGGCCCGCAGGCGGAGGACGACAATGCGCTGCTGGAGTTCGCACGCAGTCACGGGGCGACGATCTTTCACCCGTCGGGCACCTGCAGGATGGGCAGGGACAGCCTTGCAGTGGTCGACGAGCGGTTGCGCGTGCACGGCGTGGCGGGGCTGCGCGTGGTCGACTGCTCGGTGATGCCGACGCTGGTTTCCGGCAACACGAACGCGCCCGTGGTGATGATCGCGGAGAAAGCGTCGGACATGATCAGACAGGATGCGCGGCACTGAAGGCTGTAGAAGCAGCGCAAGGGTGGAGGCCTCGCGGCCTTCGGAAGTCAACGACGAAGACAAGGAGGCAGCATGAGCAAATTGACCAATCCGAGCCGACGGCGAGCGTTTAGCGCCGGAGCCGCCGTATTGGCGTCGGCCGCGACGCTCGCACCGCAGGTGCACGCGCAGCAGGTGACGCGGCTCAAGATCCAGACCGCGGTTCCGAGTTCGAGCATCTATTTCGACCTGCTGAAGCGCATGGGCGACCGCGTCGACCGGATGTCAAGCGGCCGGCTGAAGTTGGAGATGCTGCCCGACGGGGCGGTGGTCCCGGCCTTCGAGATCTTCGATGCGGTCGACAAGGGCGTCGTCGACGGCGGCTACGCCTGGACGCATTACTGGTCGGGCAAGAACACTGCCGCGGGCCTGTTCTCCAATCCCGCAGCGGGTGGCGGCACCGGCATGGACCAGCTGTCGCACGTGGCGTGGCTGTATCAGGGCAACGGCAACGCGCTTTACAAGAAGTTCTTCAGCGAGGTGCTGAAGGTGAACATCGAGCCCTTCATGGTGCAGCCGATGGGGCCTGATCCGCTCGGCTGGTTCAGGAACCCGATCGCTTCGCTCGATGACTTCAGGAAACTCAAGTACCGCTGCCCCCCGGGGCTGGTCGGAGAGGTCTTCAAGGAGATGGGTATCGCCGCAGTGGCGATGCCCGGCGGCGAGATCGTGCCGGCGGCACAGCGCGGCGTCATCGACGCGGCCGAATGGATCGGGCCGGCGGACGACGTCGCGCTTGGCTTCCACACGGTGTTCAAGCATTACTACCTGCAGGGCCTGCACCAGTCGACCGACGTCGGCGAAGTCCTGATCAACAAGGCGGTGTGGGGCAAGCTGCCTGCCGATCTGAAGGCGGTGGTGGAAACGGCTGCGATGGCCTCGATGACCGACACCTACACCTACAACGTCTTCCGCAACGCGCAGGCGGTGCAGAGGCTGAAGACCGAGTTCAAGGTCACGGTGCACGACACGCCGAAGGACATCTTCCCCGCGTTCATCAAGGCGACGAACACGATCTACGACCGCGAAGCCTCGAAGAACGCGTTCTTCAAGGAGGTGCTCGACTCGCAGCGCGCATTCGCGAAGATCGTCGTGCCGTACTGGACGAAGATCAGCGCGCTCTACACCAACCTCGGCGTGACCTCGCCCTACGCGACCTGATGGAGTCTGTGGACTCCGGGCTCGCCAGGCTCGCGCGTCGGCTCGACCAGGTTGCGATCTGGTCGGGCCGGCTCGCCTGCCTGCTGTTGCTGCCGCTCGTGCTCGGGCTGACCTACGAGGTTTTCGCGCGCTACCTGTTCAACGCCCCCACGAGTTGGGCCTATGACCTGACCTTCATGGCCTACGGCAGCTTCTTCATGCTCGGAGCCGCGTTCACGCTGCAGCGCCTGGGACACGTACGCACCGACCTGCTGTACGAGCGGTGGACGCCGCGGCGCCAGGCGACGATCGATCTCGTGTGCTACCTGCTCTTCTTCATGCCAGTCGTCTACGTGCTCGTGGTGACCGGATCAGGCTATTTCTGGAAGGCGCTTGTCACGCGCGAGACTTTCGTCAGCAGTTCCTGGCAGCCTATCACGTGGCCGTTCAAGCTGACGGTTCCACTCACTGGCGTGCTGCTGTTCATCCAGGGCGTGGCCGAGATGCTCCGTTGTGTACACGCGATCCGCACCGGCCGCTGGCCCGAGCGGCAGCGCGCGAGTGCGGTGCAGACATGAGCAACGAGCTTCTGGGCATCGCCGCGCTGGGTGTTCTGTTCGCCGTCATCTTCATCGGCTTCCCGATCGCATTCACGCTCGGCGCGCTGGCGCTGGCAACGGGTTTCATCGCGCTGGGTCCGGTCGTGTTCGACCTGGCGGTGCTGCAGATTTCGTCGGTCATGAAGGACACCGTGCTGGCTTCGGTGCCGTTTTTCCTGCTGATGGGATTCCTGCTCGAGCAGTCGGCTCTGGTGGACCGGCTGTTCACCGGCATACAGCAGCTGCTGGCAGGCGTACGCGGGTCCTTGTACCTGGCGGTGCTGATCACGGCGACGATATTTGCGGCCGCCACCGGGATCGTCGGCTCTGCGGTCACGCTGCTCGGCGTGATGGCAGGCCCGTCGATGATCAAGAACGGCTACGACGCCAAGATGAGTGCCGGCGCGATTACCGCCGGCGGCACGCTCGGCATCCTGATCCCGCCGAGCGTCATGCTGATCGTCATGGGGCCGGTCGTGGGCGTGCCGGCGACCGATCTGTTCGCCGCAGCGGTACTGCCGGGACTGCTGCTGTCGGTGATCTTCTCGGTCTGGTGCCTCGCGCGGTGCTGGATCAACCCCTCGCTTGGCCCGCCGCTGCCGCCGGAGATGCGCCCCGCGTCGCTCGCGCCGGTTTTACGCGACCTGGCGCTCGGTGTGGCGCCGGTCGTCGTCGTGATCCTGTCAACGCTCGGAGTGATCCTCGCCGGCATCGCAACCCCGACCGACGCGGGAGCAGTCGGCTGTTTCGCCACCTTTGTGCTCACGGTCGGCTCCGGCCGGATGAACTGGCCGAAGCTGAAGCGCGCCGCGTTCCAGACGCTCGAGGTGTCGAGCATGATCCTGCTGCTGGTGGCGGCATCGAACCTGTTCGGGTCCGTTTTCTCGCGGCTGGGAAGTGCGGAGTTCCTGGCGCAGATGCTTACCGGCCTGCAGCTGCCGCCCATCCTGATGCTGATACTGATCCTGGCGCTGATCTTCGTGCTCGGCTGGCCGCTGGAATGGGTGCCGATCGTGCTGATCGTGGTACCGATCGTATTGCCGATCGTGCAGGCAGCGAACATCGACCTGATCTGGTTCTGCACGCTGGTCGCGGTCACGCTGCAGACGGCCTGGCTGTCGCCGCCGGTGGCGTTATCCGCGTATTTCCTGAAGGGCGTCGTGCCGCAGTGGGACCTGAAGCAGATCTACGCCGGCATGCTGCAGTTCATGATCCTGCAACTCGCGGGTGTCGGCCTCATCCTGCTGTTCCCGAAGCTGGCCACCTGGCTTCCGAGCATTAACTGACGCGTCGCATCGCGGGCGACGGCCCACGACGCGGCGACGTCCGTCCGCAGCGGGCTGAGGTACGACGAACCTTCCTAGCGCAAGCCGAGCGCCTGGCGTGCGATGTCGTCGAGCAGCTTCTCAACGTCCTTCAGCGCCGCCTTCGACGCGGTGGAGCCGTCCGGGCGCCATGGCCGCCGGTATGCGACATGGACTTTTCCGGGCTCCTTCGCAGTCGCATACACGACCACCGAGTACGGGCACATCGCCACGTTTGCCGGATCGGCTTCCATCGTCTTGCGCGACAGGTTTGCGCTGCAGAATACGAAAGCCTGGGCGTCGACATAGACTTTTTGTGCCGAGCCGACGTCCTTGCCGGTGCGTTCGAGCATGCGGTTCAGATACGACTGATAGTCGATCACGAGACCCTTGCCTTCAATCGCGGCCTTGAGATCGTCGCGGACGTCCTCGAACTTCGATACCTTCGAGTAGGTGACCACCAGCGGTGGCTCGGCGGCGCGGGCCAGGCCGCAGGTCAGCAGCAGCACAATTGCGATCAGTCGCAACATCTTCGTCTCCTCTTTTCGGCAGAATTCAACACCCAAGTGTGAACAGGCGCGGACCGTCCGCCTTGAGCGAACGCAACCTTGGCCGGCCTGCGCTCGACCCCGCCGCGCCTGGGGTCTTGGCACCCGTGGCATCCTTTCTGCTGCGATCATTGTCTGCGCCGGACGGTCCTTTGTCCGGCATTTCAGAAGAGCGACGGAGGCATCCATGTTCGGTCCCATCACGATCCCGTTCGGCGCGAAGTTGCTGTTCAACACGTTGAAGCTCAAGCCAGGTGTCACCTACGACGACATCGAACTGGCGCTCGCCGAGATGTGCAACGTGGTGAAGGAGACCTACGGCGGCGAGAAGGGCGGTTTCATCGCCGGTCAGGTGTTCGAGTTTTCAGGCTTTGTCTCGCAGGAAGGCTCGCTCGGGAATACAAGCGGCTCGGACCACGACATGGTCATCGCCACGTACTGGCGCTCGTTCGAGGAGCATGAACGATCGCACGCCGATGCGGTGTTCCGCGCCAAGTTCGGTGCGCTGGCCGAGTTATGCAACGAGACTCACGAGCTCGGCTACGAAATGAAGTGGCAGGGCGCGCCCGAAGGTATCGGCACGCCTGCGGCCGCGACGCATC
>DAINBQ010000134.1:3735-8564 GCA_036732825.1 Burkholderiaceae bacterium | reverse complement strand
CACGTACTTCAGCGTCAGGTCGAGGATCGTCAGCGTCGTCAGGCCGAGGAAGTCGAACTTCACGAGTCCGATCGCCTCGACGTCGTCCTTGTCGAACTGGCTGATTGCCGCGCCCTGCGCGCCGGGCGCGCAGTACAGAGGACAGAAGTCGGTGAGCTTGCCGGGCGCGATCAGCACGCCGCCTGCATGCATGCCGACATTGCGCGTCAGGCCTTCGAGCGGCTTCGCGAGCTCGATCAGCTCCTGGTTCTCCTCGTCGGCCTCGACCGCTTCGGCGAAGGCCGGCTCCTGCTCGAGCGCGCGCGTGAGCGTCCACGGATCGGCCGGATTGTGCGGAATCAGCTTCGAGAGCTGGTCGCACTTCGTGTAAGGCAGGTCGAGCACGCGGCCGGCATCGCGCACGACGGCCTTCGCGCCGAGCGTGCCGAAGGTGGCGATCTGCGAGACCGCCTCGTGCCCGTATTTCTGCTTCACGTAGTCGATGACGCGGTCGCGGTTGTCCTGGCAGAAGTCGATGTCGAAGTCCGGCATCGACACGCGTTCCGGGTTCAGGAATCGCTCGAACAGCAGTCCGTAGCGCAGCGGGTCGAGATCGGTGATGCCGAGCGAATACGCAACCAGCGACCCGGCGCCCGAGCCTCGTCCCGGCCCCACCGGGATACCGTTGCCCTTGGCCCAGTTGATGAAGTCGGCGACGATCAGGAAGTAGCCGGAGAAACCCATCTTCGCGATCGTCGCGAGTTCGAGGTCGAGCCGCGACTCGTATTCGGGCCGGCGCGTCGCTCGCTGGCCTTCGTCCGGATAGAGGCTTGCGAGCCTCCGCTCGAGGCCCGCCACGGAAAGCGCGCGGCAGTGATCGTCGAGGGTGACGCCGGCCGGTGTCGGAAACGGCGGCAGGCGCGGCTTGCCCAGTTCCAGAGTCAGGTTGCAGCGCTTGGCGATCTCTACCGAATTCGCGAGCGCCGCCGGAACGTCGGCAAAAAGCGCCGCCATCTCGGCCTGTGATTTGTAGTACTGCTCGGGTGTGTAGCGCTGCGGCCGGCGCGGATCGGCCAGCCGATAGCCGTCCGCGATGCAGACACGTGCCTCGTGCGCCCGGAAGTCGTCCTTCGCAAGGAACTGGATCGGATGCGTCGCAACGACCGGAAACTGGTGCTGCACCGCGAGTCCGAGTGCGGCCCGCGTCTGTGCGGCATCGCGGGGATCACCGGTGCGATGCAGTTCGAGATAGAAGCGGCCCGGAAATGAAGCCGCGAGGCGTTGCGCCTCCAACACCGCGGCTTCGCCCCGGCCGGCGAGCAACGCCGATCCGACTGCACCATGCCGCCCTCCCGACAGCGCGATCAGGCCCGAGCACCGGCGTCCGCCGTCGCCTTCGAACCAGTCGATGCGGACTTCGGCCCGATTCCGATGCTGGTTCTCGAGGTAGGCGCGTGTCAGCAGGTCGCACAGGTTGAGGTAGCCGGTGCGATCCTGCACCAGCACAATCATCCGGTGCGGATTGTCGCGGTCGACGTCGTTGCTGATCCAGAGATCGCAGCCGATGATCGGCTTGACGCCCTTCTTGCGCGCCGCAGTGTAGAAACGAACGGCGCCGAAGAGATTCGCGCCATCGGTGATCGCCAGCGCGCCCTGCCCGTCCCGCGCCGCTCTGTCCACGGCGTCGCCGATGCGGACGATGCCGTCGACAACCGAGAACTCCGAATGCAGGCGAAGGTGGACGAACTGCGTGCTGCTCATTGGGGGAATTTTGCCACCGCACCTCGATCCAATCTGTGGATAACCCGCGAGACAAGCCAGGTCCGGCCCCTGAATTCATGACTTGATCGCGCTTCAATGCGATGAGAATCCGACGAACGCAGGGCAATTGCCCGTCATCGAAGCTTTTGCCCATCCGTTAGTACAGCTATTGTTGCTGCCATCCAAGGAGACAGCGATGTTCCGCCTGTTTGCCGCTTGCCTCGCCGCCGTGCCGCTGATCGCGTTCGGCGCGACGATCTACAAGGTGCAGTTGGAGGATGGCAGCATCCTGTTCACCGACAGCCCCCCACCCGGCTCCAAGGTCCTGGAAGAACGCGAATCCAAGGGGCCGGCGCGCGCCGCGCCCCCGCGCTCGGTCGCCGGGCCGGTGACGACGCCCGAGAGTGCAGCCGCAGCGGCCGCCGCCGCAGGCATACCGCCCGGGTCGACAGTCACCCCGCTCAAGGGCCCGTCCAATATCGACGCCGCGATGGCCGAAGTCAGCGCGGCCGAACGCGAACTGGCCGTCACGCGTCGCAAGCTCGAACTCGGTCGCGAACCACTGCCAGGGGAACGCCTGGGTCTCAAGGGCGGCGGAACCCGGCTCTCTCCCGAATACCAGGCGCGCGTCGGCGGACTCGAACGCGATGTCGCGGCGGCCGAAGCGAGGCTCAAGCGAGCTTACGAGGCGCGCAACGCGGCTCGCTGAGCGCTGACGGATCCTCGCCGCCAGCTGGCGGATCCTCGCCTCCACCTGGCGGCTGCCACCTCCGACTGGTAGATAGTTGCCCTCGCCTGCCTGGCTGTGGCGGCGGTTTGGGCTCGCTGTCGCCGGCCCGGCCAGATAGGTCAAACTGGTCAAGACGGCCGGTGTCAAATTCGCGCTGACCGGTCCATTGCATCCGAATCCAGGAGAGCCCATGCCCATCTATCGTCTGCGCGGCGACGTGCCGCAGATTCCGGCGACGGCGTTCGTCGCGCCCGAAGCCACGCTGATCGGCAAGGTCAGGCTCGGCGAAGGCACCGGCATCTGGTTCGGTGCCGTGCTTCGCGGCGACAACGAGCTGGTCAGCGTCGGCGAGGGGAGCAACGTGCAGGAAGGCGTCGTGCTGCACACCGACCTCGGCTTTCCGCTGACGATCGGTGCCAACGTGACGATCGGCCACCAGGCAATGCTGCATGGGTGCACGATCGGCGATGGGTCGCTGATCGGCATCCAGGCCGTTGTGATGAACGGAGCGGTGATCGGCCGCGAGTGCCTGGTCGGCGCCGGCGCGATCGTGACCGAAGGCAAGACCTTTCCGGATCGCTCGCTGATCCTCGGCGCACCGGCGAAGCTCGTGCGGCCGCTCACCGAGAAGGAAATCGCCGGCCTGGCAGAAAGCGCGGCCGACTACGCGCACAAGCGGGATCGCTACAAGGCCGATCTCGCACCGGTGGCCTGAGTCCGGGTCGCGTCCGTATCATCATGCAGGCAGCAACTCGCCCTCGGCGAAGATCTTGAACACGGGAGCATTGCGATGGCAGATCTCTTCGAGAATCCGATGGGACTCATGGGGTTCGAGTTCGTCGAATTCGCTTCGCCCACGCCGAACACGCTGGAGCCCGTCCTCGAACTGCTCGGCTTCAGCAAGGTCGCGCAGCACCGCTCGAAGGACGTGAGCCTGTACCGCCAGGGCGAAATCAACTTCATCGTCAATCGCCAGCCCAAGAGCGCGGCCTGGTACTTCGCGGCCGAGCACGGCCCCTCGGCCTGCGGACTGGCCTTCCGGGTCAAGGACTCGCACCTTGCGTACGAGCGGGCGCTCGAACTCGGCGCGCAGCCGATGGAGATGCCGACCGGGCCGATGGAACTGCGCCTGCCGGCGATCCGCGGCATCGGCGGCGCGCCGCTCTACCTGGTCGATCGTTTCGAGGAAGGCCGTTCGATCTACGACATCGACTTCGAATTCATCCCTGGCGCCGACCGGCATCCAAAGGGACACGGCTTCAGGATCATCGATCACCTGACGCACAACGTGTACCGCGGGCGCATGGGCTACTGGGCGAACTTCTACGAGCGCATCTTCAATTTCAGGGAGATCCGTTTCTTCGACATCAAGGGCGAATACACGGGGCTGACTTCGAAGGCAATGACCGCGCCCGATGGCAGGATCCGGATCCCGCTGAACGAGGAAGCGTCCAGGAGCACCGGGCAGATCGAGGAATTCCTGATGAAGTTCAACGGCGAGGGCATCCAGCACGTGGCGCTGCTCACCGACGACCTGATCGCCAGCGTGGACAGCCTGCGCCGCGCCGGCGTGCCACTGATGTCCGCGCCTCCGGCCACCTACTACGAGATGCTCGACGAGCGGCTGCCGGGTCACGGCGAGAAGGCGAGCGAACTGCAGGCGCGCGGCATCCTGCTCGACGGTTCCACTGCAGGCGGCAAGCAGCGACTGCTGCTGCAGATCTTCTCGAACACGCTGCTCGGGCCCGTGTTTTTCGAATTCATCCAGCGCAAGGGCGATGACGGTTTCGGCGAAGGCAACTTCAAGGCGCTATTCGAGTCGCTGGAGCGCGACCAGCTCCGCCGCGGAGTGATACAGACGGCGTGAATCGGAGAGGAGTCCCATGATGAAGATCGAGCAGATCCACCACGTCGCCTACCGCTGCCGGGATGCGAAGGAAACCGTGCTCTGGTACCAGAAGATGCTGAAGATGGACTTCGTGCTCGCGATCGCCGAGGACGAAGTACCTTCGACCAAGGAGCCGGACCCGTACATGCACGTATTTCTCGATGCCGGCAACGGCAACGTGCTGGCGTTCTTCGAGCTGCCGACCCGACCCGAAATGGGACGCGACCCGAATACACCCGAGTGGGTGCAGCACATCGCGTTCAAGGTGAAGGACCGTGCAACGCTGCTCGAATACAAGGCGCATCTCGAGGCGAACGGCGTCAATGTGCTCGGAGTCACCGATCACGGCATCTTCCACTCGATCTATTGCTTTGATCCCAACGGCCACCGTGTCGAGCTCGCCTGCCCGGATCCCGATGAGGATGCGCAGCTCGCGAAACTGGATGCGGTCAAGTGGGAGATGCTCGAGGA
>DAINBQ010000134.1:2569-3635 GCA_036732825.1 Burkholderiaceae bacterium | reverse complement strand
GCGTCGTCGATCCAGGCGAGCGGCCACGCGTTCAATCGCCCGGTGGGACAGACCAAGGGCGCAGACGACCCTGTTCCGAGCGTCGGGCCGTCGCGCCGCCTTGATTACGAACTGGAAATGGGCATCTTCATCGCGCGGCCGAACGCGCATGGCGAGGCGATACCGATGGAGCGCGCCGAGGATCATGTGTTCGGGTTGGCACTCTTCAACGACTGGAGCGCGCGGGACATCCAGGCGTGGGAGTACCAGCCGCTCGGTCCGTTCCTGTCGAAGAACTTCGCGAGCACGGTATCGCCGTGGATCGTGACGCTGGACGCGCTGCAGCCGTTTCGCTCGCCGTTCCTCCGGCCGGCCGGTGATCCCGACCCGTTGCCCTACCTCGACTCGCAACGCAATCGCGCTGCGGGCGCTTTCGACATCGAACTCGAAGTCTGGCTGCAGACGGCAAAGATGCGCGAAGCCGGCCATGCGGGTGATCGGCTGTCCTGCTCCAACTTCAGCGACGCCTACTGGACCATCGCGCAGCTGGTCGCGCACCACACGGTGAACGGCTGCAACCTGGTCAGCGGCGACCTCTTCGGCTCGGGCACGATGTCCGGGCCGCAGCCCGACCAGGGTGGCTCCCTGCTCGAGCTGAGCGCGGGCGGCAAGCAACCGATCCGCCTGTCGAATGGAGAAGCAAGGACCTTCCTCGAGGACGGCGATACGGTGGTCTTGCGGGGCCATTGCAAACGCGACGGGTTCCGGCGCATCGGCTTTGGCGCCTGCACGGGCACCGTGCTGCCGGCCCGAACCGGGAGGACATCATGAACAAGCTCGAAAAACCGCAGGCGCTGACGCTGCTGGCAGCGCTGCCGCAATGGCAATACGACGAAGCGCGCGGCGCGATCACGCGCGAGTTCCGCTTCGCGGACTTCGCGCAAGCCTTCGCGTTCATGACCCAGATCGCGCTCGCGGCTGAAAAGCGTGACCACCATCCCGAATGGTCGAACGTCTACAGCCGGGTCAGGATCACGCTGACGACGCACGATGCCGGCGGGCTGACCCAGCGCGACATCGATCTCGC
>DAINBQ010000134.1:0-2469 GCA_036732825.1 Burkholderiaceae bacterium | reverse complement strand
GATTTCCGCCGGCTGAGCGACGTGCTGATGAAGCGCACCGGCTGGCAGGTTGTCGCGGTGCCCGGCCTGGTACCGGACGACGTCTTCTTCGAGCACCTGGCGAACCGCCGTTTTCCCGCCGGCCACTTCATCCGCAGGGCACATGAACTCGATTACCTCGAGGAGCCCGATGTCTTTCACGATGTCTTCGGTCACGTGCCGTTGCTGATGCACCCGGTCATCGCGGACTACATCCAGGCGTATGGCGTCGGCGGATTGCGCGCACAGCGACTCGGCGTACTCGACAAGCTGTCGCGCGTGTACTGGTACACGATCGAGTTCGGGCTGGTCATGCAGAAGGACGGGCTGCGGATCTACGGCGCCGGCATTGCATCGTCCGCGACCGAGACCGTGTTCGCGCTCGATGATCCGTCACCGAACCGCCTTCGGTTCGACCTCGAGCGCGTGATGCGCACGCGCTACCGGATAGACGATTTCCAGGAGACCTATTTCGTGATCGCCGACCTGGACGAACTGCTTGAACTCGGCCGCATCGACTTCGGCCCGATCTACCAGCGCGTGAAGGGCGAGCCGGAGTTCGAGCCCGGCACCGTGATCGAGACGGATCGCGTCGTCACCCGGGGAACCGGTCGCTACCACCAGGCCAAGCGCGGAGCAGCCAAATGAATTTCACCGATCGGACCGTCATGCTGACCGGCGCTGCCGGCAATCTGGGCCGTGCCGTCGCTGCGGCGTTCGCTGAGCGGGGCGCGAACCTCGTCCTGGTGGACCGGCGCCGCGAGCAGCTGACGCAGGCCTACGGAGTCGAGTCGGCCAAGCGCCTGTTTGCAACGGTGGATCTGCTCGACCAGGCGCAGGTCGACGCCGCAGTGAAGTCGGCCCGGGAGAGGTTTGGAGGCATCATTGTTCTTGCCAACATCGCCGGCGGATTCCGCATGGGCGAAGCGGTGCACGAGACCTCGGACGCGAACTGGAGTTTTCTGTTCGACATCAACGCGCGCACCTTGCTGCACGCCACGCGAGCTGTCGTGCCGCAGATGATCGAGCAAGGCGGCGGCAAGATCGTCAACATCGGCGCGCATGCGGCGCTGAAAGGCGTCGCCGGCATGGGCGCCTATTGCGCGGCCAAGAGCGCCGTGATCCGGCTGACCGAGTCGATGGCAGCCGAACTGCGCGCGAAGAACATCAACGTGAACTGCGTGCTGCCTACGATCATCAACACGCCGGAGAACCGGGCGGCGATGCCGAAAGCGGATCCGGCGCTGTGGGTCGCACCGTCAGACCTCGCGAACGTGATCGTGTATCTCGCTTCGGACGAAGCGCGCGCGATTCACGGGGCGGCGTTGCCAGTGACAGGGTTGAGCTGAACGCGCAGCGGGAAGCGTCGGACCGGGTGAGTTGCGGACCTCTCTTCCTGGCCTGAGAATCCGCCACAGCGGACGCCACCAAGAACGGCAATAACAACTCGGCCCGAATGTCGGAGGCTGCATGTTCGACTGGCTATATCAATTTCCCACTCCGGTCGTCGCGGCAATCGTGGTGGGGGTCACAGCCCTTGTCGCAGTGGGCGGATTCAAGCTTGCTCGCCGCTTCCTCCAGCCGCGTATCAAGTATCACGACGGTGTCAATGACGTCATCAGTGGCGCGTTGGGAACCATCGGCGTGCTCTACGGCATCACGGTCGGCCTGATCGCCATCGACGTGTGGCAGCGACACACCACTGCAGAGGACATTGTGGTGCGCGAGGCGGCGGCGATCCAGGTGCTGTACCTGATGGTCTCGGCGGACATCGGGTCTCACCGAGCCGCGGGACAACCGGACCAGGGGATCACGCGCAATGCGACCGAGCCGGCCAAGATCGGGAAGTCAACCGCGGAACTGGTGTCTGATTACTTGCGGGACGTCATTTGTGTCGTCTGGGACGAGCAGAGAGCAGGGAAGAAGCCCAGCGCAGACTGGCGCGCGTTGCGCAACATTCGGCAAGTGGTCCTGAGCCTCGAACCGAAGGATGATGGCCAACAGGTGCGCTACGCCGCCGCGATCCAATCCCTCAATCAACTGAACGAACTGCGACGGCTGCGCGCCGATGCCGCGACGAGCAAGCTTTCAGGGCTGATGTGGATGATCATCGTTGTCGGCGCGCTGATGAGCATGTGCCTTGTGTATCTGTTCAGACTCGAGGATGCGAGACTCCACCTTCTGGTGGTCGGTCTGCTTTCCGGCTTCCTCGGCCTTGTTTTTCTCATGCTCGTGCTCAATGACAGGCCATTCTTTGGCGCCGGCGGAATCGAGCCGGATACCTATACCGAGCTCGGATGGATGATCAAGAGACCCAACCCGTTCGGGTCCAGCGCGAACGCTGGGAACCAGGAGAGCCGGCCCGGTTGGCAGGAGGTCTGCCGAACACTCGTGCCATCTCGATAGCGGCGGAGGAGCCGCTCGCCGTCGGCACAGCCTGGACACGAGCAA
>DAINBQ010000133.1:6117-8670 GCA_036732825.1 Burkholderiaceae bacterium | reverse complement strand
TCGAAGGCGTCCTGCACCTTGTCGGACTTGACCCCCTGGAACATGATGTCGCCGCTCTGCCCGTGGAAGGCGATCAGGCCGGAGCCGTGCTCTTCCCAGATGTCGCACAGCTTGCGCAGAATGGCGGTCGAATAGTGCATGCCGGGCGGCGGCATCACGCGCAGCGTATGGAACTCGGCCGCGTCGGGAAACTTCGGCTTGCCGTTTTCATCCTTCAATTCGGTGAAGCGCGGAATGACGCCGCCGCCATAGCCGAACACGCTGACGGTGCCGCCCTTCCAGTACCCCTTGCGCGTTTCATAGGACGTTTCGAGCTGGCCGAGCAGGTCGACCATGTAATCCTTGTCCTTGGCGAGGCGCTTCAGTCCCGTCACGAAACTGGGCCACGGACCGCTTTCGAGCTCGTCGAGCATCGGGGTCTTGTGCATCGGCTTAGCCATTGTTCGCGCCTCCTGCTGATTCTGTTGGTTCGGGAACGGAGTGGCCGAGGTCGTCGTCGACCGGGGTGCCTGCCCGCTGCGCCAACACCGCATGCGCGGCGACCGGCTCGAGCAGCGAGTCCCGGTGGCCATCGTACGGCGCAGCCTCATGGCCAACCATCACCCGCGATGATTACGCGGATAACCCGAAAGGGAGGGGTAGGCAGCCAACCCGGGTGATGGCGAGGATTTGCGCGTGCAGGCTATAGATGCACTGCGGTTTGGGCGGCATACCGGGCGGAGTCGCGGAGCGCACGTTTCCGAAGTGGGGAGTGCGGTGGTGTGTGGATCGCGCTGCAGGCGCACAATCCAACCGATAGCCTCTTTCGAGTCCTGCACGATCGCACGCGCTGAATCCAAACCGAACCACGATGGAATCCATGCCCGGCGACGAGAAACTGAGTGCGACCACGCTCGCCAGGCTGCGCGCGCCGCTGGGAGGACAGGAGATCGAATTGCAGCAGATCGACTACCTGGTCGGCGGCATGAGCCTGCTGCGGATTCGCATCCGCGAAGGGCGCCGCCACACCGTCTTCGACATCGATGCTGCAACGGCCGGAGCGTGGGCCGAGGCGATGCTGCAATGGAGCCGGAAAAACTCTCCCGCGTCGGACGACAGGCCGTGAGCTCTGTAGCAACAGCGGCCGCCACCGTCGATTTCGCTTTCGCGGTAAGCGGCGATCGCGTCGACCCCGATTACCCGAGCGGCCTGCACCGCGCGCTGGCCGCCGCCCTGCCCTGGCTGGATGACGAGGCGCAAGCGGGCATCCACCCGATACGCGGATTGACGCCCTGCGCAGGGAAATTGATGGTCGGCGGACGCACGCGAGTCGTGTTGCGCGCGCCCACTCATCGCGCGGACGACTGCGCTCGACTCGAGGGCGCGCGCCTCGAGGTGCCCGCCCCGCTGCTGATCGGGCGTGTCAGCATTCGCGAACTACTCGCCTATCCCGTGCTTCATGCTCGCCTCGTCGTGACCGGCGCCGAGCTCGAGGCGGATTTCGTGGCGGACGTGGAGCGCGGCGTGGCGGAACTGGACCTCGACTGCGAGATGATCGTCGGGCGGCGCGGCGAGTTGCAAACCGATGCTGGCAGGCTCGTGGGTTTCAGCCTGATGCTGCACGGGCTATCGGCGGCCGAATCGTTGCGCGCGCAGGAGCTGGGCCTGGGCCGGCATCGCAAGCTGGGCTGCGGCCTCTTCGTGCCGCACAAGTCGATTGCCGCGGTCGGAACATGAACGGGTAGTCAGGGAGTCGATCGATGAACACCGAAGCGGCCGTCAAACTGGACATGAGCGGACTGTCCTGCCCGCTCCCGTTGCTGGGCGCGAAGAAGATCCTCGACGACCTGCCAGACGGACAGCAGATGGTGCTGATTTCCGATTGCCCCGGAACCGGCGACGACCTGCGCGCGTGGGCTGGCATCACGGGGCACGAAGTGATCAAGTTCGAGCGACTCAATGGCAAGCGCACTGCCTATACGATCCGCCGCAACGCCGTGAATCCACGCTCAGGCGGCAACGTCATGCTCGACATGCGCGGCGCGACTCCGCCGGGCCCGATCGACGAAGCCCGCCGGCTGCTTGACGGCATGCAGCCGGGCGAAGTGCTGGTGCTGATCAGCAATTTCCCCAGTACGCCGGCCGATGTCGACGCCTGGACCGCGAACGGATCCGTGCGGCTGATCGACCGGTTCGAACCGAGTCACGGCGAATACGAGTTTTATCTCCGACGAGAATAGAAGGACTATCCATGTCATATGTGGTCAACGGCGAGACGCTGGAAGTTGACGAAGAAGGCTATCTGCTCGAGCCGAACTATTCGGACGAGGTCTGCCCGGCCATCGCGGAGGCCGAGGGCATCACTCTGACCGACGACCACTGGAGCGTGATCAGCTACCTGCGTGACCAGTATCGCGAGCACGGTCACACGCCGAACTACCGCAACATGCTCAAGGACCTGAGCGCGCAGATTCCCGCCTGTGACAACAAATGGTTGTACGACCTGTTTCCGGGCGGGCCCGCCAAGCAGGGC
This sequence comes from Burkholderiaceae bacterium, assembly GCA_036732825.1. GTDB lineage: Bacteria > Pseudomonadota > Gammaproteobacteria > Burkholderiales > Burkholderiaceae_F > DAINBQ01. Next base: position 6,158 of record DAINBQ010000133.1, on the reverse strand, counting down.
GCGCGCGTCGCAGGACTGCCCAAGCCCTTCGGCAAGGGCGG
>DAINBQ010000133.1:0-6017 GCA_036732825.1 Burkholderiaceae bacterium | reverse complement strand
AGGATGACTGTCCGACCGATCCGCACGAAGAGTCGCTGGTTCAACCGGGCCAAGGCGCGCGACCCGGAGACGCTGGCCGGCGTGGCCGCGTTCACGGCCTGGCGGCTCGGCCTGAACACGATCAAGCGCATGCGCAGTGCGCACTTCGAGATCGAAGCCAGCCCCCAGTACTTCGCCTTCCTGGTCGAGTACCTGGTGTTCCTGATCCAGGTCGCCGACCGGTTTGCGTTCTCGCGCCTGTCGCTGCCGCAGCGTCGAGCGTTCACGGTTTCGATGGTCAAGGGCCTCGCCGACCAGCTGGCCGAAAACCAGTCGCGCCTGCTCGGCGACGAATACGAGGCGGTACGCAAGCATTTCATCGATCACTTCAACGGCCGTGCCGATGATTACGCGGCGCTTGGCTTCGACGACAAGTACGGCCCCGACTTCGCGTTCATGCGCTACTGCAGCTCGGCGCTGCGGGACGTCGTCGCGCCCGAGGACCGCACCTGGGTCGCCGATCAGCTGATGACGATCGAAGCACCCGAAGCGATCGAAACGCTGCGCCGCGTGCTCGACACGGCCGTCACGACCGCCGGATCGATCGGCGCTGCCAACGACGAAGAACCGACCGAGCCGGGCCCGCTGCCCGAGATGCCCCAGGTCGACGCGCCGCTCGACGATCCGATTCCACCGGAATGATTCGACGGTGACCGGAAACCCCGCGCGCCTGCCGCGCCCCTTCGACCTTGCCGACCGCGCCGCCTACCGGGACTGGCGCGAGCGCAAGCTGGCCGCGTATCCGGCCACCGTGGCAGAACTCATCGTCGAGGTTGCGGACCCGGCCCGGCTCACGGAACGCGAACGCGCGGCGCTGCTCGAGCGCTGCACGCGCGCCAACATGGCCGTCTACGCCAGCCCGCCGCGCGATACCGCCGACCCCGACACTCCGCGCCGCATCGGCGCGCAGCTCGGGCTGCACACGCTCGACGTCAACTACCTCGCCGACGATGACGGCATTACGCCGCTGGCAGTGACCGAAACCGGCACGCGAAGCGCCTACATCCCGTATACGAACCGCGCGATCCGCTGGCATACCGACGGCTACTACAACGCGCCGGAGCGCAGGATCCGCGCAATGATCCTGCACTGCGTGCAGCGCGCCGAATCCGGCGGCGAGAATCGTGTGCTGGATCACGAACTGGCCTACATCGCCCTGCGCGACGCCGACCCGGAACACATCCACGCATTGATGTTGCCCGACGCAATGACGATCCCCGCGCGCTCCGAAGAAGGCGAGGTCGCCCGCGGCGATCAGACCGGTCCGGTGTTCTCGGTCACCGAGGACGGCCGACTGCACATGCGTTACACCGCTCGCACCCGGAGCATCGCCTGGAAGGACGATCCCGCCGTGCAGGCGGCCACCATCGCCCTGCAACAGATCCTGGAAACGGACGCGCACGTGCTGCGGCTGCTGATGGAACCCGGCATGGGACTCGTGTGCAACAACGTGCTGCACGATCGCGCCGCGTTCGCGGACTCGGACGCGCACCGGCGCCTGATCCTGCGGGCGCGCTATTACGAAGCAGTTTCGGAGCGCTGACCGAGCAGCGGCCGCGTAGAGCGCGCGGCTCAGCGCCTCGCGTGTTCCTGGAGCTCCTGCAACGCCTCTGTGGTTCGCGCGCGGATGACTCCGACCCGCCCTTCATGGGCGATGCTCGTATCCGGCAGGATGATCCAGTGCATCAGGTCGCGGATCGAAACCAGCCCCTGCACCAAGCCACCCTCCTCGACCAGCAGGTGGCGATGGCCGTGCACGACCATCAGGCGCAGCGTCTCCTCGACACTCACGGTCGCGTCGACCCGGCGCACATCGGGACTCATCACGGTGGAGATCGGTGTGCGCTTCGGGTCGCGCGCCTCGCCGACCACGCGGGACATCACATCGCGCTCCGTAAAGATTCCTTCGACGGAGTCCGGCCGGCTGCTGATGATGACCGCGCCGACGCCCTTGCGGGTCATCAGTTCAACGGCATCGGCGACCGAGGCCGACGCGGTAACGCTGACGAGTTCCTGGATGTCCTTGCTGCGAACCACATCTCCAACCGGTTGCGTGATCATCTTCGTCTCCTCCTGCGGCTGCAGGCTCGCCCGCGCTGCACAACTGCCATCACGGTCGCCCTGCCAGGTTGACTAACTGGGAAGCGTGGCGCGGGGCCCCGCGCTCTGCTCTGATCCAGCGCAAGAAAACCGCACGCGCGGAACAGTGCGAACTACAGCGCGCGCTGCACTCGGACCACGGTTGCGTCCTCCGGCACCGGGTGCACGCTGAATCCGAGCTTTCGCGCCAGCGCGAGCATCGGCGCGTTATCGGCGATCACCGATCCTTCCATCGTCCGGTAGCCATCACGCCGCGCCCGCCGCACCAGGCTGGCCAGCAACTGGGAGGCGAGCCCGGTGCCGCGCCAGTCTTCCGCCACGGTGATCGCGAACTCGCAGGACTTGCGCCTGCTGCCGTTCGCGCGCACGTACTGCGCGGCACCCACAATGTCGATGCCGTCGGCCGCCGGTATCGTGGCCACGAATGCGAAGTCGCGGCCGGGCCGCGGATGTACGCCGCGTTCGAGCGCCGCGGGATCGAGCTGCCTCTTGTGCTGCATGAAGCGGTAGTAACGCGAATCGGCTGTCAGGCGCTCGAAGGCCTGCACGATCTCCGGCGCATCGGCCTCGTCGATCGCGCGCAGCATCACCTCGCCGCCGCCCCGCAGCCTGAGCGGCCGGGGGCGGTACCGCGCGGGCTTCGCCGCCCCAGGCACGCTAGGCCTCAGTCGCCGGCGCGGGCACTGCGGGCGCCCCAGTGGGCGCCGCCGCGCTGCCGTCGCGCAACTCGCGCCGCAGGATCTTGCCGATGTTGGTCTTCGGCAGCGGCTCGCTGCGGAACTCGACGATGCGCGGGATCTTGTACCCCGTCAGATGCTGCTTGCAGTGCGCGAGCAGCTCGCTTTCCGTCAGTGCCGGGTCCTTGCGCAGGACGACCACCTTGACCGCCTCGCCCGAGCGCTCATCGTGCACACCGATCGCGGCGGCCTCCAGAACACCGGGGTGCATCGTCAGCACGTCCTCGATCTCGTTGGGAAACACCTTGAATCCGGACACGACGATCATGTCCTTCTTGCGGTCGGTGATGCGGATGTTGCCGAGCTGGTCCATCAGGCCCATATCGCCGGTGCGCAGCCAGCCATCTGCGGTGAAGACGTTGGCCGTTTCCGCGGGCCTGTCCCAGTAGCCCTTCATCACCTGCGGTCCGCGCAGGCAGATCTCGCCCACTTCACCAAGTGCAACCGGCTTGCCATCGTCGTCCAGCATCGCTGCGTCCGTGCTCGGCAAGGGCACGCCGATCTGACCGCTCCACTCGTCGATCGTGACCGGGTTCGCGATCGCGACCGGCGCGCTCTCGGTGAGCCCATAGCCTTCAACCAGCGGCACGCCGGTCATCTGCTTCCAGCGATGCGCAACCACGTGCTGCACCGCCATGCCGCCGGCGACAGCGAGTTTTAGGTGACTCCAGTCGACCTTGGCGGAGTCCGGCGCGTCAAGCAGAGCACGGAAGAGTGTGTTGACGCCGATGATTGCGCTGAAGCTGATCTGCCTGAGCGACTTGATGAACGCCGGCAGGTCGCGCGGGTTCGCGATCAGCACGGTCTGCGCACCCTTGCTGAAGAAGGAAAGGCACCCCGTCAATGCAAACACGTGATAAAGCGGCAGCGGAATGACCACGGTCTCCGCGCCGTCATGCAGGTTGGGTGACATCCACGCGCCCACCTGAAGCACGTTGGCCACCATGTTGCCGTGCGTGAGCATCGCTCCCTTGGCCACGCCGGTCGTGCCGCCCGTGTATTGCAGGAAGGCCAGGTCGTCGTGGGTCAGCGCCACATCGTCGAGCGACTGCGTGCGACCAGCAGCCAGCACGCGGTTGAATTCCATCGCACCTGCCAGCTGCCACGGCGGCACCAGTTTCTTCACGTGCTTGACCACGACATTGGTCAGAATCCGCTTGAGCGGCGGCAGCAGATCGCCCACCTGCGTCGTGATCACGATGCGCACCGGCGTGGACTTGATCACCTGCGCGACGGTGTGCGCGAAGTTTTCCAGCACGACGATGGCCACGGCGCCGGAGTCGTTCAGCTGATGCTCCAGTTCGCGCGGTGTGTACAGCGGGTTGACGTTGACCACGACCATGCCGGCCCGCACCACTCCGAACAGGGCAACCGGGTACTGGAGCAGATTGGGCATCATCAAGGCGACGCGATCGCCGCGCTTCAGCCTGGCGACTTTCTGCAGCCAGGCCGCAAAGGCGCGGCTCGCCGCGTCGAGCTGCCGGAATTTCATCACCGTGCCCATCGAGTTGAAGGCCGGCAGGTCGCCGAAGCGCGCACAACTCGCGGCGAGCACATCCTTCAGCGACGCAAACCGGTGGATGTCGATTTCGGCCGGGATGCCGGCAGGGTATTGAGCGAGCCAGGGCTTTTGCATGTCCACCTCGGCCTTTCCTGAGCGTGATGACACCATTTATGTTGGAGTTTGCCCGCCGTGCGGCGCCATATTCTGCGCGATGACAAAATCGCGTCTCAATTTGTTCCAACTCTTTCGATCCGAAGCCAGACACGATCATTCCGGAGAACAGATTCGAATGAACCGCACTCCGTTGTTCGTCGTGATCGCACTCGCATTTTTGATGACGGGCTGTGCAACCTTGCCGCCGCTCGAGGGCCGCACGTCGACCACCGCTCTCACCGACACCGCAGGAACCCGGCTGGGTCGAGCGGTAGCGGCGGATGTCGCGGCGCATCCGGGCAAGACCGGAATCCACCCCCTGCCCAACCCCCGCGACGCGTTCGCGGCCCGCGTCCTTCTTGCCGCGAGCGCGGAGAAGTCGATCGATGCGCAGTACTACATCTGGCACGGAGACCAGGTCGGCTACCTGCTCTTCGAGGCTCTGTTCAGGGCGGCGGAGCGCGGAGCGCGCGTGCGGCTGCTGCTCGACGACCTGAATACGGGCGGACTCGATCCCACGATCGCCGCCCTCGACGCCCACCCGAACATCGAGGTTCGACTCTATAACCCGCTCACGCAGCGCGGCGCCCGCATGCTCAACTTCCTGACCGACTTCGAACGCGTGAATCGGCGCATGCACAACAAGTCGTTCACCGTCGACAACCAGGTGAGCATCGTTGGCGGACGCAACATCGGCAATGAGTATTTCGCAGCAGGCGGAGGAGTCGCCTTTGCCGACCTCGACGTGATCGCCGTGGGTCCGGCGGTGCGCGACGTGTCGAAGCAGTTTGATGCTTACTGGAGCAGTCCGTCCGCTTATCCCGCCGCGAGCTTTGTGGGCGCGCCGGGGCCGGACGGCGTCGCCGAGCTGGAGGAAAGGTTCAAGTCAGCGCGCTCGGACCCGGACGCCGTCGCGTACATCGAGGCGGTGCGCGCGACACCCGTTGTTCGCGCGTTGCTCGATCGGCAACTCGCGCTTGACTGGGCAAACACGCGGCTGGCCTTCGACGATCCGGCAAAGACGCTCGACACCACCGCCCGCACCGACATTCTTCTCTTCCCCGAACTCGTGCGGATGATCGGCCGGCCGGAGAAGACGCTTGACCTCATCTCGCCGTATTTCGTGCCCGGTGAAGGCGGCACGGCCGCGTTGGTCGAGCAGGCGGGCAAGGGTGTGAAGGTGCGCATCCTCACCAATTCGCTGGCGGCGTCCGACGTTGGAGCGGTGCACTCCGGCTATGCAAAGCGCCGCCAGGACCTGCTCCGGGCCGGAGTCCGGCTCTATGAGCTCAAACCGACGGCGGAGTGGGAAGCACCCGACGAAAAGTCGACTTACGGGTCAAGTTCGTCATCGGGGTTGCATGCGAAGACGTTTGCGGTTGACCGGAGGCACGTCTTTGTCGGCTCGTTCAATTTCGACCAGCGCTCCGCAAGACTCAACACCGAAATGGGCCTCGTCATCGACAGTCCGAAACTGGCACTCA
>DAINBQ010000132.1:7310-8688 GCA_036732825.1 Burkholderiaceae bacterium | reverse complement strand
CATACCGGCGTCGGGCAGCAGTACCGGGTCTTCACCGACCAGTTCGCGCTTCAGTGCGTCGCGCGATTGCTCGGCAGCGCGCAGCTCGAGCCGAACCTTCGCCAGTTCATCGGTCGTCGCGGACATGCGCGAGAAGTAGTCCTGCCCAGCGCCGCCGGTGAAACCGAGGTTCTTCAGCTTGAATTCCTTGACTCGGTTCTCGGCTTCCTCGAGCTTCTTCTCATAGCCCTTGATCTGTTCGTCGATGAAACGGCGCGCGCTCTCTGCGTCGCGACGCTTGTTGCCCAGCCCTGACTCGACGAACAGCGACAGCAGGCTTTGAACGACCCGCCGTGAACGCTCCGGGTTCGTATCCTGGTAGGAAATGTCGAACATGTTCTCGCGGCCCCCGCCGGAGAACTTCAACCGTCGCATCATGTCATCGGTCAGCCGATCGCGATCGGCCTGCGTGTTGGCTGACACATCGAGATCGACGCTGCGCATGATCTTCTCGATATTCGGGCGCGAAATGATCGTGCGGGCCAGCAGGCCTATCTGCTCCTCGATGTTCGGTTGCACCGCAAGGCCTGAAAGCAACGGCTTCAGGACGGTCTGCGTGTCGACATATACCCGGGCCTTCGCCTCGTACCGGTCAGGAATCCGCAGCAGCACGCCCGCGCCGATAAGCGCGACCGCCCATGCGGCCGCGAGCCCGATCCAGCGCCGCTGCCACATTCCACGGGCGATATTTGTCAGATGCCGATAGATCTCGTCCATTTGTGCGAAACCCCTCGGGGCCGGCGCCGATGCGCTCGCTGCGGCCGCTTACAGGGCAATTAGTTGGGCTTAGAACCAGCTTTGCGGAATGATCAGCACGTCGCCCGGCTTCACGTCGACGTTGGCAGAGATATCCCCGCGCCGGATGAGGTCATTCAGCCGAACGCTGTACGTCTTGCCCTTCTCCGACCCACGTACGAGTACCGCACGGTTGCCGTCGGCAAAGTCAGTCAATCCGCCGACGACGACCATCACGTCGAGCAGTGTCATGTTTTGGCGGTACGGGACGGCCTGCGGCTTCGCCGCTTCGCCGACGATACGGACCTGCTCGCTGGCCGGACCCGCGAAGCCGCTGACGATCACGGTGACGACCGGGTCGCGGATGTAGCGTGCGAGGGCCTTCTCGAGGTCGCGAGCGAGTTCGGCCGGGTTGCGGCCAAGCGCCTGCACGTCTTCGACCAAAGGCGTCGAGATGCGGCCATCTGGGCGGACCTGCGTCGTCAACGACAATTCGGGATTACGCCAGACGACGATGTTGAGCGTATCCAGTGGTCCGATCACATACCGGTAGTCGGAGGTCGCGGCCGCCGAGGGGGCTGCCGGGTATCTGGACGTTCCACAG
>DAINBQ010000132.1:0-7210 GCA_036732825.1 Burkholderiaceae bacterium | reverse complement strand
GTAGTCGGAGGTCGCGGCCGCCGAGGGGGCTGCCGGGTATCTGGACGTTCCACAGCCGACGACTACAAGCGCGACGGCGCTCAGAAGCAAGCCCCGCAAAAGACTTTTGCAGATGCACATTTTGACGCTGACTCCCTGCTTTCAAGCCAACCGCGAGGGCGCCAATCACCCAGCCGCGCGGGCGTTCGCCCTTTGGAATCAGTCTATTACATTGACTGCAACGGGGCCATTACCGCGCATCCGAAAGAAGCCCGGTTCATCGGGCGCATATGCCCCTTGCCAGGAGAGGTTGCCTGTGATCCGGCCAGGCATTTCCCGATTGCCGGGGCTTTACGACCGGCCGTACCGTACTTCGAGGATCTCGAGCTTCTCCTCGCCCGACGGCGTGCGCAAGGACACGGACTCGCCTTCGCGCGCCTTCAGCAGAGCGCGTGCGATCGGCGAGATCCAGCTCACCTGGCCGCGTGCCGGGTCGACCTCGTCGATGCCAACGATCGTGATCGTGTTTTCACTGCCGTCCGAAGTCGAGTAGCGCACGGTAGCGCCGAAGTAGATCTGATCTGTCGCCTCGCGTGCGGCCGGGTCGACGACTTCCGCGATATCGAGCCGCTTGGTGAGGAAGCGAATCCGGCGGTCGATCTCGCGCAGGCGCTTCTTGCCATAGATGTAATCGCCGTTCTCCGACCGGTCGCCGTTGGACGCCGCCCATGAAACAGTACGGACGACCTCGGGTCGTTCCACATTGAGCAGCTGGACGAGTTCGCCCTTCAGGCGCTCGAATCCCGCGGGAGTGATGTAGTTTCGCGTCCCGGCCGGGACCGTTACTTCGAGCTCTTCTTCGTCGACCTCGCTGTCGGTTTCCTTGACGAACGCCTTGCTCATTCAACCGCCATGTTTGCCTTGCGGGTAACACTCGAATGCTAGTTCGTTTCGCCGCGCAGTGCCTGGCTTGCTGCGCAGTGGGGCCGGCCGCACAATCCGACCTGCCCTGAACTTCGCCGTCGGTCTCCAATGAGCGATTCTCCGACCCCGACCCGGACCGAACGCGACACCTTCGGCGAGATCGAAGTCGCCGCCGACCGTCTCTGGGGCGCTCAGACGCAGCGCGCGCTGCAGCACTTTGCGATCTCCACCGAGCGCATGCCGCACGAGCTGATCCTCGCGCTGGTGCTGATCAAGCGCGCGGCGGCGGAAGTCAATGCCGAACTGGGGATCATCGATGCCGACAAGGCGGCTGCAATCGCGACCGCTGCGGACGAGGTGATCGCCGGCCGCCATACCGACCAGTTTCCGCTCTCGGTCTGGCAAAGCGGGTCCGGTACGCAGACCAACATGAACGTCAACGAGGTGCTCGCAAACCGCGCGTCCGAACTGCTCGGAACTGCGCGCGGAGCCGGGCGGGCGGTGCATCCCAACGACGACGTAAACCGGGGTCAGTCGACGAATGACGTCTTCCCCACCGCGATGCACGTCGCGGAAGCCCGGCTCATCCACGACCGGCTGCTGCCGGCGCTGGATCGCCTGCGCGCGACGCTGGCAGCGAAGGCGGAACAGTTCGGCGCGATCGTGAAGATCGGACGCACCCACCTGCAGGACGCGACCCCGCTGACGCTCGGGCAGGAGTTCTCCGGTTACGTCGCGCAGCTCGATTTCGCGCGTGGCGCTGTCGAACAGGGCATGAAGGCGCTCTTCCCGTTGGCGATCGGCGGCACCGCGGTGGGCACCGGCTTCGCAACGCATCCAGAATTCGGCACGCGCGTCGCAGGCCGGATCGCGGCCGCCACCGGCTTGCCGTTCGAATCGGCGTCAAACAAATTTGCGGCGCTGGCGACCAACGACCCGCTGGTGTTCGCTCACGGCGCGCTCAAGACGCTCGCGGCGGCACTGTTCAAGATTGCGAACGACGTGCGCTGGCTCGCGAGCGGGCCGCGCTCGGGCCTCGGCGAGATCGCGCTGCCGGAAAACGAGCCGGGTAGCTCGATCATGCCGGGCAAGGTGAATCCGACGCAGAGCGAAGCAATGATCATGCTGTGCATGCAGGTCTTCGGGCATGACGCCGTCGTGAATTTCGCCGGCGCGTCGGGCAACTTCGAGCTCAACGTTTGCCGGCCGGTGATCGCTCTCGACGCGATAGCCAGTGCGCGCTTGCTTGCTGACGGCATCGCGAGCTTCGAGCAGCACTGCGCAGCCGGCATTGAAGCGCGCCCGGACCGGATCGCCGACATGATGGAGCGGTCACTGATGCTCGTGACGGCGCTTGCGCCGCACATCGGCTATGACAAGGCCGCGCAGATCGCGCACAAGGCACATCACGAAGGCACGACGCTGCGTGAAGCTGCGCTGGCGCTTGGACACGTGCGTCCCGACGAATTCGACCGCTGGGTGACGCCGCTCGAGATGACGGCGCCTTCGCGCTGAGCCCTCCGGCTGCGGTCCACCCGAGTCAACGCGCCGGCGGCGCGAGCCCGAGCACGTAGCGCTCCTGCCAGGCGTTTTCGATCGCGCCCTCGCGTGCGGCGCGCACCAACCGTATCGCTTCCGATGGAACAACGCCGAACTCGATCAGCAGCCGGGCGGCGATCGTGCCGGTGCGGCCGAGTCCCGCGAGGCAATGGATGACGACACCCTCGCCAGCGACCAGCCGCTCGCGCAGCTTGGCGCCTTCGACGATCCAGCGACGGTCGAACTGGGCATTGGGCACGTCGCCGTCGCGGATCGGCATCCAGATCCAGTCGAAGCGCGATGCCGCGAATTCGCCGATGGCCGAGACGCCGAGCATGTCGAGTTCGTGTTCCTCGTTTAGCGTGACGAGCGTCCGCGCGCCCCAGTCGCGGATCACATCGAGGTCAGCAATAAGGTCGCGGTCCCAGCGGATTCCGACCATGCGCAGCTTGCGCCCCGGGCAATGCGTGAGGCCAAGCCGCCCCGGCACCCCAGGCAATTCGACGCTGTCGATCTGCAGCGCTGGCGATTTACGGGACAGCCACATTGGCAGAGGCCGCCGGAGGACGGCGGTTCAGACAGAGCAACCTGTGAGAATGGCGGCTAACGGGACTCGTACCTGTTACAAGCGGACTCACGAGCGATTCTCGCAGGAATTTCGCTGCCCGCTTTGCCCGCGAACTGGCGAATCGCTCAAGAATCCCCCCGTTCCCGCTAGAGCAGATATTCCCAGACTCGCGCGGCCCACTCTCGCATCCGCGGAACCAGTCCACGTCGCTGCCATGCCTCGAGCGTGATCTCATGCGAAGCGTTGACGTCGAGCGCGAACAGATTCTCCATTTCACGGGCGAACGCCTCCGCGAGGACAATGACATCCGCTTCGTAGTTATGGACGAAGCTGCGCCAGTCCAGGTTCGTCGATCCAACGCTCGACCACACGCCATCGATGACCGCAGTTTTCGCATGCAGCAGTGCGTCATGCCGCTCGAAGATGCGAACTCCGGCCGAGAGGAGCCCCTGGTAATGCGACCGGCCGGCGTACAACGGCGCCCAGAAGTCGCTGAAACCGGGAAGCACGAGGCGGACATCGACACCGCGCGCCGCGGCCGCCTGCAGCGTTTCTATGGTGGCCGGGTCGGGCACGAAGTATCCGTAGGTGAGCCAGACGCGGCGCTCGGCCTGCTCGATCGCCGAAAGCAGTGCGACATACATCTCGCTCTTGCTGTTTTCCGGATCGCTGGCGACGACCCGCATCGTCCACTGGCCGGCTTCCTGGTTGCGCGGGAAGAAGCGTGCGGATTCGAGCCCGTCGCACTCCTGCCGGCCCCACGCGTCGATGAACAGACGCTGGAATTCGGCAACGATCGGTCCTCGGACCCGGATGTGCGTATCGCGCCAGCCCTCCTCCTTGGATGGCGCAGAGCGACGGCTGCCAAACGATCCCGCCGAATACACGCCGCTGATGTTGATGCCGCCCGTGAACGCCGTCCGTCCGTCGACAACGAGGATCTTTCGATGATCGCGATTGTTGATCTGCCAGCCCTTCGGCGCCTTCAGCGGGTTGACTGGATTGAACTCGCAGACCGCGATTCCGGAGGCGCGCAGTCGCTCGAAATACTCCTTTGGCGTGCCCAGCGAGCCGACGCTGTCGTAAAGGACGTTCACGCGGACCCCTTCAGCACGCTTCTTGCTCAGCAGATTCGCCAGTCGTTCACCGACCTCGTCGGCCTCCAGGATGTATGTCTGCAGATTCACATGGTCGCGCGCGCCAGCGATAGCGGCGAACATCGCGCGGTGCGTCGCGGGTCCGTCGATCAGGACGTCCCCGTCGTTGCCGCGGACAAGTGGCGCCTCGAGTGCGTGCTCGACTTGGGCAAGATGACGCGCGAGCAGATCGGTCGATCCCTCGCGCTCGAGCCTGCGGACAAAGGACTCGGCCTGGCCGGGTGCAAGGCTGCCCGTCGCGCCAACCACACGAACCCCGTCCTGCCCGGAAGGCGGCGACGCGGACTCGGGGGTCGGCAACGCTGTGCAAGCCATCGACGCAACCACGAGAGGAATGAGGGATCGTCCAACCGGCATATCCTGCAGATTCCCGACCTGGCGCAGACCCGCGCCGAATGGTCCGTCGCGAAGCAAGCAGCGATCCCACGCGCCGAATGAATATGCACCCAACTGGGCGGCCCTTGGCCCACGTGGAGGCGATGAGTGAAGGCAAGCAGCGCATCCGCCTCGCCGATTTCACTTCCTGCGAGGCGCCGTGATCCTGGCAGCCATTCAGGGGCTCGGACGCTCGCTTTCGATCAGCTGGCAGGAAGCCCGTGGCCGCTCGCCCCGTCGCCGGTCGGAAGACAGGCGGGTTCTCGAGCAGAAGATCCTGCCCGCCTTTGCCCGCGCGCCAGGGATTACGCGGGTGCTGTTCGCGGGCTGCGCTTCGTACACGCACCACTACGAGACACAGTTTGCCGGGGCCGAATACTGGTCGATCGACCCCGCAACTGCGAATCAGCGCCACGGTGCGAAGCGCCACATCGCGGACAACCTGCAGCATCTCGCGCGACACGTACCCGCCGGCTACTTCGACCTGGTCGTCTGCAATGGCGTACTTGGATGGGGGCTCAACGGGCCGGAAGAGGCGGACGCCGCCTTCGCGGCCTGTTACGCCGCCCTGCGCGATGGCGGCCACCTTTTGCTGGGCTGGAACGACCTGTTCCCGCGGAACCGGGTGCGCCCGGACGAACTGCAATCCCTTTCCCGGTTCGAACGGGCCCCATTCGGCCCGTTTGCAGCGCGCCTTCGAATCGAAGTGCCGCACCGCCATGTTTATGACTTCTACCGCAAGTCTCCTGTGGCGCGTGACGCCCTGGAGATCGGCCAACGGGCCTGAATTCCAGTCGACGCAATCGAAGCCGGACGTCGGGTACGTTGCCTGCTGCACTTCGATGAACCACCGGAGGTGACCATGAACAAATCCCTCTCAGGACGACTGCTCGCCCTCAGTTTCACATCCCTGATTGCCGTGATTTCGTCCCTCGCGGCGGCCCAGTCGATCGTCGAGGGCCGCACCGCGCAGGACCGCCGCTTCGTCGCCGGCGGCATCGGCCTCGACGAATCCGAGCACATGAAGGCAGTCTCCCGCGATTTCCCGTTATCGGTCCTTGTGGCGACGAAATCGGGGGCTTACCTGGCCGACACCCACATCAGGATCGAGGACGCGCGGGGACAGACAATCCTCGAAACGCAATTGGCCGCACCGTATCTGCTGATCGACCTGGCCCAGGGGAAATACAAGGTCGAAGCCACGCACAAGGGCGAGACGCGGCAGCAGAGTGTCAATATCGACACGAACACGCGCGCCAAAATCGTGTTCAGTTTCGACGTCCCGAGTTGATCGAGCGCGCGGTTCTTTCGACGGTCCACCGAAGAGGAGCAGCCCAATGCAAAGGATCACCCCCTTTCTCTGGTATGCGAAGGAGGCTGAGGAGGCGGCGGCGTTCTACGTATCCATCTTTCCCGACTCGCGCATTAACCGCGTCGTGTCGATGCCGAGTGAGTCACCGAGCGGGCCGCCGGGATCGGTCAAGATTGTTGATTTCGTGCTCTTCGGGCAGGAGTTCGTGGCGATGACCGCTGGACCGCTCGACCCGTTCAACCACGCGGTGTCGTTCGTCGTGAACTGCAAGGACCAGGCCGAGATCGATCGCTACTGGGACGCGCTGCTCGACGGCGGCACGCCTGAGCAGTGCGGCTGGTTGAAAGACCGCTATGGCCTTTCGTGGCAGATCGTGCCCACGGTCCTCGGCGAAATGATGGCCGAGCGCGATCCAGCCAAGGCCAAGCGGGCTTCGGACGCCATGATGAAGATGGTCAAGATCGATATCGCCGCGTTGCAGAAAGCGTTCGCAGGGACGTCGGGGTAAGGGTCAGAAGTGGTCGCTGACTTGAAGGAGCAAGATCTCGTCACTTGCTCGGTTCAGCATCGACATACCACTGGCCGTCATCGAGGACAACGAGAGGACGTCAAAGGAAGCGTTCCGGCATCGCGTCGCTTTGATCGATCTGCCAGTCCACGAGCGCCGGGCTCCAATAGCTTTCGTTGCTGGACGCATCGATCACGACATAGATGGCTGCGCCCGGGCCGCAAGTGAACTTCAAGGAAGCCCTTCCGCCCAGGTGCTTGGCCGAAAACTCGATGGCGTGGTCGCCGGCGGTGAGCGTGACGGCCACCAGGGCTTCGAGCCAGGGCTTCTTTGCGTCACTTCCGTGGGGTTCGACATCGAGCAACCAGCCGTCGCGGTCGCGTGCCTTGAGCCAATACGCGTGGGCGGTCCGTACCGGAAGCCTGCGGGCAGGCACTGCATCCACTGACAGTTGATCGCCGCAGCCCCGCTCGCCGCACCCGATGACCACAACGCAGCTGCTCGATGAGCGCGCATGCTGAGGAAAGCATCGCGGCGACTGGGCGATACGAGAAGGTTTGCATCCCGCGCTCCCTCCGGATCGACGTAGAACATCAGTTCGCCGGCACGCAGGTGCAACGACGGGAAATCGAACGTGATCGGCGATACGTTGCGCCACTTGGCCGGTTTGCGGAAGAGACCGGTCGCGACCGGTGTGCGCAGCCCTCAAGGCACTTTGGCGTCGCAGGAACTTGGAGCCTTGACTTGGACGATCCGGGCCGGATGAGAGGCGCACGGCGTCTGGTCAACCGAGGGCGGCACGATCGCCTGAGACGGACTCTGTCAATCTTTGCGACTGGCGCAGCTCT
>DAINBQ010000131.1:0-8756 GCA_036732825.1 Burkholderiaceae bacterium | reverse complement strand
CGCTCGGGCTGCTTCACTTGGGCCTTTCGGTGGCAATGGCGCATGGACGCGATCGGGCGCGACCTTTCATGCAAGAAAGCCTGGACTGCTTTCGGCAACTTGACGACCCCTGGGGAGTGGCGCTCGCTACGACCTACTTAGGCGTCGTCTTGGCCCATACCCCGGGCGCCGAGGACGAAGCACGTCCGCTGCTACTCGAAGGGCGCGCACGATGTGGCGCATTAGGGGACGATTGGGCACTGACTACATCATCCCACTATCTCGGAAGCATCGCGTTTCGACACGGAGATTACGCCGGCGCGCGCGAATGGACCGAAGACATGCTGAAAGTCGCGCGTGATCTGAACGATAACTATCGAATCGCCCGCAATCTGCATCAACTCGCCGAAATTGCGTTTGCCGAAGAAAACTACGCTGAGGCGATCGACCATTTGAAGGCCAGTCTGATATTGAATCGCGAGCAGGGCCGAGTTGGCGACGGTGCGCAGCAATTGCGGTTGTTAGCGCGCTTAGAACAAATTGGACAGCGACCTGACCGGACAGTACGCCTGCTGGCAGCGGCGTCGCTGCTTGCTGATAGAGATCGAACGCTGCCGCACGACGATCCAGCGATCAATCAAAGGGCTCTCGAGGACGCGCGTCAATCCCTAGGTCAGCGGCGATTTGAGCACGAGTGGGCGTTGGGTGTAGCCATGCCGTTCGATCGAGCCGTCTCATGGGTGCTTGCGAACTAGATCAGTTTGCCGTTTCAGCAAAACGCGCCTCGGTCTGAATATGAATGGCGGCTGGCGGTGCGATCTCCCGGGAAGAGGCGGCGTCCTGCGTTCTCGCTGATTAAGCCATCGCAGAGGCGCTTCGCTGCGCCACTTCCACCTCGTTGCGCACGAACTCATGCAGGCTGGTCAAACGCATCGGGTATTTCTGCAATAAATTCCTTTCATCGAAAACTTCGGAGAATGCGTCGTCAGGGAGACTGGTTACTCGCAGAACGCGACTGATTCCTGGGTGAAACGGCCGAGTCAGCCTCGCCAGCAAACTCACCAAAGGGCGAGGTATGTGATTGATTCGAGGCGCAATGCCTGCAGTCTTTGCGTAAAGTTCGGCGACCTCGTTGTTGCTAAAGTTGCCCGGACCACCGATCTCGACGATGCGTTGACTGATCGCGGGCGAAGTCAACAGAGTAACGGCTAGCTGCGCGACATCATTCGCTGCCACGAAGTTTCGCCTCTTCGTGCCGCTGCCTAACACCGTGGTTCGGCCGTTCTCCAACATCGACTTGCCGATGAAGATGTGTGCATGCCATTCCATAAACGCGGACGGGCGCAAGATTGCGTAATCGAGCCCGCTCGCTTCTAAGTGTTTCTCGATCGCGTACTTGGTGCGAACAAAATCGACCGGGTGATTCGGCGCAGCTCCCAAGACAGACGTGTAGACGAGGCGCGCAACTCCTTCAGAACGCGCCACGTTGATCAGTGCGCGATGACCGCGATCATCAACGGCATCCGAGCTGTACTTGCCTCTTCCAAAGAGAGAATGCGCTGCCACTAGGACGAGGTTTGCGCCTCGACATGCGCGGGCGATCGAAGCAGAGTCGATCAAGTCGCCGACGACGAGCTCCGCCCCTTGCTGCTCAAGAGCCCTCGCGCGCTCCAGCACGCGCGTCATTGCACGCACGTGATGTCCTTCTGCGAGTAAGAGTCGAACGGCCTTTTGTCCCAGAACTCCAGTCGCACCTACTACCAAGATCATTGGATCACCGTCAGTCGTTTGACCTCCGTGACCACGAAGAGAGTAGCGAAGTTGCTCCTGAACGGACATCCGTCGCTGCGGAATTCAGAAACTTTCAGGATTGAGGTGATGACTTTCCTTCGGCCGGTACGCGATGATCTGGAACGTGCAACCCGGCTTCTGAAATGGCCCCCAAGCCCCGATCCGCACCGCCGGATCCAACACCAAGGAGAAACAACATGCTGCGTCTTCCAGCTTTAATCGCTTCCACAATCGCATGCGCCGTGTTCGCCGCGCCGGCATTCGCTGACGACAACGGTCGGCACGGTCGAACCTGTGCCGCAAAGGCCAAGGGGTTGTACGGGTTTCTATGTGATGGAAGTACGTTCAATGGTGTCGCGTTCGATCAGGTGACATACGTCGGCACGGTCGACTGTGACGAGAAGGCATTCTGCGAAGGCTACGGAACCTTCAACTCGGATCAAGGGTCGGTTGATACGCATATCGCCGGTGCGGGAACGTTCGGGCGGAATTGCTTTGGCCGCATCGTTTACACGACGAACGAAATCGTGCTTCCCGGGGGCGGCACAATTCCCCTACCGCCCGCGACGTTCGATTTCATCGCCGTCGACGACAGCAATGAGATTCTTGGCAGCGGCGTGGCCCCAGGGATGACAGGCGACTCTGTTCCACGCCTGACTTGCCGTCTTGTGCGCATTCGCTAGTGGCATGCTTGACAGCTTCCACACCCGAAACTAGATGAATGGCCACTGGGTGACCGGCTGCTGCGGTGCCCTAGTCGCGCTTGCAGTCGCAATTGGATTCGCGGGAAATTGGGTCTCCGAGAACCAGTTGGAGCCAACGCGAGCGGCCAGCGTCGCTTCACCGCGGTTGCCTGCGTATCCGCCAGCGATGGGCGGGCCGGACGTTGTACAGCCGGCTCCACTAGACGCCGCGGGCAGCCGCAAAGCGATTGTCGACAGCGCAGATTTGTACTCGGCAGTGTCGAAGATCACGATGCGTAGCCCGACCATAGACAAGCTCGCGGCGTCTGAGGTGCTCATGGCGTGCGCCAGCTTCCGGCCGAAAAGCCAGCGCGAGCCTGTCGAGCAAGCCGCAGCCCGGGAGCTTGCAACGCGATGCGCTGGAATTCGTCAAAACATGCGACGTGATGACGCATTGGAAAGGGCGGTCGAACTGCGTGCGTCGGCCGAAGATGACCCGTCTCCTCTTGGCCGTTTGCTTGCCCTGTCGCAGCGCTCCGGTGCTGGCAGCGCCCGATGGCAGTCGGACGATCTCGCGCTTGTCAGCGCCGCTCTAGTGTCGCGCGACTCGGTGCTCCTAAGCGAAGCGATTCGGGCGCTGTCGAGTTATCTCAACGACGGTTCGCCAGATTCAAAGCTGCGGACGCAGGCTCTGGCGCACGCGGCTGGGTCCAACGCATTGGATACAACCGATCAGCGAACCGCCTTTGATGCTTTGCTTGACTGCGCAAATCTTGGTCGATGCTCCGATGGCTCGGCCGTTGCGCGTATGACGCTCGACTCAACGCCCTTCGGCATTCGCGAGCGATCCGAAATCAAGCGCCTGGTCGAGCAGTACCGTCTAGCGCTGCGACGTAGAGTCACGGCTTCGGAGTTGATTGCCATGCGATAGGAGCGCCCTTGCGGCTTAGCAGGCTGCCGCCTTCGCTACTTCGTCCCGAACGTAGTTGCGGCGTCGCCTCCAAGGGACGAGCGTCGAGCTTGGCTTGATGGGATGCTTTTGGCAGCGCGTACATTAAACCGATGGGCCGCCGCTTGCCCATTTGAACCGCTAGCTCATCGGTTACTCGGCAAAAATCGGCCCAGGACCTGACGTTCGTCTAAGTTGGCAAGTCGCCCCTGGAGCGGCCATCATTCCGGATCGCGGGTCTCTGGGGAGACAACCATGCGACACGCACGCTGTAATCTGTGTATCACTTGTTCGCAAGAGCGCAGTCACCAGGAACCTACCATCGAACTCACGCTTCGATGCGCGATGGCTGGCTTGGCAGTGCTGACAAAGTTAGCTGTCGTGCTGACGATGTACATTGCCACGCCGTCCGCCCACGCAGAGTGCTTTGATCCGTCGAAACATTTGCGTGGTGGACAATGGAATCAGTGGGTATTGCAGTTGACGCCAGGGCGCGTAGCGCGAGACAAAGTTGAGCAAGTGATCGATGAGATCAACGCCGCCCGTCTGGCCAACGATCTTCCGCTTCTTGTGTACAGGAAGGCGGAAGCAATCGCTTTCGGAGTTATCGAGGAAAACAATTCTCGGGGGCCATATGGTGTCCCGGTTGCAGACCACGTGTTGCCAAATCACGAGATTTTTTTCGCGACTTTCGCCAGTCTGGCGCCCAAACAACCCGTCGTTGTGTTCCTCGCGGATCCGCTTCGTTCGAACGCACATCTAACGGCCGCCGGGGTCCCCGGACAGACTGCGGAATTCGCCACCACTCTGAGTCTCGATCGCCAAGGCAAAGAATTCGCCGTCAAAACGAAATGGCTGGCGCAAAACGGCAGCGGCGATCGCGTTCAGTTTGCGGCGCGATATTCAAGTGCTGACATTGCAGGCCGAGGGAGCAGTCCTTCCGGTGAGGACTATCTTAGGTGCGGCATGTCGTCCGTTTTTTCCGTCATCTTTCGGTCGAAGCCACTCCAGACGTTTTCGTTCTTTGACCTGATACAGACCAGTGTGATCCGGGATTTTGACCGCCAGAATGTCGAAGTCGATTTGAGGGTGCAGCTTGCTGATCCAGTTGTCCACGCGATCTTCAACGACCCAGAGAACAGGTTCTTACAGCTTCTTGAAGTCCACCGCGTAGTAAGAATTGAGCGTCGACAATAGGCCTTCGAGGTCGCATCTCTGACGTCTTCGAGCAGCCCTCGGAGGGTTTGGCCATCGGGGTCCCTTCAGCGTAATCGATTGCGTCACGAAGCGCGAAAAGTGGCCAAGGCCAGGCAAGACGACCCGACCGACGATTACGTTTGTCTGCGCGAAATGGCGTTCTACTAGCATCCGCGGTGGGCCAGGAGCGGTCCTGAGGCCTCGCTTCCCGATTCGCTGAGTAGCGGACAGCGTCTTTGTCGGTTGTTCGAAGGGAACCGCCCCACGTGATCACTTACCGAGAAGCGAGGAGCGTCGATCTGCAAGCGATTTGCGTCACAGGGCTTGAGATCAATGTGCTCCACCATGCCGCCTGGCCGGATGTCTTCGCGCCGTCCGGTGACCCGCAACGGGTGGAGAGCGTTTGGCGCGAGATGATCGACTCGAGTCGAATAGCCCACAGGGAACCGGACGACCTGATCGAAAACCGGCCTCATCGCACGATGACGTGTACATCCATCTTCGAATCCGCTAAGAGCGCTCTTTAGCCGCTGAGTACGCCATCACAACGGCCGCATAGGCGCCGCGTTTCTCGACGCGAAGCGTGATGGTCACCGGGCCCGCCCTCCAGCGAGCCTCGGCGGGAGCGTCGGCCGATGGCGTCGAACTCCCAGGAAGTTCTCGGCCGTAGCGTCGAGACGCGGCCTGTCTCAACTCGTCGAACTCCATCATCGCGACGGGCGCCGCGAGCAGGCGCGTCGGGAGCAGCAGCACCTGCTGCAGTCCATCGTCGCCAAAGTACAGTTCGGCATCGAAGGCTCGGTCCAGATTCGAGACTTTGGGCGCCACGAGGCCAAGCGACAGGCCGTTGTCGAGCCTCTTCGGTTGCGTAGGCGGCACTGCCTCGGGCAGAACCGCACGCACGTCAGTCAGTGTCATCCCGGGCTCGGTAACGTGCCATAGAACCTTCTGATGGCTCAGCAACAACGCGGCGATGCAGGCGACGACGAGTGGGACAGTTAAAGCGATCCAGCGCATGAAGGTGACGACGTGGGAGCAGAGCGAAGAGGTTGCCAGTACTCCGCCGGATCGGCCACTTGGGGCTAGCCCGATGACTGGGCTTAGGTTCGGCTCCGGAGGAAGAACTGGGCCGCGACAACATGCTGGCCGGCATGTTGCTGCTGCTGCTCGGCCGCGTCCCCGGCGTAGGCAACACGGTGGTGTGGCAGCGAGGCGGTTCGAGATGCTCGACACGGACAAGCACCCAAGCACCGCATCGACAAGGTGCAGGCACGTCGGCTTTCGGCCAAGTCTCAGGACCGCTATGGTGTCGGGTCTTGCCTCCGGCCGCCCACTTGCGGGCGGTCCACCCACAGCCGCCCGTCGTCCGGATCTCGGCCAGCAGATCTGTGCGGTGTTCCGCGCAACAAGGCGCGGCTGGTCTTCTCTACGGCAGATCGAACCCGGACTTCTAGCCTTCGCGCCACTGCAGGTACTTCATCGTCCCTGCCGCGCCCAGGATGATCGAGGCCAGCGCGAGGAATGATCCGAGCGCGAGCGTCGAGACGCCAGTGATTCCCTGCCCGATCGTGCAGCCGAGCGCAGTCACGCCGCCGAAACCCATCAGGACCGCGCCGACGATGTGGTCGCGCGTGTCGGTCACCGACGCAAATCCTTCGAGGCGGAACTGCCGGCTCAGCAGCGCCCACGCCGCCGCGCCGAAGATTACGCCTAGCGCGCAGGCTATGCCGAACGTGACGGTCAGCGACTTGTCCGTCCACAGCATCAGCAGTTCGAGGCCGTAGGCGACCGGCGCGACGAAGCTCAGCGATTCGGCAGCGCGCGTGTTGGTGGCGAAGAAAACCGTTTCCATCGTTTCCGGGTGTTCGCCGTAGCCGATGTGCCCGCTGAGGTACCAGGCGGCCGTCACGATCAGACCGATGACGACACCGGCAACGACCTGGTTCACGTTGGCACGAAAGCGGGCGTCGGCAAAAACGAATCCCAGCAAACCGAGCGAAATCACCGCGGCGACCAGCACCAGCGCCACATTGGGCGACAGTCCGCTGGCCTTGGCGAGCAGGCTCGGCAGATCCTGTCCCTTCATTCCGTAGGCCGCGAGATCGACGGCGAAGCGATCGAGGTAGTTGACGCGCCACAGTCCGAACAGGCCCTTGATCGTCATGTACGCGGAGATGCCGAGGAAGGCGAGCACGACCAGCGAACGCAGGCTGCCGCCGCCGGCACGCAGCAGGTTCTTGTTGGCGCAACCGCCCGCCAGCGACATGCCAACGCCGAACATCAGGCCACCGACGATGGCTGACAGCCACGCCAGGCGCGGGCGCGGATAGATCGACTTCGCGAGGTCGACCTGGCCGAACCACTGCAGCAAACTGGCACCGATGATCGCGACCGCGATCGCCAGCAGCCACATGCGCATGCGCCCCCAATGGCTCATGTTCACGACGTCGGAGATCGCGCCCATCGTGCAGAAGTTGGCGCGACTGGCGACGAAACCGTAGACAAAGGCCAGTGCAAGGCCGCCCCACACCACAATCGTGGCTGTACTGATGCTCTCCGTCATCGTCTCCCTCGTCCCCTTCGGCTTGGCCGTCCCGTCCCGATCATCCCTGGCTGCAACCGCCCTTGCCGCAACTGCAGCCGCCGCCCTGCGCTTCCGGCGGCTGGTCCGACTGCTGTTCCGACCGCTGTTCTGACGACTGTTCCGCCGGCATCTCGTCGGCACGATAGAACACGAAACGCAGATCGCCGGGCGCGATCTCGACGTAATCGATCACCGTTCCCGCGATCGCCTCCAGCGACGGCGGGGATACCAGCAGCGTGATCCCGGCCTCGGTGACGACTTCCTCGTCCTGTTCGCGCCGTTCGTCGAATCCCATCCCGTATTCGGTGGCGCCGTCGTCGCCGCGTCGCGCCGCCACGCGCAGCACGAGTCCCGGTTCGGACTGGCTCTGCAACGCCGCCCTGATCTGCTCGGCCGCGGCCGGCCTGATGTCGATCATTCTTCTCTCCCGTCGTTCTGTCAGGCGGCCGACGCGCGACGCGCGCGCTCGGCGACACCGCGCGCGAAAGCGACGAACCGGGCCGGCCAGTCGTGGCCGGCAACGCTGCGCAGATGCGCGTAGGAAGCCAGCGTGTTTCGATAGACCAGACCGTCGTTTTCGCCGTCGATGCCGAATCCGCGCTGCACACGATAGGCGAACGCGAGTTGCGGGTCGACGTTGACGAGCTTCGAGTGGTGGAACTCGTGCGCCTTGATCGTTCCGTGAAACCGCTGTGGCCACGGGTTCGCATCCGTCTCCTGCAGGTGCACGTAGCCGCGGCCGACCGGCCGGGGCTGCATCACGACATCGGCCGGAAGCGCGCCGACCATCGGATAAGTGACGTTGTTCCAGCTGATCGAGCGCGCCAGATACATCAGCCCGCCACACTCCGCGTAGGCCGGCAGGCCACCGTCGATTGCGGCGCGGATCTCGGCCAGCAACGTGCGGTTGGCGGAAAGCTCCGCGGCCATCACCTCCGGGAACCCTCCGCCGATGAACAGCGCATCGACCGGCGGCAGATGCGCGTCGGCCAGCGTATCGAAGAACACGGGCTGCGCGCCGGCGCGCTGCAGGGCCTCGAGATCCTCCGGATAGTAGAAACCGAAGGCGCGGTCGCGGGCAATCCCGACCCGCAGGCCCTGCGTGCCGGCGCTCGCCGGCGCTGCTGCCGGTCGTTGCGCAGAGCGCGGTGTGGTCGACCCAGCGAGCGCGAGCAGACGATCGATGTCGACCGCCTCACCCACGACCTGCGCCAACTGCTCGATGCGGACACGCGACTGTTCGCTTTCGGTGGCTGGAATCAGACCGAGATGGCGTTCCTCGATCGACAGCCGCTCGTCCTCCTGCAAGGCCCCGAGTACTGCTGCGTCCGTGTAGTGCTCGATGACCGCGCGCAGCTTGGATTCGTGGCGCGCGCCGCCGAGGCGGTTGAGGATCACGCCGGCGATGCGGATCGCCGGGTCGAACGCCTGGTAGCCGAGGATCAGCGGCGCGATACCGCGCGTCATGCCGCGCGCATCGAGCACGAGCACGACCGGCAGGTCGAGCAGCCGGGCCAACGCCGCATTGCTGTTGCTGCCATCGAGCGACAGCCCGTCATACAGTCCCTTGTTG
>DAINBQ010000130.1:2387-8766 GCA_036732825.1 Burkholderiaceae bacterium | reverse complement strand
GCGCTCCCGCCTGGACCAGATCGTGCAGCTTCTTCAGTTCGTCGGCCATTGACATCGCAACCTCACACTTCGAGCAGCAGGCGCGCCGGATCCTCGAGCGCTTCCTTCATTGCGACCAGCGACAGCACGGCCTCGCGGCCGTCGATGATGCGGTGGTCATAGGACAGGGCCAGGTAGTTCATCGGCCGGATCACGATCTGCCCGCCTTCCACGACCGGCCGGTCCTTCGTCGCGTGGATCCCGAGGATGGCCGACTGCGGCGGATTGATGATGGGTGTCGACAGCATCGAACCGAACACGCCGCCGTTGGATATCGAGAACGTTCCTCCGGTGAGTTCCTCGAGGCCGAGCTTGCCCTCGCCAGCGCGCTTGCCGAAGTCTGCAATCTTCTTCTCGATGTCCGCGAAGGTCAGCTGGTCGACGTCGCGCAGGATCGGGACCACCAGTCCCCGCGGCGAACCGACGGCGATGCCGATGTCGAAGTAGCCGTGGTAGACGATGTCGTTGCCGTCGATCGACGCATTGACGACCGGGTACCGCTTCAGCGCGGCCATTGCCGCCTTCACGAAGAACGACATGAAGCCGAGCTTGACGCCGTGCTCCTTCTCGAATTTCTCCTTGTAGCGGTTGCGCAGCTCGATCATCGGCTGCATGTTGACTTCGTTGAACGTGGTCAGGATCGCGGCGGTCGATTGCGACTGCACGAGCCGCTCCGCGACGCGCTGCCGCAGGCGCGACATCGGAACGCGCTGCTCGGGCCTGCCCGCAAGCTGCGCGAGGTCGATCGGCGCCTTGACCTCTGGCAACGCAGGTTTCGCTGCCGGCGCCGCGGCTGCCGGCGGGCTGGGTCGCGGCGTCTCGAGGGCGCCGATGACGTCGCCTTTCGTGATGCGGCCATCGCGCCCGGTGCCAGTGACCTGCGTCGGCGCCAGTCCCGTGTCCGCCATCATCTTGGCAGCCGCCGGCATTGCGACACCGGCCCTGGAAGCAGCGGGCGGCGGACTTGGCGCAGCGGCCGCAGGTTTGGCCGGCGCGGCAGCAGCGGCCGCAGCCTTTCCTTCGGTGTCGATCGTCGCGATCACTTCTTCGGCAACGACAGTGCTGCCGTCTTCCTTGACGATCTGTGCCAGCACGCCGGCGGAAGGCGCCGGGACTTCCAGCACGACCTTGTCGGTCTCGACCTCGATCAGGATCTCGTCGACCGCAACCGCCTCACCCGGTTTCTTCTTCCACTGCAGCAGCGTCGCTTCCGCGACCGACTCCGACAGCTGCGGCACCTTGACTTCAACGATGGGCATTAGGAACTCCGAGCGCGAGAACAGTCGCCGGACTGCCAAAGGCAGGCCGGCGCCCCCGAATTACTTATTCAATACCAGGCCCTTGAGCTTGCCGAAGGCGACGTCGAGCAGCGCTTTCTGCTGCTCGACATGCTTGGCGTAGTAGCCGACTGCAGGCGATGCCGACGCGGCCCGGCCGGCGTAGCCGAGCTTCTGGCCATCAGCCATGTTTTCCAGCAGATGGTGCTGAACGTAGAACCAGGGTCCCTGATTGGCGGGTTCGTCCTGGCACCAGACGAGTTCGTTCGCCCCCGGGTACTTCTTCAGCTCGGCAGCCAGCGTCTTGTGCGGGAACGGGTAGAGCTGCTCGAGGCGCAGGATCGCGACGTCGTTTTCCTTGCGATCATTTCGCGTGTGGACGAGGTCGTAGTAGACCTTGCCGGAGCAGAAGATCACACGCTTGACCTTCTTCGGCTCGATCGAGCCGTCCTTCTCGCTGATGACGGTCTGGAACTCGCCCTTCGCGAGCTCCGAGAGATCGGACGCCGCGTCCTTGGCGCGCAGCAGCGATTTCGGCGTCATGATGACCAGCGGCTTGCGGAACAGCCGGATCATCTGCCGACGCAGCAGATGGAATATCTGCGCTGCGGTCGTGGGCTGCGCAACCTGCATGTTGTTGTCCGCCGCCAACTGCAGGAATCGTTCGAGCCGCGCCGACGAATGTTCGGGCCCCTGCCCTTCGTAGCCGTGCGGCAGCATCAGCGTCAGCCCGGACTGCCGTCCCCACTTCACTTCGCCCGAAGAAATGAACTGGTCGATGACGACCTGCGCGCCGTTGACGAAGTCGCCGAACTGGGCTTCCCAGATCACCAGCGCGTTGGGCTCTGCGCTGGCGTATCCGTACTCGAAGCCCAGCACGGCCTCCTCGGACAGCACCGAATCAATGACGGTAAATGGCGCCTGCTTGTCGGAGACATGCTGGAGCGGAATGTAGATACCCTCGTCCCACTTCTCGCGACTCTGGTCGTGCAGTACCGCGTGGCGGTGCGTGAAGGTGCCGCGGCCCGAGTCCTGGCCCGTGATCCGCACGGCGTAGCCGCTCGCGACCAGCGAAGCAAAAGCCAGGTGCTCGGCCATGCCCCAGTCGAGCGGTTGCTTGCCCTCGGCCATCGAACGCCGGTCGGCAACCACTTTCTCGACCAGCGGATGAAGCTTGAATGTGGAGGGAATCGTCGTGATGCGTTCGCCCAGCCGTTTCAGCTCCGCCAGCGGCACACCGGTATCAGAGTGGTCCGTCCACTTTCGGTTCAGGAACGGCGACCAGTCGACCGCGTATTGGCTCTTGTAGTTGGTAAGCACCGGATCCGCGGCTGTCGTGCCCTCCTCCAGTGCGGCGCGGATCCGCTTCACCATCTCTTCGGCATCGCCGTCGGCGATCGTGCCCTGCGTGAGCAGCTTGTCCGCGTACAGCTTGCGCGTTCCCGGGTGCTGGCCGATCTTCTTGTACATCAGCGGCTGCGTGACGGCCGGCGTGTCCTGCTCGTTGTGGCCGAGCCGCCGGAAGCAGATGATGTCGATGACGACGTCCTGGTTGAACTCCTGGCGGTAGTCCATCGCCAGGCGCGTGACGAACACGACTGCTTCCGGATCGTCGCCGTTCACGTGGAACACCGGCGCGTCGATCATCTTGACGACGTCGGTCGCGTACAGCGTCGAGCGCGTATCGCGCGGATCCGAGGTCGTAAATCCGATCTGGTTGTTGATGATGATGTGCACCGTTCCGCCGGTGCCATAGCCCCGCGTCTGCGCAAGATTCAGCGTTTCCATCACGACGCCCTGGCCCGCGATGGCGGCGTCGCCGTGCACCAGCACCGGCAGCACCGTGTCGCCCTCCTTGTCGCCGCGCCGCTCCTGCCGCGCGCGCACCGATCCTTCGACGACCGGGTTGACGATCTCCAGGTGCGACGGATTGAACGCGAGCGACAGGTGCACCGGGCCGCCCGGGGTCGATACGTCGCTTGAAAACCCGTTGTGATACTTGACATCGCCGGCCGGCAAGTCGGCCCCGTGTTTGCCTTCGAACTCGGCAAAGAGTTCCCGCGGCATCTTGCCGAGCGTGTTGACCAGCACGTTCAGCCGGCCACGATGCGCCATGCCGATGACGATCTCCTGCACGCCGGTGGTGCCGCCGCGCTGCACCAGTTCGTCCATCGATGCGATGAAGCTCTCCCCGCCTTCGAGCGAAAACCGCTTCTGGCCGACGTATTTGGTGTGCAGGTAGCGCTCGAGGCCTTCGGCTGCCGTCAGGCGGTCGAGGATGTGCCGCTTCTCGTCGGCCGTGAACGAAGGCTTGGAGCGGACCGACTCCAGACGCTGCTGGATCCAGCGCTTCTGCGTCGGATCCGTGATGTACATGTATTCGGGACCGATGAACCCGCAGTAGGTCTCGCGCAGCGCCTGCACGATCTCCCGCAGCGTCATCTGCTCCTGGCCGAAATAGGTGTTGGACGCCGAAAAAACGGTGTCCATGTCGGCCTCGGTCAGGTCATAGAAGGCCGGCTCGAGCTCGGGGATCTGCGGCCGCTCCTGCCGCTGCAGCGGGTCCAGGTTGGCCCAGCGGTTGCCCAGGTAGCGGTAGGCGGCAATGATCGACTGAACGTGGACCTGCTTGCGCGCGACCGACAGATCGCTGGAAGCAACCTTGGGCGTGAAAGTGCCCGCTTTCGCCCGTTGCGCAAAGGACTCGACGATCGGGGCATGAGCGACGTCGCGCGACTCCGGCGAACCGTCCGCCGCCGGGACCAACTGCATCTGGTCGAAATACGCACGCCATTTCTCGGGAACGGACCCGGGATTGTCGAGGTAGCGTTCGTAAAGTTCCTCGACGTACGGCGCGTTGCCGCCGAACAGGTACGAATTGGACTGCAGCTGTTTCATCATCGCGCTTCACCTTCGGACAGCATGGCCGTCCTTGCAAACGAGTTTCTCGTTCCAGATGCCCGGGGAGACGTCAGCGTGACGCCCTGCCCCGGCGACAACCGTTCCGGATTCCGGTCGAGTTGCCGAGTCATCGCGGCATCGGACCTGCGGGCCCGACGGCGAAATATCGATGCTACCACCGGGTCTCAGCCCTTGATGGGTTGTGTCGCATTGGCACAGCAGTCGACGCGGGTATTACGCGCCGCGTCGGCAGCGGCATACACTGCGGCCAAACAAGCCTTGCGGGTCCCCGGACCGCGCTAGCAAGGAGACACACGTGCAGCCGACGGACATCAAAAGTCCGGACTACTTCCACAAGGTCGTGGACTGTCAGTGGGCCTGTCCTGCCCACACTCCCGTTCCCGAGTACATCCGGCTGATTGCCGCCGGGCGGTACACCGATGCCTACATGGTGAACTGGAAGTCGAATGTCTTCCCCGGCATTCTGGGGCGGACATGCGACCGACCGTGTGAGCCCGCATGCCGACGTGGCCGGGTCGAGCAGCAGCAGGCCGAACGTCCCGAGCCCGTCGCGATCTGCCGGCTGAAGCGGGTCGCGGCCGATAACAAGGGCGACATCGCTTCCCGCCTGCCGAAGCGACTGGCGCCGAAGAATGGTCGCCGGGTGGCGTGCATCGGTGCCGGTCCCGCTTCGCTGACGGTGGCGCGCGACCTCGCGCCACTCGGCTACGAAGTCATCGTGTTCGACCAGGACCCGAAGGCCGGCGGCATGATCCGCACGCAGATTCCCCGCTTCCGTCTGCCCGAGGAAGTGATCGACGAGGAGACCGGCTATGTGCTCGGATTGGGCGTCGAGTTTCGCGGTGGCGTGCGCATCGACTCGATGAAGGCCCTGCTCGCCGAGAATTACGACGCCGTCTTCGTAGGCTCCGGCGCGCCGCGCGGACGCGACCTCGAGATCCCGGGCCGCCGCCAGGCCGCCGGCCACATCCATATCGGCATCGACTGGCTGTCATCAGTTTCGTTCGGCCATGTCACCCGGATCGGCAAGCGCGTCATCGTGCTCGGCGGCGGCAACACCGCGATGGACTGCTGCCGCACCGCGAAGCGGCTCGGCGGCGAGGATGTCAAGGTCATCGTGCGCTCGGGGTTCGAGGAGATGAAGGCCTCGCCCTGGGAGAAGGAAGACGCGATGCACGAGGGCATCCCGATCCTGAACTACATGGTGCCCAAGTCCTTCCTGCACGAAGGCACGCGACTGATCGGCATGAAGTTCGAGAAGGTCAAGGCCGTCTACGACGACCGGGGCCACCGTGCGCTGGTCGCGACCGGCGAGCCCGATCCGATCGTCGAATGCGATGAGGTGCTGATCGCGGTCGGACAGGAGAATGCGTTCCCCTGGATCGAGCGCGATTCGGGCATCGAGTTCGACCAGTGGGGCATGCCGGCGCTCGACAAGGTGACGCTGCAGTCGTCACTGCCCAATGTCTTCTTTGGCGGCGATGCCGCGCTCGGCCCGAAGAACATCATCTGGGCGGTGGCGCAGGGCCACGACGCAGCGATCTCGATCGACAAGTTCCTGCATGGCGAGGATGCTCACGAGCGCCCGGCCCCCGGCGTGACGCTGGCCTCGCAGAAGATGGGCATCCACGAATGGAGCTACGACAACGAGGTCGCGCCCGATGCCCGTTTCAAGGTTCCCTGGCACGACGTCAACCAGGCGCTGCGCAACATCCGCGTCGAGGTCGAGCTCGGATTCGACGTCAAGACCGCCTGGAAGGAAGCGCAGCGCTGCCTGAACTGCGATGTGCAGACGGTGTTCAGCGCGCAGCAATGCATCGAATGCGATGCCTGTGTGGATATCTGTCCGACCGACTGCATCAACTTCATCGGCAACGGCGCTGAAGCCGACCTGCGCCAGCGCCTGCGGGCGCCGGCGCTGAACACGAGTCAGGCCCTGTACGTTTCAGGCCCGCTGAAGACCGGGCGCGTGATGGTGAAGGACGAGGACGTCTGCCTGCATTGCGGTCTGTGCGCCGAACGCTGCCCGACCGGCGCCTGGGACATGCAGAAATTCCTGCTCGAAATGACGAACGCCGGCCGCGGCTGCCGCCCCCGGCAGAAGGAGGCCGCATGAGCCTGTCGCCCGGCCGCCCGAAGAC